>JABINT010000071.1 GCA_018698075.1 Acidiferrobacteraceae bacterium
AATTCATCTTGATTTAAAGTGGGAACATATTCGTTATCTTGTGGACAGGGCCATGACGGTTTAACCAACCTGTTGCCATCTTGGTCAATATTCTTTTCCCACTTAGGAAACGGCTTGCCGCTAGTCTTGCCGGGCTTAGCGCCCTTCCACCACAGGATATCAATCTCGACCACATACAGCGGGCTGTCATAAGCGTCATCATCCGCTTCAAGGCGGTAGACCTCCGCATATACAAAGGCTGACAGGAGCAATCTGCCCAAGTCAAACTTCTGCTTGTGGCTTGCATCAATAACTCTCAACCCCCGCAAAGTTTTTTCTGCCAACCTGAAAACGGTAGAGGTTGCTTTCCTTCCACTCCAATCAATGCCGGCCAGTTCAATAGCAAGGTTCTCAATATCTCTCCCCTCCAAAGGTTTCAAACCCGAATGAGTTCTGCCGCCACCCCCCCTGTCGGGGTTTGCAACTCTCTTATGAGCCTTGCGTATATCGGAGAAATTTTGAAGTGCGTAGGACAACCGGAGGGATCGATTGTCAAGGCTCCGGATCGCCTCTTGATGGGTCTTTAAGTCAACCATTTCGGGGATGAATGGCTGATTGAATTGGGGAATTGGCTTTCAATTGGGGAAGCCCTTTTCTCAAACGCCCCTAAGTGTTTGATTTATGGTGGGCCGTGCAGGGTTCGAACCTGCGACCACCTGATTAAAAGTCAGATGCTCTACCAACTGAGCTAACGGCCCGAAGGGACGCGCATTATACCCGCACGCTATACCGGATCGTCCATTAACCGGTGAGCAGAAATTGCCATGGCTTGAGAGCAAACCCGAGCTCGACTACCGCAACCATCACGGTCGAGTAAATGATCGCCATAGTGGTGTGGCGCCCTACGCTGTCTACGCTGCCCTTGGGCGCTAGCCCCAGGGTGCAGATCGTCAACGGCACGATCGCGCCGTAAATTGCCAGTTTATAAAAGCCATCAACACTGTGGAGCATCGCCGGGGTGACTGCCAGCAGATGGGCTGCATCTTGTACCTGATAGAGTGTCTGGGCGGTGAGGAAACTGCCAACCCACATACCGAGCCCAAAAACCACCGCCGTGAATAGGTAACTTGCGACCAGTGCAGTAGCGGATGGACTGCGAAGATAAAGTTCTGGATTCACTCCTAGACTTTTCAGAGCCTCTACCTTGCGCCCAAAAGTCAGCACGCCCAGCCAGGCGCTGACGACACTACCGGAGCGGGCCGCGAAAAGGATTGCAGCAATTGCTGGCACAAAGACGGCAATATACAGGCCGTTCAGGTGATCCAGCACCATATCCGGCTCTTCTACCAAACGCTTCAGCGTGGGTTCAGCCAGTACATTGAAATCGACACGGTCCATGATCTGCGCGATCAACCACTCGCGCAGCGATGGATAAGCGCTCAGAAAATACTCTACGGTGTGGCGCACCATCTCGGGTACATCAAGCCCGCGCACCACACTGACCACGAGGTTTCGCACCACGACAATGGTCGTAGCACCGAGCATTGCGCCCACCAGGAAAAAAAACGGGATGCCACTCAACGCGCCCATCTGCAGCATCTTCCAGAAAACAGCCAGGTAATGCCGTGGTGAAGGATTGGGGCGCAGCACTGACCCTACAGTGCGCCACACATCGCGGGCCAGCTGTCCCGGCAACGAGGTCGCCTTATCAAGGCCTGTAGATCCCGCCGCCATCTGGGGCAATCGGGCATTTTCAGCCAGCGTCTCCACCGCCTCACGGCGCTGAGTGGCCGCAGCGGGCGTTGCTGGGAACCCCTCCCAGGCAAACGCTTGTTGCAGCTGGCCCTCTTCCAGCACATGTACCTTATGCGCCACCAGGCCTGTCAGCAGCGAATCATGAGTGACGATTACTACCGTGGTGCGATGAATTTCAACCAGTTCACGCAACAGCGCGGCAAGCTCGCGCCGGTTGGCAATATCGAGGCCCGCATCAGGCTCATCAAAAAATATCAGCTCGGGCTGGTAGACCAGCGCCCGGGCCACAGCGACCCGACGCTTCTCGCCACCACTCAGATGTCCTGCCGGCTGACCGGCCTGGGATGACGGAATATTGAGTCGTTCAAGAAGTTCCAGTAACTCGGTATTGGTACGTTTGGAACCTGAATACGCGCTGACGAGTTGCAGGTTGTCAAGGACACTCAAGTGGTCAAGTAGCGCACCATCTTGCATCACCAGTGCTGCCTGTGCACGATCAAAGTGGATGACCCCACTATACAAAGGTCGGTGTCGTGGATCAGAAAAGATGAGTTCCAGCAGGCTGGATTTACCGCTACCACTGGCACCGACGATGGCAATAACCTCGCCGCGATTGACCTCAAGATTCAGCTTATCAAACAGTGTGCGCCCGCCGCGATCCAGGCAAAGATCCCGGATAGACAAAACGGGCGTGGGGCCAGACACCGGTTCGGTCTGTTTCAGATTGCTCACCGTCAGTACCGGCCTTTCAGGAGGCCAGCAAAAAAATAGCCACCAAGATGGTCAACTGCCTAAGGTGCGCGGAGCCAGGCGCAGGTCAGCCAGTGACTGGCGCAATGAGGGCCAAAAACCCTCGTCCAGCATGTAGTACTGGATTTTCATAGTGAGTGCTGAACCAAAAAGTATCGCCACCAAAGTAACCAGTGAGCCCAGGGCCAGAGTCGATAGCCCCGAAACCCCCTGACCGATGGTACAACCAAGCGACAGAACGCCACCAAAGCCCATCAGTACTCCAGCCAGCAGATGGTTGCGCATATCGGCACGGGTCACAAAGGTCTCGATACGAAAGTTCCCGGTCGCCACTGCATAGACGAAAGAGCCCGCGATCATACCCAGCACCACGGCAATCCCGAAATTAATCTCAGAGCCGGTCCAGGTCATGAAATAGTTGAGCGTGTTACCGGTGGGAGCGACAAAGGTAATCGCCTCGATCATAACCGGCTCGAAGTCATCGTTGCCGATCACACCTGTTACGTACCAGGCTCCAACTACCAGCAGGCCGATCACCGTGCCAGCAAGCAGATTGTCGTAACTGGCGCGAAAATCACGGTCTTTAAACGCATACCACACGGCGCCCAGGCCCAGCACCAGCGCAACAATTCTGGAAACTGTCGCCGCAGACGTGTCGGTGAAGTGTGCCAGTAAGGTGCCAATGCCCTGGTCGGCAATATCACGTGCGCCAAGGTCAATCGCAAGCGCATCGAATACTTCGATACGGACGATGGCGAGCAAGCCGCGAAGCGTGGCATAAGCGGTAATCGCCATGACGATTAGCACCAGTAGGGATTTGAGATTACCCCCGCCAACCCGTACCAGGGTGCGCTGGCCGCAGCCAGCGCCGAGTGTCATACCCATGCCAAAAAGAACACCGCCAATCAAAAACCCAGCAAGGCCAAAGTTTGCACCCAGGTAAATCGATCCACCCAGATCGAGCCAACCGAGGTGGTGCATGCCCTGCGCACCTAAAATGGCAATACCTATCGACAACACCCAGGCACGAAAACGCACCCTGGAACCCATATTGATCCAGTCACTGATCGATCCCATGATGCAAAAATGGGTCTTACTGGCGGTCGCACCAAAAAGCGCCGCACCTAAAAAACCCAGGATCGAAACCTTGTGAACAACAGACCACTCTTCCATGGTGGCAGTACTCCTGGACCCGCGATGTCTTGAAAAAACTCTTGCGAAAACGCTCCGACAATATACCGAAAATCCCCGGGCGAGATCAGCCAAGTATCAAAAAATAACTGATGCCCAGATAAAGGGTGCCACCTGAGCCGTCAGCGCCCTTGCCACTGCGGTTTTCGCTTTTCGGCAAAAGCGCGCGCGCCTTCAAGCTGATCTTCACTGGAATACAGTTTATCCACTGTAGGGAACTTTCTGCTCGTAATACCGTCAAGTGCATCTTGAAAACGCATGCTTTCAGCAGCCCGACTCACCTCCTTGATAGCCGCATATACCAGCGGCGGGCCCTCGGCCAGTGTGGCTGCAAGTTCATGGGCTCGCTCCAGCAGACTGCCAGAGGGCAATACTTCGTTCACCAGGCCCCAGCGATGCGCCTCGGTGGCATCCATCCATCGGCCGGTAAATAACAACTCCATAGCAATGTGCCAGGGAATGCGCTTAGGCAATTTCAGTGTCGCGGCATCGGCAATAGTGCCTGAGTTAATCTCGGGCAAAGCAAAAGTGGCATGCTCGGCGGCAAGGATCAAATCAGCCGACAAGGCCCACTCAAGACCACCGCCGCAACAGATGCCGTTGACCGCGGCGATCACCGGCTTGTTAAGATCGGGCAACTCCTGCAGGCCGCCAAAGCCGCCAACCCCATAGTCGCTATCCACAGCTTCGCCTTCTGCGGCTGCCTTTAGATCCCACCCAGGGCAGAAGAATTTCTCACCGGCACCGGTGATAATGGCGATACGCAGATCAGGGTCATCTCGAAATCCCGCAAATACATCACCCAGTGCTCGACTGGTTGCCACATCAATCGCATTCGCCTTGGGACGATCGAGCGTCACCTGCAGCACAGAGCCGCGCTTCTCGGTATGCACACTGTCAACGCTCATGAATTGTCACTCCTGAAATTTTTTGGCCACTGAATAGCTTCCATTCGGATTCTCTGGCGCAGCACGTAAGCGCCTTCGTGTGCACACGCCTCAAACGCATCCCTGACGGCATCTTGGCGAATATCCTCTACGCGATAACGGTTGTACGCCAGCGACATCATATCGTCAACAAATGCATCAAACTGCGGATAACGGTCTTCACTGAAATAGTAGGCGCGCCGACGACTGCAACCCTTTGCCACGACCAGGTGGTTCACTACTTCTGCTGCCATGGCCTGAACCCCGGTCTCATCATGAAACCCACAAGATACCGCCTGCCAACTGCCTACCGGTTCGGGTTCGATCACATACAGCGTGCCCGCTGTACGTAGTACCCGCAGCGCCTCACCTAGCGCACGGCCCATTAGCGCCTGAGGTACATGATGAAGTGACCAGTGCAGCAGAACGTGATCAAAGCTGTCACTGGTCATCGGCAGCGCATGAGCGCTGCCGCGCACCCGTGAAGCTGGGGCACCGCTACCTACATACGGGTCAATGCCTGTGACATGAAAACCCTGCTGCGCCAAGCCGTCACTCAACACTCCGCCGCCACAGCCTATATCCAGCAAGGCGCCCAAGCACGGCTGCAAAAACTCGCGTAATGCATCAAGTCGCTGAGCGACAACAGCTTGGCCAGGATCGGTTCGCAGCAAAGACATAGGGCTAAGCATCCTCGGTACAGCACAGCAAAGCATCTACCGCCACGACACCCTTACCCTTGGGTCGCACCAACAACGGGTTAAGCTCAAGCTCAACCAGGGAATCTTTGCGCGCCAAAGCAAACTCACCGACCTGCTGCAGTGCTTGCAACAGTGCGGCTGTATCGGCTATAGAGGTACCCCGAAAGCCCACAAGCAATGGGTAGGTCTTAAGCGATGCCAACGCTCGCTCCAACATAACGCAATCAACTGGCAATAAAACCACTGTGCGGTCTGGCGCCAGTTCGGCCTGGATGCCGCCACTGCCCAACAGCATCCACGGCCCGATAGCCGGGTCCTGACTGACTCCAACGATCATCTCACAGACCGCATCGGTCACCATCTCTTCAACCAGCAATTGTGGGTAACGGGCAAAAAGATCCTGGCCATGCCCCCTCAAAGCATCCTGATCGCAAATATTCAGGATCACCGCATTGTGCTCACTTTTGTGAGCAATATCAGCATCGCAGACTTTCAGAACCAGCGGGAAATCCAGAGACTGCGCTGCGGCCATCAGCGCCTTGAGGCTTCGGACTCGCTGACCTCGTGGTACCGTTAATCCGGCTTGGGCCAGTTCGACCTTGGCTTGCCACTCATCAACCCTCGTCAGCACATGGCCGGTGGCGTGTGATGGCCCAGGCAGAGCAGTATCGGGCGGTTGACGCTGCCAGGCCGCGCCTATCATGGCAGCCGCTTGTGCAGCGTCCAGCGCCTGGCGCAACCCGCACAAGGGCACGATCCCATCTGCTATCAGTTGCCGTGCCACCGACTCAGGCATGCTTTCCGGCAGGCTCGCTACCACCGCGGTGGGCACTCCCGTGTCATGGGCAGCCCGACCAATGGCGCTCACCGCAGGCGCCCAGGTCTTAAGATCGCATCGATCCGCCCGGGGGAAATCAAGCACCAGTAATGACAGATCAAAGCCACAACCCAGCATCGCGGAATAGGTGGCGCAGAGTTCTTCCTCGTGATTCCAGTCGAAAGTGTGATAATCCAGCGGGTTCGATACGCTGACCAGTTCATGCACGGTATCTGCTACAGCCTGATGTTGAGCCGTATTCAGTTCAGGGAATACGAGATCACGGCTGATAACGGCATCAGCCATCAACGACGCCTCTCCTCCAGAGCAACTCATGGAACACAGGCGATTGCCAGCCAGCGGCCCATGCACATGCAGCAGCTTGAGGACTTCAATCAGTGTATCGAGGTCATGCACCCGGGCAATACCCAGCCGCGCGAACAGCGCATCGGCTGCCTCGTCTGATCCCGCCATAGATGCCGTATGTGATTGCGTGATCCGCGCACCTTGGTTGCTGGCACCGGATTTCAACGCGACCACCGGCACCCGTTGTTCTGTCGCGCGGCGCATAGCCCGCTCAAACGCCGGCACATCTACAAAACCTTCAATGTAAAGGCCCACTGCGGTCACACGGGGGTCATCGAGTGCCGCTTCTAAGGCATCGGCAAGCCCGGTCTGGGCCTGATTGCCCAATGCCAGCAGGTAGGCGATCGGCAACCCGCGCGACTGCATGGTCAAGTTCAACCCAATATTGCTGCTCTGACTGAAAAGCGCCACACCGCGCTCTACCCGCTCACCACCGTGTTGATCTGGCCACATCAGCGCACCATCCAGGTAGTTGATCAGGCCATAACAATTGGGGCCGAGTATGGGCATGGATCCTGCCGCCGCGAGCAACGCATCGTTGAGCGCTTCGCCATCGGCGACCTCATTGAAACCAGAGGCATAGCAGACCGCGCCGCCGGCGCCAACGCCACTCAGGCTGTCAACAATGCCAACGGTAGCGTGGCGGTTGACACCAATAAAGCTCGCGTCCGGAATCCCGGGCAATGCGCTAACATCGCGATAGCAGCGATACCCCTCGACGGTCTCCCGAGACGGATGCACCGGCCAGATGTCGCCGGCAAAACCCATACGCTTGCACTGGCGCACAACCTCGCAGGCTTCGCGGCCACCGAACACGGCCATGCTGGATGGTCGGAACAGGCGTTCTAAGGTCAAGGGGTTAGCGCATCAGGTCCAGCGTGGGCGCAGCATGTCCCGAGAGATGATGTGTCGCTGTATCTCACTGGTGCCCTCCCATATTCGCTCAACCCGGGCATCGCGCCAGATGCGTTCCAGCGGTAAATCGGACATTAATCCCATACCACCGTGAATTTGAATGGCCTCATCAGCGACAAACGCGAGCATCTCCGTGGTATATAACTTAGCCATCGCGTAGTCTGTATCAGTAGCAACACCCTGATCAGCCTTCCACGCCGCTTGCAGAGTGAGTAACTCCGAGGCCTGCAGGCGCATTTTCATCTCAGCGAGCTTGAACCCAATCCCCTGGAACCGGCCAATGTACTGGCCGAACTGCTGGCGTTCGGCCGCCCAGTCGGTAGCATGCTCCAGTGCGCGATAGGCCCGACCCAGACACATCGCCGCCACCTGTAACCGCGTGGTTCCGAGCCAATCGTTGGCCACGTTAAAACCCTGATGTTCTGTGCCCAACATCTGCTCAGCGGGGATTCGGCAATTTTCAAACTCGAGGATACAGTTATGGTATCCCCGATGAGAAACACTGTGATAACCCTGTCGCACTGTGAAACCGGGGGTGCCTTTGTCCACCAGAAAAGCACTGATCAATTTTCGCGGACCACGACTGGATTCTTCTTCGCCGGTCGCAGCAAAGAGGATGACAAAGTCTGCCAGATCAGCATGACTGATAAAATGCTTGGTGCCATTGATGATATAACTGTCTCCGTCGCGCTTCGCACGACATTGCATTGAGCGAAGATCAGACCCCGCGCCGGGCTCGGTCATCGCCAGACAGTCCGTCTTCTCACCGCGAATGCACGGCAGCAAGTAACGCTCACGTTGCTCACCAACGCAAGCCTGCAGAATATTACTGGGCCGTCCGACCAGATACTGCAGCGCAAAATTAGCCCGCCCCAACTCGCGCTCTACCAACGACAGGGAAACGCTGTCCAGTCCGCCACCTCCGAGATCCTCGGGCATATTGGCGGCATAAAATCCCTGGGCAATGGCGCGCTCTCGAATCTGGCGCGCAAGCTCCGGGCGAACTTCATCGCTCGCTTCTACTTCATCCTCATAGGGATACAATTCCTTTTCAGTAAAAGCACGGGCACTGTCGACCAGCATCCGCTGTTCATCGCTCAGGGAAAATTCCATCAGGGCTCTCCATGGTGCTGCGGCCGACGCAGCGCTCAGTCGCTATCGCTGTCGACGGACTCGCGAATACGTTTCTGGTGTTGATTAAGCACTGCCCCGGCACCCAGGTTGCGTTGCTGTAGCGACTCCAGAATCCCAATCAACGCATCGTCACGCACCCGCTCTAATTCGTCAATAGGCGCATCACCGGCCAGACGCTCACAGCCCGAGTGCATTTTGTCGACGAGTTCGTCAGTGATCTTTGGCGGCTCCAAATGGGTCCAGGGAAAAAGAGAAGGATCAAAGTGTTTGAGAAACTGGCCCATACCGCCCGGTTGGGCTGCCACATGAAAAATCTGGCAGGCCCCCCATAGCGCCCAGCGCAGGCCGGGGCCATAACAAATGGCTGCATCGAGCTCTTCCGGCGTCGCGACATCATCGTTAACCAGGTGCAAGATTTCCCGCCACAATGCTTCTTGGAGTCGATCAGACAAAAACCCCGGCACCTCGGAGCGTACTTTCAGTGGATACATACCGAGATCCCGGTACAGCGCTACTGCACGTTCGATATTGTCGGCGTCAGTCTGCTCACCACCCAGCACTTCAACCAACGGTAACAAATAAACCGGGTTAAAAGGATGTCCAACCATCACCCGACCCGGATGAGCACAGTGCGACTGGAACTCACTTGGCAGCAGACCCGAGGTGCTCGAGGCAATCAGTACATCTGCCGGCGCCGCGGCATCGATCTGGGCGTGCAGGGTGGTTTTAAGTTCTATCCGCTCTGGGGCGCTTTCCTGAATGAACTGCGCTCCAAGAGCTACCTCTTCCAGGGAATCGCAGAATCTTAGCCGGTCTACCGATGCGCCAGGGAAAAGGCCGGTACGTTCCAATACCGGCCAGACCTGGGCCAGGTTATCACGTAAGCGGTCTTGTGCATCTGCGCCTGGGTCGAAAGCCAATACGTTCAAACCCCGGGCCAGTGCACGAGCGGCCCAGCCCGCGCCGATAATCCCCGTACCGATGACACCAAAAGTTTTGATGGTCTGCATCCTGTTTAATCTCCAAAGGCCGTTGCGTTAATCGACTGTGAACAAGGTCGGCTACGCATTGCCCATCGGCTGGATGGTTCACTGCTTTAATGCATTACCGTGAGCGTAATTTCACCGGATATCCGCCAGGCCGTACAGTCTGTATGCGACCTTTGACTGCCGCACAACGTACGTAAGCGCTCAGCCGATGGAAAGAATCGGGATAACCCCAGGAGAATCTAGAGGCCGGGACCCGGCCGAAGATCAAGTAAAGGCAGGATGGAGAAATGCCGGCGCCGCATCTGTCTCAGTGCTGTCATAGGAGACAGTCTCCCAGGACGTGCGCTGCTGCGTCAATGTGCGCAAAAGGCGGTTATTGAGGCCATGCCCCGACTTGTGGGCAGAGAAAGCGCCGATCAGCGGACACCCCAAAAGGTAGAGGTCACCGATCGCATCAAGAATTTTGTGCTTAACAAATTCGTTGCCATAGCGCAGGCCATCGTCGTTGATCACCCGGTAATCGTCCATGACGATTGCGTTATCCAAACTGCCACCGCGGGCAAGGCCAGCTTCCTGCAAGGCCTCAACGTCTTGTAGAAAACCGAATGTACGCGCCCGACTGACCTCTTTGGCAAAAGAAACCTCGGACAAATCAACCGTCGCTTGCTGGCCGGAGGATCGCATAGTTGGGTGATTAAAATCGATACTGAAACTAACCTTAAACCCCTCAAAGGGTTCAAAGCGCGCCCACTTGTCCCCTTCCCTGATTTCCACCGGATCCTTGATCCGGATAAAACGCTTGGCCGCTGTCTGTGTCTCGATACCAGCGGATTGAATCAGAAAAACAAAAACGGCAGCGCTGCCGTCCATGATAGGTACTTCATCAGAATCAAGCTCGACAATGGCGTTGTCGATGTGCAAGCCAGCGAAAGCGGACATCAGGTGTTCTACGGTAGAGACCCGCACGCCGTTGTGCTCAAGGGTGGTCGAAAGTCGGGTGTCACTGACCCGTTCGAGGCTCGCCGCTATCTCTGCAACCGGGTCAAGGTCAACGCGCCGAAAGACGATACCCGTTCCCACTGGTGCCGGACGCAGGGTCAGGTAGACTTTCTTTCCAGTATGCAGGCCTACGCCTGTCGCACCGATCACGTTCTTGAGGGTTCGCTGTCGGATCATCCTTCCCTTCTTTGCTGGTTTTTCTGATTACGCCAAGCGGATGGTAGCGTCCCACGCGCCCAGCAAAATCAATTCTACACAAGAAACTCAGCAAATCGTACTTGTTTTGAAATATTTTTACCACTTTTTTTGCATAATTCTCCTCATTAATGACAATATCCAATATAACCTTTTGTTTTTTATGAGTTAATCCGCCTGGCGGCGCAGAAAAGCTGGAACATCAAGGTAATCCATGTCGACTGCTGCGTTACCGTTGGTGTCCAGGTCCCCGGCAGTCCGGGGGCGCCTGCGGATAACCGTAGGCTGGTCGTAATCAACCTCGGTTTCTACGGCGTCTTCGACCTCTCCATCCTTAACCAGGGTGATTTGGGGAGTGAGTGTGCGGTTGCGAATTCCTGTCGCTACCATCGTTACCCGTAGTTCGCCTTCCATTTCCGGGTCTAGCACAGTGCCGATCACCACGGTGCCATCTTCCGAGGCGTATTCGTTAACAATCTCGCCCACCTGGGCAAACTCTGCCAACTCCATATCTGGACCTGCGGATACATTGACTAACAGACCCTTAGCGCCATGAATATCCACTTCTTCCAGCAACGGGCTGCATACCGCGCCCCGCGCCGCCTCGATTGACCGATCCGGGCCTGTCGCCGTTGCCGAGCCCATCATAGCCATTCCCATTTCAGACATCACCGTGCGGACATCGGCAAAGTCCACGTTGATTAACCCAGGGCGGGTGATCAGCTCTGAGATTCCCTGCACCGCGTTGAGCAAGACCTCGTTAGCCTTGCTGAAGGCCTCCAACAACGTTATCTTGCCTCCCATCACTTCCAGGATCCGCTCGTTCGGAATCACAATCAGAGAGTCAACCAGTTCACCCAATTCTTTGATTCCCTGATCCGCCGCCGCAATGCGCTTTTTCCCTTCGAAGTTAAACGGGCGTGTCACGACCGCCACGGTCAGGATTCCTTTCTCGCGGGCCAAGTGGGCCACTACCGGTGCCGCGCCGGTTCCGGTTCCCCCACCCATTCCCGCAGTAAGAAAGATCATATCGGTACCTTCCAATGCAGCTGCGATTTTGTCGCGATCCTCAGTCGCCGCCTGGCGGCCAACATCCGGGTTCGCCCCAGCACCGAGCCCCTTGGTGAGTCCTTCGCCCAGTTGCATCACCTTGGACACGCCAGAGCGATGCAGCGCCTGTGAATCAGTATTCGCATTGATGAACTCAACCCCCTCTAGATTGGCAGACAGCATATGATCGACCGCGTTGCCGCCGCCGCCGCCAATGCCCAATACCTTGATTACCGCTTGCTGGCCCGAGATTTCCATCAGTTCAAACATATCGTCTCTCCTGATACTTAGGTTGAAAATAAAATTTTTTGCCACCTGGACAAACTGCCAATTGCTTACCCGAAATTGAATCCTTTTTTGCTGTGTACTCCACCGTTAATCCTTTTTGAAATGACTTGAAAACCATTGCTTAATCCGACTGGCCAGCTCACCGGGTGCCGGGGCTGAGATGCGACCAGTACGGGATTCCCGCTCCTCTTGGTGGCGGTAACCAAACAACACCAGCCCGACAGCAGTGGAATAAGAAGGATTACGTACCACATCACTCAAGCTGCCGACGTACTGGGGCACTCCGAGGCGGACCGGCATATGAAAGATCTCCTCAGCCAGCTCAGCCATACCCGCCATCCGTGCAGTACCGCCTGTCAGCACGATGCCTGTTCCGAGTAATTCCTCATAACCGCTGCGCCGTAATTCAGCCTGTACCAGCAAGAACAACTCCTCAACACGCGGCTCTATCACGTCGGCCAATGTGGTGCGCGCCAGTTTCCGAGGCGCTCGCTCACCCACACTAGGGGTATCGATCATTTCACCTTCGGGGGCCAACTGCACCAAGGCGCTGCCGAACTTCTTTTTCAATTCTTCTGCAGCCTGAGTCGGCGTACGCAACGCTACGGCGATATCGTTGGTGATTTGGTCACCGGCAATCGGTAGAACTGCGGTGTGGCGAATAGCGCCGTCGGTGAATACGGCGATATCAGTAGTGCCGCCGCCAATATCCACCATACATACGCCGAGTTCTTTTTCATCCTCCTCGAGCACCGCGTAACTGGAAGCAATCTGTTCCAGTACTACGTCCTCTACCTGCAAGCCGCAACGGGTGATGCATTTGACGATATTTTGCGCGGCGCTGACCGCGCCGGTAATGATGTGTACCTTAGCCTCAAGTCGTACACCGCTCATACCGATCGGTTCGCGAATGCCTTCCTGGCCGTCAATGATGAAATCCTGTGGCAGGATGTGCAGAACGCGCTGGTCATTGGGTATCGCCTGCGCCTGCGCTGCGTCCAGCACCCGCTCTATGTCACCGCGGCTGACCTCCTCGCGATCCCTGACAGCAACCACACCATGGGAATTCATACTATTGATATGCCCGCCGGCAATGCCGGCGTAGACAGAACTGATGCGACACTCGGCAGTTAACTCTGCTTCTTCGACGGCTTGCTGAATGGACTGCACGGGTGATTCAATATTGGCAACCACGCCCTTGCGCAGTCCGCGTGAGGGTTGCTGCCCAACGCCCAGTATCTCGATTTCATCGTTTTCGCTGACTTCAGCTACTACCGCAAGTACTTTCGAGGTACCGATATCGAGGCCGACAATCAGTTCGCTAACCGGTTTTCTGTTCATTGTGATCGGATTAATCCCCACTCTCGGTTAGGCCTGCCAGCTGGACCTGGTTAACAGCAGAGTCGTCACGCCAACGCACCGCGAAACCATTGACATAACGCATATCCACCTTGGCGATCATGTCGCCGCGGGTGCGCAGCGCCATGGCGTAACTAGAGGCGAACCGGATCACTTTCTCCTTTACTGGACCGCGCCCAGCCAGCAGTACGAATCGGTTAGCCGGTGTATCGACACCAATCTGCAACTCCAATTCCCAGCGGCCCGCTGGGCTTACAGACAGCGCCAGTGGCTCGAGTTCGACTTCGTGTAATGCGGGTAAGATCTGCTTGAAAACATCGATAAGCATCTGGCGGTCCTCTGGATGGGCACGCAACACCGGTACGGTCGGTAACTGGTTTGATGGGGCCAGGTTGATGAACTCGTGGTCCCGTGCTGTTCCCGACTTGCCCAAAGACACGAATTGCGCCATAGCACCGGTCTCTGTCACTGAGACCGCAAGTGTCTGAGGCCAAACGCGGCGGATCACTGCCTGGTAGACCCCAGGCAGATTCTCCAGCGCCTGCTCAATGCCTCCCAGATCTGCAGTCAGATAGTTGCCATTGATATTTCGCCAGGTTGAGCGCTCGAGGAGTCCCTGATCAACCCGTTGTAACGCTGTGTCGATCCGCACCTGCTCAATGGTGAAATAACCCGAGCGTAGGATCTGATCGACACATAACGCTGCCACTAGGGCTACGACTACAATCGAGGCGAATAACACAGTGCGCCGGCGGAGGCGGTGCTCTAGCGGCGCCTGCGCGGGGGGTTGATCCGGCGTCTGCAAAGGCCGAAGTTCCGGGAAACCGAGTTCGGCGACAATCATCGATCCGCCCCCGAAAAACGTACTTCTGGATCAAGCATCACCCCTAGAAGATCCATAACCCGCTCACGAATCATTTCAATCAGGGTCTCGATATCCCGCGCGCTCGCAGTCCCTTCGTTGATGATGAAGTTCGCGTGCTGTGAGGACACTACGGCACCACCATGACGCAGGCCCTTGAGACCCGCGGCTTCGATCAATCGGGCGGCATGGTCATCTGGAGGATTACGAAAGACTGAGCCCGCACTCGCGCGCTGCACTGGTTGGCGACTTCCCCGCTCGGTGAGCAAAGAGCGAATCCTCGCCTGTCCGACATCCGGATCACCGCATGACAGGGTGAAACGTGCGCTGGTGAACCAATGATCATCCGCTACAGTCACTTCGCGGTAGGCCGCGGCAAACGATTCCACCGGGGGGTGAGTGAATTCCCCACGGCGGTTAACTAATTCAACCTGTGTAACCGATTGCCAGGTTTCACCTCCAAAGGCGCCCGCATTCATCGCCAGAGCGCCGCCAACGGTTCCCGGTATGCCCGCCATGAACTCAACTCCACAAAGTCCATGGCGATTAGAAAAACGGGCCAAACGAGCACAGGGTACGCCGGCCTGAACAAGGACTTCACGCTCGCCATAACGCTCAATCTTGGAAAGTCCCCGATGAGTAGCGATTACAGCACCGTCAAAACCTCCGTCGCGGACCAGCAGGTTACTGCCCAGGCCCACCCATAATATTGGCGTATCAGTTTCTAAACTCTGAAGAAACCTTGCCAGATCTTCCCGACCTGCAGGTATAAAAAAGTAGCGTGCTGGCCCACCAACCCGCCAGCTGGTGTGCCGGGACATGGGCTCATTAGTATGCACAACGCCGCGAACCGTTTCGAATCCGGGCACGCTCTGACGAGTCATGGCACTAATCACCCGTGGGTGCCTTCTTTGAGTTGAGCTGACCCGAGCAGTTCGCGCGCAGCGCGACCTATATCGCCTGCACCCAGGGTCAACACAATGTCGTCGTTACGCAACAACGGCAGCAAAGAATCTGGCAAAGCCTCGAGGCGATCAACAAACACTGGGTCGATTCCACCTCGGGCGCGCACCGACCGGCACAGCGCGCGTCCATCAGCGCCGGCCAGTGGTTTTTCGCCCGCAGCGTAGACTTCGGTAATGACCAGACATTGCACGGTACACAGCAGTGCGCTGAAGTCATCGAGTAGATTCTGCGTCCGGGAAAAACGATGCGGTTGAAACACTACGACAATACGCTTATCTGGCCAGCAACCAAGGGCAGCCTCCAATGTTGCTTCGATCTCGCGGGGATGGTGCGCATAATCATCCACCAGCAGTGCCGAACCTGCCTCTAGCGGGAGTTCGCCCAGTATTTCAAAGCGTCGGCCTATGCCGGAAAAAGTAGAAAGGCCTTCACATATTGCCTGTGAGTCGATACCTACCTTGTCAGCAACCGCAATTGCAGCCAGGGCGTTCTGCACGTTATGCAGCCCGGGCAACGAGAGATCTACTGCAATACTCTTTCCCTCAGCAATACCCACATCAAAGTACATCCTCGTCCCTTCCTGTCGGATATTGATGGCACGATAGTCAGCGCCCTTGTCGATCCCGTAACTCACCACCGGCCGTCTCACCCGGGGGCGAAGTGCCCGGGTGACCGGATCATCGGCACACAGTACCGCAAGCCCATAAAATGGCAGGTTGTGAGCAAAGCGCAGAAAAGTCTCAATTAGCTGATCAAAATCACCGCTGTAAGCATCCAAATGATCGACATCAATATTGGTGATCACGGCGATGTGGGGCTGCAGGTGTAAAAAGGATGCATCGCTCTCGTCTGCCTCAGCGACCAGCCATTGACCATTACCCAACCGTGCATTTCCGGCTACGCTCTTGACCAACCCACCGACAAGGAATGTCGGATCCAGGCCAGCGGCCGCGAATATGGCAGCCACGAGGCTAGTGGTTGTCGTTTTGCCATGGGTGCCGCCCACCGCTATACCATTTCGAAAACGCATGAGCTCGCCCAGCATTTGTGCCCGCGGTACGACGGGAATACCCAGCTCACCGGCGATGACGATCTCTGGGTTATCGGTGGCGATCGCATTGGACGCGACCACCACATCGGTGCCCCGAACATAGCCTGCATCGTGACCCAGCCAGATCTGGGCGCCCTTGTCGGCCAGCGCTTGGGTATTGGCCGATGCTACCTGGTCTGAGCCTGTGACGGTGTAGCCCTGATCCAGCAGTACCGACGCAATACCGCTCATACCGGCTCCACCAATCCCGACGAAATGAATTTTCCGGACAAACTCACGCACGGGCATTCTCCAGGCATTGCTCAACCACTTTTGCGGTTGCATCGGGCTGCGCAAGGCGCCGGGCATTGTTTGCCATCTGCAGCAGTTGCGACCGGTCCCGCACAAGTCGGTCAATCTGGGCAGCCATATGAGCTTCACTCATGCTTGCTGCCTCAACCACTACAGCGCCGCCACATCTGGCGAGCAACGCAGCATTGGCGCGTTGGTGATCACCGGCCGCATATGGATAAGGCAGCAGGATGGCGGGCAGGCCAGCAACGCACAGTTCGCTAACCGTCATTGCGCCTGCGCGGGCGATGACCAGATCGGCCCTGCCGTAGGCTGCGCTCATATCTTCAATAAATTCGATCACATCGGCGTCAATCCCGAGTTCGCAATAAGCCTTGTACACTTCATCAGCCTGGCCGGCGCCACACTGATGCACGATCTCAGGCAATGGCTCATGTGTCGTCTGACTTAGCGCACCCGGCAAGACCTCATTGAGTGCGTGCGCGCCCTGACTGCCTCCCAACACCAGCAGTCGTAAACGAGCGCCTTGCCCGAGGCCTCGCTCAGCCGGCGGTGCCAGCGCACTGATCCTCGGCCTCACTGGGTTACCCGTCCACAGTGCACCGCGACCCAAATGCGCGGTACCCTCAAAACCGCTCAGTACCTGCCGTGCAAGTGGCGCCAACAGCCGATTGGTGAATCCACATATGGCGTTGGCTTCGTGAATAATCAGTGGCCGACGGGTCAGCCAGGCCGCAACACCGCCTGGGCCGGCAGCGAAACCGCCCATGCCCAGTACCAGATCCGGTACACGCCGACGGATCACTGCCAACGCCTGAAACAAAGCTCGTACGAGCATCCCGGGCATAACCAATTTGCGACGCAGTGACGTGCCAATAAAGCCTTTGATATCAAGCCATTCAATTTCGATTCCCGTAGCTGGCACAACCCGAGCCTCAAGCCCGGACCGGGTACCCAGCCATACCACTCGTACGCCTTGTTCGCGCAACGCACCGGCCACGGCCAAGGCCGGGTATACATGCCCACCGGTGCCACCAGCCATGATCAGCACAGTAGTCAACGCGCCCCCACGCGACTGGACGGCAGGCTACGGTCCACGGACAGCAGTAATCCGACAGCCAGGCAACTCATCAGCATACTGCTGCCGCCATAACTCATCAGCGGTAACGTGAGACCTTTGGTCGGCACCAAGCCCAGATTGACAGCAAAATGAAACATCATCTGAAGCGCCAGAAGCAACCCAATGCCTTGGGCCACACGAGCACCAAATAATTCGCCAGCACGGGCCGCGCGATTCGCCAGTCGAAAAACTCGCCATAGAAACAGTGAATACAGGCAAAGGAGTATCGCAACACCTACAAGGCCCAACTCTTCACCCACCACAGCAAGCAGAAAATCATTGCTCGCATGGGGCAGATAGAAAAGTTTTTGCACACTCGCTCCAAGACCTACGCCCAACCACTCGCCACTGCCAAGCGCGATCAGCGCCTGCACGAGTTGAAAACCGGAACCATAGGGATCAGCGAATGGGTCGAGAAAACTCATCACCCGCTCAAGGCGGTAGGGTTCAATCTTGATGAGCACAGCTACTGTACAAACCGCTACCGCAATAGCGCCGCCGATGTAGCGCAAAGGGGTGCCTGCCAGAAACATCATGCCCAGAGCAACCATCATGATCACTGCCGTGCAACCAAGATCGGGTTCCAGCAACAACAGCACACCCAGTACTCCGACAACAAGAGCAGGTTCGACAATACTGACGCGAAAGGATGTCACCGCCGAGGCATTGCGGACAAAATGATCCGCCAGATACAGTACGCTCAGCACCTTCACCAGTTCCGAGGGCTGAAAACGCAGTGGCCCCAACGGGAACCAACGGGTACTGCCGTTGACCTCATGCCCCAGGCCCGGCAACAGCAGTAGTACCAGCAGCACTGTACCGAACGCCAGCAATATCCGGCTGGACTTGCGCCACCAGTCGAGTGGCGTGCTGGCCGCAGCAAACCCAAGGCACAACCCCAGGGCAATACTAAAAAGGTGTTTTAACAAGACGGCCAAGCCGCCAGAAATACCACCGCGAGTTCCAATCGCGGCAGAGAACACCATGATGGCGCTAAAGGCAAGCAGGACCAACACTGGCAGAACAAGCAAGGGATCGAAAGGGCTGCTGGCGCGCGACCCTTGCCATGTGGTGACTGCGGGAATAGTCATGAAATCATCTCCCGAGTCAGACGGCAAAAGATCTCGCCGCGGTGTTCAAAATTATCAAACATGTCAAAACTGGCGCACCCTGGAGACAATAGAACGACATCACCGGGTTGAGCCCAGCGCGATGCAAGAGTTATCGCATGGGCGAGATCATCGGCCAGAGTGACCGGCGCCCGATCACCAATCGCGCCAGCCAGCAATAGCCGGTCTTCGCCAATCAGTAGAACCTGACGGGCGTATAGCTGTACGGCTTCGGCCAGCGCGGTGAATTCGGCATCCTTGGACTGTCCACCAGCGATTAACACCACCGGACGCCCCATCCCAGCCAGTGCCGCAACGGTAGCACCCGGGTTGGTACTCTTGGAATCATTGACCCAGGCAATCCCGTTGCGTTCCAACACCTGCTCGCAGCGGTGCGGTAGATCCCTGAAATCAGACAACGCCTTCACGCCGGACTCATCCAGAGGGTAACCGGCAAGTTCAACCACGGCGATGGCCGCAAGCGTATTTGCCAGGTTGTGACGGCCCGTTAGCGATAGTGTCTCAACCGGCACCAGTCGTTCGCTGCCGCGGACAATCCACTCACTCCCGCTATCTAAGACAATTCCGTAATCAGAGTTGCTCTGTGGCGGATTTAGACCAAAGGTCACTGTGGCAAAGTCGCCTCGGATCTGCGCCCCGGCTAGCGCCGGATCATCCCTGCCCAGAACGAGACTGCGTGCCCCTGGAACGATCCGTAACTTTGCATCGATATAGGACTCCATTGTCCCGTATCGATCCAGGTGATCAGGCGAGATATTGAGAATAGCAGCGACGGCACTCAGGAGTGAGCTTGTAGTGTCAAGTTGAAAGCTCGACAACTCCAACACATATAGATCGGGCTCGGGCCCTGCCAACAGTTCCAGGGCGGGACAACCGATGTTGCCACCGACTTTGACATCAAGGCCGCGGGCCTTCAGCAACTCCCCTACCAGCGTGGTTACCGTGGTCTTGCCGTTGGAGCCGGTAATACTGATTACCGGTGCCGTGCACGCACGGGCAAAGAGTTCGATATCGCCCACAATTTCCAGCCCACGCTCAGCTGCTGCTTGCAACACTGGTTGGGATAACGCAATACCGGGACTAACAACAGCCAGATCCTCTTCTTCCAGGGAGGATAGATTGAACTCGCCGCAAGACACCGGCACATCAGGCCATTCACGGCTAAGTGCCGCACGATACGGCGGCCGTTCTCGGCTATCCTGAACAGAAACTGCTACACCGAGTTGTGCCAGATAACAGGCACTCGAATAGCCCGACGCACCCAGTCCAAATACTGTGGCCCGTCGCCAGGGAGGTGCATTTGCTTTGATCGCCAAGGCTGTCTCCACGAATGGTTTACCTGATCTTCAGCGTTGCAAGCCCGATCAATACCAGGATCAGGCTGATAATCCAAAAGCGCACGGTCACCTGAGGCTCTTTCCAGCCTTTTTGTTCAAAGTGGTGATGTAATGGCGCCATGCGAAAAATCCGTCGGCCCAGCACCCGGAAGGACGCTACCTGCAGCACGACCGATACTGTTTC
>JABINT010000195.1 GCA_018698075.1 Acidiferrobacteraceae bacterium
ATGGTTAATGACCGGGGCCTGATCAAAAGCGCTCACCGCGCCGCACCAAGACCAACCAGGTGGCGCCATTGAATTCTCTGTGACATCCCTTGCCTCCATTTCGTGGTGACAAAACATTGTCGGGTGATCGCTGTGGTCGTCCACACCCCGTAGCGCCGAATCTAACCGACTTTTAGGAACACCTACAATAGAGCCTGCACGCTACCCGTTTACCCGGTTCAACACCTGATCCGGTCGCCTTGTACCAGCGCAGTTCGAACTGCGCCGCTATCGAGTTAATCTGCTTTGAAACTGTCCACACGTCATATCCAACAACAACGCATTGCAGGCAAGCTGCTGTTGGTCATGATTCTGGCAACAACCCTTGTCGGCTTTGGCTTAAGTGATTTTCTCTGGCTTTCGGGCGGATGCGCACTGACAGCATTGATGATGCTATGGCGACGAACCCGGCGAATTCAGAGAATTCAGTGTGTCATCTTTGCTGCTGTTGGTTTTTGCGCTCTGGGCTGGGCTTACTTAATCGGATATCGCAATCTCCCGCTGCTACAACTCCTAACCCAGAATCACCTACTGATCAGCTTGTTGTCTGCGGTCAGCTTTTTGCGCCTGATCACCGATACAGGTCAGGAAAAACATGAATCGGCGGCGCCGGGCTTAAAAGCCTTTTTTAAAACTCTCGCAGGACTGCACCTTTTTGCTGCGATGATCAACCTGTCGGCGCTGATGATTTTTGGAGACCGACTTGCCCGAAACGGACGCCTTGAGCGCACCACGGCCACTTCGCTCCAGCGAAGTTTTGCACTGGCCACTTTGTGGTCGCCTTTTTTCGCCGCGATGGGCACGTGCCTGCTTTACGCGCCGGGCGCTCGACTGGCTGAGCTATGGATGCTGTCCGCACCACTATGCCTGTTTGGTTTCGTTTTTACCTTTGCCGAACATCGCTTCCGTGCGGGTGGAGGACTGGAGTCTTTTGAAGGTTTCCCGGTAAATTTTGGCGCGCTATGGGTGCCATCGATCATGGTGGTCTGTGTGCTAGCGCTGCATCATGTGCTTCCCGCGGTCTCAGTCCTGGTACTGGTATCTGCCTTGTCTATTGGCGTCACCACCGCCGTGCTGACCTGGCGGCGATCACTCTCTCAAGCTTTAAGCACCATTAGAAACTTCAGCTCGGAGCGCCTGCCAGACATGTATGGCGAACTGGCATTGTTTTTCAGTGCCGGCATTATGGCGACCGGCCTTGCGGCACTGATATCGCAAACATCGCCAACGCTGGATATCGGCGCTTTCACTCCTGAAGTGGCTGTTGCGGTGCTGGCAGTATTACTGGTGTTAGCGATAGCGGGTGTCCACGCCCTGGTCAGTATCGTAACGGCATCAGCGATTCTGCTACCACTTGATCCAGAGCCGGCTCTGCTCGCATTCGTTTTTCTCGTGACCTGGTCGGTAGGGGCTACTGGTGGGCCGATGTCAGGCCTGAACCTCGCCATGCAAAGCCGGTACCGCATAAGCGCGCAAGAATGCTTTTCCTGGAATATTGGCTACTCCCTGGCAATGTTCGGTGCGGCCAGCGTGATCATCCTAGCCTTTTTTAGTTAATGCCTTGCGCTTGAAAGCGCTACTCGGGCGCAAGGTACCAGCGGTATTCCAGCGGCGTAAACTCCCTGGCATAGGTGTCGAGCTCAAACTGTTTGCACTGGCGATACAGTGACAAATATTCCGCCCCCAGATATTCTTCAAGCGCCGAGGGCTTTGCCAGCTCATCTAACGCCCCCTGCCAGGTAAATGGGACTGCGCTATCAAGCTCGGTACCGGCATTGTCAGTGCGAGGGTCAGGCGGGGCCAGCCCTTGACTGATGCCATGATGCAGGCCGGCCAGCACCGCGGCAAGTGTCAGGTACGGGTTAGCATCTGCGCCAGCCATACGATGCTCAATGCGCCGCGCCGTGTTATCTCCCGCAGGGATCCGGACGGCGACCGATCGATTGTTATACCCCCAGGTCGGCCCGGTGGGTACGTACAGGTTCGGCGCAAAGCGCCGGTATGAATTCACATTAGGGGCAAAAACTGCCATCGATTGAGGTAGTAAATCCAGCATCCCCGCAACGGCCTGGCGCAGCTGAATACTGCCCTCACTACTGCCGTTATCAAATACATTGTATCCCTTGTCATCCATTACGCTGACGTGAACGTGCAGGCCATTACCGGCATCTTCAGGATAGGGTTTGGCCATAAAAGTGGCCACGGCGTCATGCCCTCGAGCCAATCCCTGCACTGCTCTGCGCAGTAGGATCGCGTGATCAGCGGCGCACAGCGGATCATCTACATGTTGCAGATTGATCTCATACTGGCCCACTGCATATTCTGCGGTGGTGGCGCCTAGCGGTACTCCCTGCGCCTGACAGGTCGTCTCGACTTCACTGAGAAATCGAGTAAACCCGTCAAGGTCGGCAAGGCTGTATACCTGGGTCGCCGAGGCTCGCCGACCGGTGTCGGGCAATACCGGCGGACGCGGTCTACCTTCATCCGCACTCGCCGCATCAATCAGGTAAAACTCCAGCTCCAGTGCCACCACCGGATGTAGACCTGATTCGCGTAACCGCTCGACCACACCGCCAAGCACGTGGCGTGGATCCACCAGACACGCAGAGTCATCCAATTCATACAAACTGCCAAGCACCTGCCCTGCCCCTGGAGGGCCCCACGGGACTAAGTTCAGCGATCCGGGAACCGGGCGCACCTTGACATCAGGATCGCCGTCTGAGAAACCGCGCCCACCTGCATCAGTGCCGCGGCCGTTGACATCCAGCAGGTAAATCGAACTGGGTACCTGCAAGCCATCGCCATATACCTTGGCAAGGTCGTCACGTGGGATCCGTTTACCGCGCACAATATTGCAAATGTCAGGCAACAGGACGTCGACAAACCGTAACTCAGGATTATTTTTCAGGAATTTTTCAAGCTCCTCATTCATTCGTTTATGTACCCCGTTTGCTTAGCGCTTGGACCCTGGACGCGCACGATCAGCGCTACTCATTTGCTCACAGCGTGTCTCACGAGTGAGTGCAATACTCACTATCGCAATTGCCAACCACGCCAGCATCAACAAAAAGCTAACCCGGTAATTATCAAAATGATACACCCGCATGCCGTCCGTCCCTGTCATACCGCGCCAGAAACGGTCCAACAACCAACCAACCAATGGTTGTAACAGCATCGGCCCGCACATAACACCCGTATTAATAACCCCAGATACCGTTCCCGCCAACACCAGCGGCACCGACTCTTTTGCCTGGGTAAACCCCAGAATCATCGCCCCGGAAAAAAACCCCGCACTCACAAGCGCGCTCACAAGAAGCCACAATGGAAGTTCTGGCACCAGCAAAGCAAGCGCCCAACTGCAAAAGGCAAGCACTGTAGCAACGAGGTATGGGGCCCGCCGCAGAGCAATCCTCTCTGACAACAGTGCAAACAGTGGGCCACTGAAAGCCATAGCCAACATTAAAACCGAACAAAGCGTGGCCGCCGCAGCGGGTGACAGACCATAAACATCGGTCAGAAATGGCATTCCCCACAACCCTGCAAAAGTCAGAACGGATCCTACGATCCCGCCAGGGGCAATTGCCAGAAGACAGGTATTTCGGTACCCAAAAACCGCGGTGAGTTTTTGCCACTCGGCAGACCAGTGCCCACCTTGAACGTGGACATTCACATAACTATCGTAATGTCGCTCTGCGGGATCATCCCGAACCATCAACCACACCACCAGGCCCAGCAATAATCCCACCCCTGCTGCCGCAACAGTCACTGCCCGCCAGCCAAACATACCACTTGCAAACTGCAGGGGTACTCCGGCAAAAACCGCACCCGACACTCCGGCAACCAACAGCAGACCGATTGCCATCGAAAATCGGTGCGCGGGCAGCCAATGTGTAGCCAATTTCAATGTGCAAACAAAGGCCACCGACACCGATCCGCCAATTAAAAAACGACCGATGCCTGCCCAAATGAGATCGGGTGCAAAAGCGAAAATCAGCGCTCCCAGCGTACTCACCAGCAAGCCCCCCAAAAGAAGGCGGCGCGGCCCTAAGCGGTCGACAAGAAGCCCTGTGGGCACCTGCATTGCTGCATAGGAATAAAAATAAAGGGCCGACAGGCTTCCCAGGGTGGCTGCGCTCAGGCCAAAATCCAGGCTGAGTTCGCGATGCAGTACGGCCGGCGCGACCCGATGAAAAAAGCCCAGAAGGAAAAACCCAGCTCCCAATCCCCAAATAACCCAAGCAACACTTGCGGGTGGGTAGCGCGGCTGCGGGTCAGGCTTTAACATAGAATCGGTGTGTAAACGATCAACTTTGCATCACCTTCGGTTTAACATTGGCTCTGTCCAATAGGTGTAACTCACACTAACATCCAACATGGAGTGACGACAGGGGTCGCACAATGGATAGGTTGCCCTGATCTGTCCAATTATTATCGTAACCTGCTGATAACCACTTTAATCTGGCCACAACAGAATCCATGAAACCTTATTCTGCCTGGAACGTCTTTCGCAACGGCCTGTCGGGACAGAAAGGCTGGGAGCGCGCCTGGCGGGATCCCGAGCCCAAAACCGAATATGACGTCGTCATCGTTGGTGCCGGACTTCATGGCCTGGCGAGCGCGTATTATCTTGCCAAGAACCACGGTATCACAAATGTCGCCGTCTTGGACAAGGGCTGGCTTGGCAGCGGTAACGCCGGGCGCAATACCACAATTGTCCGATCCAACTACATGTTGCCCGGCAATCGGGAATTTTACGAGCACTCGCTCAAGCTCTGGGAAAATCTAAGCCACGAACTGAACTACAACGTCATGTTCAGTCAGCGGTCGCACGTCTCGCTGCTACATAGCCCTGCTGCACGTGATGGCGCGGCACGGCGCTACAACACCATGCGCCTGACCGGCGCTGATGGCGAGCTGTGGGATCTGCCAACACTGAAACGCAAAATACCGCACCTGAATTACAGCGCCGATTCCCGTTTTCCAATCATTGGGGCCACAGTGCAACCTCGCGCAGGCACGGCACGCCACGACGCCGTTGCCTGGGGTTACGCTCGAGGTGCTGACCAACGTGGGGTTGACATCATTCAAAATTGTGAAGTCACGGGCGTTGAACGTACGGCCAACCAGGTGACTGGCTTAAAAACCAGTCGCGGCATTATCCGGGGGAAGAAAATCGGCTTCGCCGTTGCCGGCAACACTTCAAGACTGTGGCGAATGGCTGAGCTTGGAAAGCTGCCGATCGAATCACACAAGCTGCAGGCCTTTGTTTCTGAACCGCTCAAGCCACTACTCGATCAAGTCGTCGTCTTCGGGGTCGGTGGGGCTCACTTCTACATTTCTCAGTCGGACAAAGGCGGCATGGTCTTTGGCGGCGACCTGGACTGGTACAAATCCTACGCGCAACGCGGTAATTTGCCAATCGTGCAGGATGTCGCCGAATGCGCCACCTCCATTTTGCCCTGCCTGGGTCGGGTGCGGCTTTTGCGACACTGGGCGGGCGTTATGGATATGTCCATGGACGGATCTGCGTTTTTGTGTAAAACGCCGCTCAGCAACTTATACCTGAATGCCGGCTGGAACTATGGCGGCTTTAAGGCAAGCCCGGCATCGGGTTGGTATTTTGCCGATCTGATCGCTAACGACCGGCCCCACCCGGTGATCTTGAACCACTCCCTGTCTCGCTTTGAGCGGGGTATCAATATCGACGAACGCGGTGCGGGCCCAGACCCGAAACTGCACGGATAAATCACGACCATGCTGAGAATTCCCTGCCCGTTCTGCGGCACACGAGACCACAGCGAGTTCAGCTACGGTGGCGATGCGTCTGTTGAGTATCCGGCGCTCGAGGCACCGGCCGAGGCGTGGCTCGAGGCAGTATTCCAACGCGACAATATCGACGGTGTCCAACTCGAAACCTGGCAACACCTGCACGGGTGTCGTATGTGGATCGTAGTTGAACGAGACACCCGTACCCATGAAATTCATTCTGTCCGCCCGGCTCACCAAGGCCTGGCGAGCGCCTTAGCGCAAAGCGCTGACCCGGTGAGCGAATCGTGACGGCTACACGGCTTGCCAAAGGCGGTTACATCGACCGCGACCAATTGGTGAATTTCACCTGGGACGGTCGAACCTTGTACGGCCACGCGGGCGACTCATTGGCCTCTGCCTTGCTGGCGAGCAACCAACAAGTACTGGGGCGCAGTTTCAAATACCATCGACCCCGTGGATTAATGTCCGCCGGAGTCGAGGAGTCCGGGGCACTGGTGACCATCGGCCGAGATGATCACCGTGATGCTAATGTCCGCGCCACCACCCAGGAACTCTATGCGGGCCTGGTCGCACAAGGCCAGAACGCATGGCCCAGTGTACGCTTTGACGTCGGCTCAATTAACAACCTCTTCGGGCGCTTCCTGGCCGCTGGGTTTTACTACAAGACCTTCATGGGTTTACCCCCCTTCGAATGGGGCTCGGGGACCGGCATGTGGATGCGCTATGAAAAGATCATCCGCAAAGCCGCCGGGATGGGTACAGCGTCTCGCTCGCCAGATCCGGATCACTACGAGCATGCCCATGGTTACTGTGATCTGCTTGTGGTCGGCAGCGGCCCTGCCGGTCGCAGCGCAGCCTTAACCGCTGCGAAAACCGGCCTTGATGTGATCCTGGTTGAGCAAGAAGGAATACTGGGTGGAGATACACTGGCTCAACCGCAAGCAGCAGATAATCTTGCAGAGCAGATCAAAGCACTCAAAGATGTCGGTGTACGCATTATGGTCCGCACCACAGCGTTCGGCCTTTACGATGGAGGTGTTGCCGGCCTGCTGGAGCGTGTAACAGATCACCTGGCTGAACCGCCGACGTGGATGCCGCGGCAGCGCTGCTGGACACTGCGCGCCAGATACACCGTGCTCGCAACCGGGGCGCTGGAGCGTCACGTGGCTTTTGGCAACAACGACCGGCCCGGCATCATGACGGCAAATGCAGCTCGCGTTTACCTTAATCGTTTTGCGGTTCGGGCGGGTGAGAACATCGTGATCGCCACCAACAACGATTCTGCCTACGCTGGCGCGTTTGAGCTCGCTCAAGCTGGCGCTTCGGTCCAGATCCTGGATGCCCGCAAGAGCATACCGGACGCTATCCGCGCCCAGGCCGCAGATGCTCATGCAGCATTGCGTACGGGCGCAGCCCCACTGATGGCGCATGGTGCAAAAGGCATCACAGCGCTCGACATAGCCGAACAGCAGGCGGCCAACTGGCGCGAGGCCGGCAAAACCGACTGTGACTTACTCCTTGTTTCCGGTGGCTGGTCCCCTGTGGTCAACCTTTTGTCACACCGCGGGGTGAAACCGGTGTGGGATGCCGATCTCGCCTGCTTTGTCCCTGGACAAACCAACGAGCCTTTATCGATGGCAGGTAGTGCCGCAGGGGTCTGGAACGATAACGCGTGTCTGTTATCCGGACAGGCAGCCGCGGAGCGCGCAGTAACACACCTGGGAGGCGCTCAAGGCTCTACCGCCACCCCTGCACCCGGAGGCTGGCAAGGAGCAATAACCCCTCTTTACGAGGTCAGCGTGCCTGGACGCCAGTTGAAGTCTTTTGTCGACCCCCAGCATGACGTCACCACCGAAGACGTCCGATTGGCTCATCGCGAAGGCTATGTGTCCGTTGAACACCTTAAACGCTATACCACACTGGGAATGGCAGCCGACCAGGGCAAGATGGGTAATATCATTGGCCTTGCGTTAATGGCTGAAGCTCTGGGTAAGGAGATTCCCCAAGTCGGCACCACCACCTTTCGACCGCCCTACACTCCGGTCAGCCTGGGTGCGCTTAAGGGCCGCAACGTCGGCAACCATTTTCGCGCCTTGCGGCGCACACCCCTGCACGAATGGAACCTCGAGGCCGGCGGCACAATGACCATGGCCGGGCTTTGGCACAGACCCTGGTATTTTGCCCGCTCAGGCGAAACGATCGGCGATGCCTATGTGCGTGAGGCGCAAACGACTCGTCGCACCGTTGGTCTTTGTGATGTGACTTCGCTTGGCAAAATTGCAATTCAGGGGCCCGATTCAACCGAACTATTGAACCGCATCTATAGTAATCCGTTCGCCAAACTCCCGATCGGCAAGGCCCGTTACGGCATCATGCTGCGTGACGACGGCTTTGTGATGGACGATGGCACCACCTGGCACCTTAGCGAGTCAGAGTACTTCATGACCACGACAACAGCTCATGCCGGCAAGGTTATGGCTTTTCTGGAAGAGCTACTGCAAACCCGCTGGACCGATTTGCGAGTCCATGTGACCTCGGTTTCCGAGCAATGGGCCGGTGTTGCAGTGGCAGGCCCCAAGTCACGGCAAGTACTCGAATCCTGTGTCGAGAACGCCGCTGCCGTATCCGATGCCAACCTTCCTTTTATGGGAGTTCTGGAAACCACCTTAAAAGGCAAGGTCCCTTGCCGGATCGCACGCATCAGCTTTTCTGGTGAGCGGGCCTTTGAGGTTTACGTGCCCTCTGATTTTGGCCCGGACATAATGGACGCTCTGTGGGAGAGTGCCCGCTCAATGAATGGTTGCCTGTACGGTCTCGAAGCACTGGGTGCGCTGCGTATTGAAAAAGGCCATGTGACTGGAGCCGAACTCGATGGCCGGGTCACTATTGAAGACGCAGGACTCGGTCGCATGGCATCTGACAAGAAACCTTATATTGGTAGCGCTCTTCGCAAACGCCCGGACATGGCTCGTGATAATCGGCCACGACTGGTGGGAATTTTTCCCCGCGACCGACGTGAGATCTTCAACGCAGGGTCACTGTTATGTGCCCCGGGTCATATCGAAGGCTATGGTGAAGGCTGGATTACTGCCGTCACTCACTCGCCAGCGCTGGGCCATTGGATCGGCCTGGGATTTATCTCAGGTGGGCACAGCCAGTGGCAAGACAAAGCTGTGGTGTGCGCCGATCCGATTCGTAAAGGTAACACCGCAGTCGAGATCGTCTCTCCCCATATGTTCGACCCTGACGGGGAGCGCATGTATGGCTGAACGACACTCCGCTCTAGGTGCCGGCTATAGGCGCGGCCCACACGGTAAGCCAGGTGAGCCTGGTGTGCGCCTGCAGGAAATCACAGGCCTGGTACTGCATCAGGTGGCTGCATGGCCGCAAACTGTGACCCAGGTTGGCGATCAACTGGCGCAGGCTATTGGCTGCACATCAGCACCACAGCCCGGCCATTCGGCCACCGGCTCTTACGGCATCGCTTTACGGGTC
>JABINT010000075.1 GCA_018698075.1 Acidiferrobacteraceae bacterium
CAATGACCACAGCGACCCGGTGCTGATGGAAAGAACGCTTCAGGACGTTACCCGGCTTTTTGTCCTGATGCGCCAGAACCAACTTTCCCCCGGTGATATGAAACCACCGAACATCCTGATGACACCAGACCAAACCGTCTTACTCGATCTCGACGCCATGCGACACCACACCAGCCAGGCTGCATGCGAGCGTGCGCTGGCCGCCGATATTGCCCGATGGATGCAGTGGTGGCGTAAAGACCAGCCCGAGAGGGCCATCAACGCAAGGATGGAAACCCTACTGGCCCAAGCGGGTTTTTCGGTGAACTGAAACGAGGCATCACTGCAGTCGCAGACGCACTGCGAAAAAAGGATGATCCGAAGGCCCAATGGGTGATGACCAGGCTTCGTCTACCGACAGGCCACGGATCAAAATCATATCCACCCGCATCGGATCAAACCCGGCGTCGGCCAACGCATCCACCGTATCAGGTGGTAGCCAGCGGCGCATCGCCGGATGATCCATAGGGGCGTTGAAATCCCCCAGCAAAATGGCGCGTGGATACTGCCCAAACGCACTCATTACCGCTTCAAACGGCGATGCGCCCTCGGCCGGTTTGGATAGATGCGTATTCAATATGTGCACGGGGCTACCGGCAAGATCGACCTGGTACACCGTCAGGTTGCGATGCGCTCGTCCGGTCGAGGGGAATAGCGCCAAGCGCTGCCAGTAGCTGACTGGAAACCGGCATAACAGCGCATTACCACGGTGCGGAAAAAAGAACAACTTTCGGCTAGGTGCGAAATGCGCAGCCAATCGTAACCACCGGCCGAGGTGCCAAGCCTGATTGTGGCCGCTACCGGGGCGAGGGCCCTCCACTTCCTGGAGCGCCACAATGTCGCAACCGCTGATAACCCTGGCGATGCGGCGTAGATCACGCCTGCCATCGGTGCCGCGTGCCCGATGGATATTGTAGGTTCCGACTGTGAGCGCAGGCCCGTTAAAAGTCTTAGTCCTGTCCGGGGCCGCCAGCACGGTTCCTCTTTGCCCCCTCAGCGACCAGACACGACTGGCCAGAAAAATCACTCCACCAAGGGCAAGCACCGCCAGGCCTGTCCAGATACCTAACACCCTGGCTTGCCGTGGAACAGCGCGATCTCATTCATTGCTCAGACCGGGTGGGGGATGTTTATACTGTGCTCGCAAGAACGCAAAAGTTAATGTACATGATATTCAAACGATTAGCGCTAGCCCTGACCATGAGCTACGATCATCGCGATACTGAGATAACTGCTCACCCACTTGATTCTACCGTGCCGGACTCAAGCCTCTACGGTGAAGTTGCACTATGAAAACTGCTTTTACCAGTGATCGACGCTTTCTGGATCACGATACCGGATCCGGGCACCCTGAGCGCCCGGCACGGCTGTCGCATACCCTGGCCCATCTTAAGGCCCAGCCCTGGTTCACTCAATTGCAGGTCACCGCGGCATCTGCCTGTGATCCTGACTGTCTGACATCGGTACACGATGCGGCACTGGTCGAGCGTGCCCGGACCAGTTGCACGCGCGGCCTGCCTTACCTGGATACCCCGGACGTAGCCATCAGCCGCGAATCTTTTGACATTGCCCGTCTGGCGGCCGGGAGCGTGCTAGCGCTTGCAGATACTATTGCTGATGGAACTGCCGACAACGGTTTTGCTCTGGTGCGCCCTCCGGGTCACCACGCCGAGCATGATGCAGCGATGGGTTTTTGCCTTTTTAATAACATCGCTATTGCAGCGCGCCACCTGCAGCGCCACCATGGCCTTAACAAAATCTTGATACTCGACTGGGATGTGCATCACGGCAATGGCACTCAGCACCTGTTTGAAGAAGATCCCAGTGTTTTCTATATCAGCCTGCATCAATATCCACATTACCCCGGCACTGGGGCCCGATCGGAAGATGGCATCAGCCGCGGCAGGGGGGCCACGCTGAACTGCCCAATGACTGCCGGGGCAGGTAATGCCGAATACACCCAGGCATTCAGCGAAAAGGTGCTGCCAGCAATTAACGATTACCGGCCCGAAATGATTCTGGTTTCAGCCGGCTTTGATGCCCACCAAGATGATCCCCTCGGGGGCATCAATCTCAGCACCGAACACTATCAGTGGATGACCGAGGCACTGATGGACTGCGCTAATCAACATTGTGACAATCGAATTCTGTCGGTACTCGAGGGCGGCTATCATCTGGATGCGCTCGCCCACAGCGTGGCGACTCACATCGGCACCTTGGCCGGCATTAGTGCCGATCCATGATTCTCTGAGTCACGCCGATAACATAGGCAGCATCAGCGAAATCGCCACAAGTTCAAATTGGATGGCTGATGCGAATTTGCCTTGATCTTTCCCAACAGGTAGATTTAGTCGCTGTCTTCAAACGCATGACCTGTAGCCGAAGCCACATAAGCGTTGAAGGGGACAAGTCACCGGGCGCACCCGCGTACCCAGAGACCGGAGGATGCTGAAATCTCCGGCCGGGCCCCGGCGAATATCACCCCCGAGCCGTTGACCGAACCACCGTATACCGCGATTGCCCGGTGCAGTAGGCTCAACCGACTAACCCTCGATACCGGGTCCGGGCACCATTGTGCCCCCAAGATCTGGCCCATAACGGGGCTGGGTAGAGCCGGGTGGTACCGCGCGCGAATCTTTCACCCCGAGAGAATTCGAATCGCCCCGGAGACCGAAAAGACGGTTATTGGGGGCTGAATCTAAGGTGCGCGAATCAATATGAGTTTCAACAAGGCAACTACCCGCTATGACGGCCCGGCGCTGGAGCAGCGCATCCTGGCGTTCTGGCGTGACCACCGTATTTTTGCTCGCAGCCTTGAACAAAGTGAAGGGCGCCCACTTTATACCTTTAACGAAGGCCCACCGACCGCGAATGGCCGGCCTGGCATACATCATGTGCTGGCACGCAGTTTCAAAGACATTTATCCGCGTTTCAAGACCATGCGTGGCTTCCACGTGCCACGCAAAGCCGGCTGGGATACACACGGTCTGCCGGTAGAGCATGAGATCGAAAAAGAGTTGGGCATTTTCGACAAGAAAGAAATTGAAAAACAGGTGGGTGTCGCTGAATTTACCCAACGCTGTCGCGACTCCGTCATGCGTTACATCAGCGACTGGGAGAAAATGACTGAGCGCATGGGTTTCTGGGTAGACCTCGATCATGCGTACTACACCCTGGACAATCGCTACATCGAATCCGTTTGGCATCTGCTCAAGACCATCTGGGACAAGGGGCTGATCTACCAGGACTACAAGGTCGTGCCTTACGACCCAAGAATTGGCGCTACTTTGTCATCGCATGAGGTGGCCCAGGGCTACCAGGAAACCGTTGATCCCTCCGTGACGGTGCGCTTCACCCTGCTCGATGACAGTGCCGCTTTTCTGGTCTGGACCACCACGCCGTGGACGCTTCCAGCCAACTTGGCACTGGCCGTAGGGGAAGATATCGATTACGTTTTTGTCGAGCACGCCGGTGAGAATCTGATTCTTGCCAAAGCCCGTCTCGAGTCAGTTCTGGGCGAGACTCCGGCCAGGATTCTGCGCACTGTTAAAGGCCGCGAACTGGTTGGACACCGCTATCAACGACTCTTCGATTACCTGGAGGCGCCTGGTGATATCTGCCGCGTCTTAGCGGCTGATTTTGTCAGTACTGAAGATGGCACCGGAATTGTCCACGTCGCACCGGCCTATGGGGTCGACGATCTAGCGCTCGGCCAGGCTCACGATTTGCCGGTGGTGCATGGAGTCGGCCTGGATGGCCACTTCAAAGATGAAGTAACACCGGTCGCAGGCCTGTTTTTCAAAGATGCCGACCCGGTGATCATTGCCCTTTTAAACGAACGTGGACTGCTGTTCAAAGAGGAGCAGTACACCCACAACTATCCCTTTGGCTGGCGCACCGGCGACCCGCTCATCTACTACGCGAAAAACGCCTGGTATATACGCACGACCGATGTTCGCGATCGAATGGTTGATCTTAACCAGACCATCAATTGGGTACCCGAATCTATCCGCGATGGCCGCTTTGGTAACTGGCTGGAACACAATGTTGACTGGGCTTTATCACGGGAACGGTTCTGGGGCACGCCGTTGCCCTTGTGGACCGACGGTGAAGGAGATTTCCTGTGCATCGGCTCGCTGGCTGAACTGGAAGCACTGTGCGGTGAATCGCTTGCAGAAACCGACCTGCATCGGCCGGCTGTCGACGAGATCAGTTTTATTCATCCCGATAATGGCCGCACTTACCGACGCGTACCGGAAGTGATCGATTGCTGGTTTGATTCTGGCGCAATGTCTTATGCCCAGTGGCATTACCCCTTCGAAAACCAGGATGCTTTTGCTCAGCACTTTCCGGCTGATTACATCTGCGAGGCTATAGACCAGACTCGTGGCTGGTTTTACAGTCTGCATGCCATCGCCACACTGGTCTCTGACAGCGTCGCCTACCGTAACTGCGTCTGCCTGAATCATATCGTTGACCAGGACGGCAAAAAGATGTCTAAGTCGTTAGGTAATATCGTGAATCCCTACGACGTCTTTGATCATATTGGTGCCGATCCGCTACGCTGGTACTTTCTTGCCCGGCTCGCACCCGAAAGCCAAAAACGGATCTCGGTCGAGATCATCCGCGAGGTCGCAAGCTCCTTCGTCAATACCCTGTGGAACACCTATGTGTTCTTCACCCTTTACGCTTCGCTGGATGAGGTAGACCTTCGGCAGGATGTGCCACTGACCGAGCGCCCGGAGATCGATCGTTGGGCCCTGGCCCTGCTACACCATACGGTCGACGAGGCCACCAGCGCTCTCGAGGCCTACGATGCGCACAGGGCCGGACAAGCGATCGAGGAACTCGTTGACCAGCTGAGTAACTGGTATATCCGACGCAACCGACGGCGATTCTGGAAAAGCGATGCTGGCAGCGACAAGCAATCAGCTTATCTAACCTTGTATCAATGCCTGGATACCTTGCACCGCCTGTTAGCGCCGTTCATGCCTTTTATCGCCGAGGAGATGTACCAGAACCTGGTGCGATCGCGCGATCCGGATGCCCCCTTAAGTGTCCATATGACACAGTGGCCGCAAGCGCAACCTGACTGGAGCGACACCGCACTGCTTGAAGCCATCCGGGTGGTTCAAAATATTGTTGCCCTGGGCCGATCTGCCCGCGAATCCAGCCAGATACGGGTGCGCCAACCGCTATCACGACTGCTGGTACGCGCCCCTTCAGATAAAGTGCGCCAGGCAGTCGTTGAACACGAAACTCAAATTCTTGAAGAATTAAACGTGAAAACGTTGTCCTTCATCGCCGCCGATGCTGACCTTGTGACTTACCGGATCAAACCCAATCTGCCGCGCCTGGGCAAACGCTACGGCAAACTGATCCCAAAAATCCGTGATGCGCTGGCGCAGGCCAGCGGCTCGGCGATCGCGACAGCGCAGGCAAAAGGAGAGGCTGTGACTTTATCGGTTGAAAGCGAGACGATCGTCCTGGCGCCTGAGGATCTGCTGGTTGAAACCGAGTCTGCTGCCGGTTACGCCTGCGCCGAGTCGGCCGGTACACTGGTGGGGCTTGATACCGCCCTTACCGACCCCTTGCGGCGCGAAGGCTTGGCCCGGGAGATCGTGCGCACCGTACAGGATGGACGCAAGCAGGCGGGGCTCGATGTATCTGACCGAATCCGCTTGCATATCAGCGGAACCGGACTGGTTGCCGATGCTATTACTGAGTACCGTGATTGGATTATGAGCGAAACCCTGACGCAGGTCTGGTCCGAGAATCCATTTACTGAGGGTTTTGCACTCGATCGGCAGGTCGATGAGAGTCACTGGCATATTGTCCTCGGCCGAGTGCAGGCCGTGTGATTTGGGATTTTCCATGAGGCCTAACGGAAATTTGGGC
>JABINT010000132.1 GCA_018698075.1 Acidiferrobacteraceae bacterium
ACAGAGACAATTTCATGGCCAAAAAATCCCGTTCCCGGGTCGGGGAGTTCGAAAAATCCCTCAAAGAATTGGAAACGATTGTTGAGAGAATGGAAAGCGGAGAGCAATCCCTGGAGGCATCGCTGAAGGACTTTGAGCACGGAATGAGCTTGGTCCGCGATTGTCGCGACAGCCTGCAGGCAGCTGAGGTCCGAGTGCAGCAATTACTTGAAAAAGAGGGGGAACTGCAAAGCACTCCCTTCGACCCGGACGAAGCGTGACAAACAATCAACCGCTTGCTCCCCTTTGGACACAGTGGCGGGAGCAAGTTGATCAGCGCCTGGAAATCCTGTTACCGGCATCGGACTGCGAGCCTTGCGAGCTTCACCAGGCTATGCGCTATGCCAGTATCGGCGCGGGTAAGCGATACCGAGCGGCTTTGGTGTATGCCAGTGGCAGGGCTCTGGGGACTGATGAAAGAGCTCTGGACATACCTGCGTGTGCGGTAGAACTGATACATGCTTTCTCTTTAATCCATGACGATCTGCCAGCGATGGATGATGATGATCTACGCCGGGGTAAACCGTCCTGCCACCGGGCTTTTGATGAAGCAACTGCCATTTTAGCTGGCGATGCGCTACAGACCCTTGCTTTCGAGACACTGTGCACCTACTCCGCGACAGGCCTGCCACCGGCTCGTCAACTGCAGATGGTGCAGATCCTGGCACACGCTGCCGGTTCGCTAGGGCTGGCGGGTGGTCAGGCGATTGACCTCGATCTGGTTGCCTGCGATGCTCCGGTCGACACCCTCGCCACTATGCATCGTAAAAAAACAGGGGCCCTAATTGAGGCAGCCGTGCTGCTGGGAGCGCTCACCGCAACCCGTGATCCCGTTGTGCTGCAACAGCTTACTGGCTACGCCCGACCACTTGGCCTCGCATTTCAGGTAGTAGACGATATCCTCGATGGCACGGCCGATACCGCGACGCTTGGCAAACTCGCCGGAGCTGACCGTCAAAAAGGGAAGCCCACCTTCCTTAGCGCGCTCGGTGAATCATCATCACGACACTATGCCCAGGCACTGGGTGATGAGGCAATCGCGGCGCTTGATCATGCCGCTTTTAACAGTACGCTGCTAATCGCTTTGGCCCGGTTTACTATTGAACGATCCCACTGACTGCCGTCAACACGGTATGATCAATCCATTAGGCCCCAGATTCCTCCAGGCCAATCCATTATTCATTTAGCGTTGACAACCCCCGTTTATGCCGCCTCTTCTTGATACCATTGACTCACCTGCAGATTTGCGTCAGCTGGACGAGCACGAGCTGGTTGGGCTTGCAGAGGAGTTGCGTCGGTTCCTGATCGAGGTGACCTCAACCACCGGTGGGCATCTCGCGCCGGGCCTTGGAACGGTGGAGTTGACGATTGCGCTGCACTACATCTTCGATACCCCTAATGATCGGCTGGTGTGGGATATCGGCCACCAGGCCTACCCCCATAAAATCCTCACTGGCCGGCGCCAGCAAATGTCCACTATCCGCAAGGCGGGTGGGCTCTCGGGGTTTTTGAAACGCACCGAGAGTGAATACGATACCTTCGGCGCTGGCCATTCCAGCACCTCCATCAGCGCTGCGCTGGGCATGGCGGTTGCTGCCCAACTAGACGATGTGCCACGACAGGTGACCGCTATCATCGGCGATGGGGCGCTCACTGCGGGTCAAGCCATGGAAGCGTTGTATAACGCTGGAGACATGGATGCCAATCTGTTGGTAATCCTTAACGATAACGAGATGTCCATTTCGCGCAACGTCGGTGCCATGTCCAACTATCTTGCACGTATTCTCTCAGGCCGGGCTTACACCACCGTTAGAGAGGGCAGCAAAACTGTTCTGGGCACTGCACCACCAGTGCAGGCCTTCGCGCGGCGCTGGGAGGAGCACCTCAAAGGTATGGTCATGCCCAGCACGCTGTTTGAAGAACTTGGCTTTAACTATATCGGTCCAATCAACGGACACGACATGCCTACGCTGATCTCAACTTTGAGAAACATGAAAGCGATGGAAGGACCGCGCTTTTTGCATATTGCGACCCAAAAAGGCAAAGGCTTCAAACCCGCCGAAGGCGAGCCGGTGGCATTCCACGGTATCGGACCCTTCGACCCGAACACAGGTAAAGTCGAAAAAAAATCCGCTAAGCGAACCTATACCCAGGTGTTCGGCGACTGGCTATGCGACATGGCTAGCATCGATAAACGACTGGTTGGCATCACTCCGGCGATGCGGGAGGGCTCTGGACTGACCCGCTTTGCCGAGAGTTACCCCAAACGCTACTTCGATGTCGGTATTGCGGAACAGCACGCGCTTACTTTTGCCGCTGGTACCGCCTGCGAGGGGCTAAAGCCAGTGGTCGCTATCTATTCCACTTTCCTGCAACGCGCCTATGATCAGTTGATTCACGATATCAGCGTGCAGGGCCTGGATGTGACGTTTGCCATTGACCGCGCGGGCATTGTCGGCGCCGATGGTCCTACCCACCAGGGTGCATTTGACCTTAGTTTCCTGCGTTGCGTTCCAGGGATGACGGTATTCGCGCCAGCCGATGAAGCGGAGTGTCGGAACATGTTGTACACGGCATTTTTGCATCCGGGTCCCACAGCGGTGCGTTACCCGCGTGGATCTGGACCAGGTGTTGCAGAAAATCAGCAGATGACCCAAGTGCCAATCGGCAAAGCCCAGTTGCGCCGTGAAGGACGGGAGGTGGCACTACTGGCTTTTGGGTCGATGCTGGCGCCAGCCCTTGAAGCTGGAGAAGACCTTGATGCTACTGTGGTCAACATGCGTAGTGTTAAGCCACTCGACACCGAGATGATCAAACAGTTGGCCGACACACACGAGCTCCTGGTCACTGTGGAGGAGAACAGTATTCGCGGCGGGGCAGGCGCAGGTGTTGCGGAAACTCTTGCTCAATATGAACGGGTTAACGCCCTATTGATGCTGGGCCTGCCCGACAAACATATTGAGCAAGGTGACCCGGCCGAGGTGCTTGCCCAATTCGGACTCGATGCCACTGGCATCGTGAAATCGGTACGCCATCGACTGCCCGATAAACTTGCCGCTTCCCACCATTCTGCTTAAACTTCCATGCCCGCAACGCAAGACCATCTCCTTTCATGCCTAAAGCCGAAATCGCGCTCACCCAGAGTACGGGTGATATAGCCGACGTTCAGAATAGCCCTGATAGCCGCAACCTGACCATTGACAAGGTTGGGGTCAAGGATGTGCGTCACCCCGTGCGTATTCAGGACCGTAGCGGCAGCGAGCAACATACCATTGCAACTTTCAATATGTATGTGGAGTTACCACACAACTTCAAGGGAACTCATATGTCCCGGTTCGTGGAAATACTAAGTAATCACGAACGTGAAATCTCGGTGCGCTCTTTTCGCGCCATGCTGCAAGAGACCCGCGAACACCTGGACGCTGGGACCGGCCATGTTCAGATGACGTTCCCCTTCTTTTTAGAAAAAACAGCTCCCATCACCGGGGTAAAGAGCTTAATGGATTACCAGGTCACTCTGATGGGTGAAATCGTTGGAAACACGGTTTCAACCGAGGTGCGGGTTGTCGTCCCCGTAACCAGTCTTTGCCCGTGCTCCAAGCAAATCTCTGAATACGGCGCGCATAACCAGCGCTCTCATGTCACTGTCAGTGTCAAAGCCAGCGCGTTTATCTGGATAGAAGAGATCATCGATATCGTTGAGAAAGAAGCCAGCTGCGAACTCTACGGCCTGTTGAAACGGCCAGACGAAAAATATGTAACTGAGAAGGCCTACGATAACCCCAAATTCGTTGAAGACCTGGTGCGTGATGTTGCGGGTCAGCTAAACCAAGATGAGCGCATCAACGGCTACGTGGTAGAAGCCGAAAACTTTGAATCTATCCACAACCATTCAGCCTACGCCCAGATCACTTTCACTCGGGATAACTGATCCGCGAGCCATCCACAGCGGCGCCCTCCCCAAGCGGGATGGAAATCGGGATCGACCTGGGTGGCACCAAGACCGAGGGGGTCCTCCTCGATGCCGCAGGCGCAGAAACCGCACGACAACGTCGCCCGACCCCCCAACAACAAGGCTACCAGGCGATCCTTGAGAATATCGCCTCCCTGGTGGCCGACCTTGAGGCGCACAGTGAGACACGTTGCTCAATTGGGGTCGCGGCCCCGGGTGCACTGGATAATACCGGCAGGGGAAAAAACTCGAATACCCAGGGTCTCATTGGTCGCCCGCTGCTCCAGGACCTTGAGACAGTTCTGTCGCGACCCGTGCGACTTGAGAATGATGCCAACTGTTTTACCCTTGCTGAAGCGGTCGATGGCGCCGGGCAAAATGCTGCCAGTGTCTTTGGGGTCATCATGGGAACAGGTGTCGGTGGAGGCATCGTGGTCAACGGAGAACTGTTGCCCGGACTGCAGCACATTGCCGGGGAATGGGGTCATAACTGTCTCGAACAAAATGGGCCTTTATGCTATTGCGGCCAACACGGCTGCATCGAAACCTTCCTTTCGGGCCTGGGCTTCAGCGCCGACTACCAACGCCTCGGCGGCGACCCAACTCTATCACCTCAAGAGATCGTTGCCGACGCTGAGCGCCAGAATGCAATCGCACAACTCGCGCTCGAAAACCTGCTTGAACGCTTCGGCAAAGCGCTTGCCAGCGTGATCAACATATTGGACCCACATGTCGTGGTTCTCGGGGGTGGTCTTTCCAACATCGACTGTCTGTATACCGAGGGCGCTCAACGGGTTGCCGCCCATGTTTTTAATGCCTCACTAGACACCCCAATACGGCGCAATGAGCATGGTGATAGCGCGGGTGTGCGTGGCGCCGCCCGCCTGTGGCATCGCTAATCGCCGCTTGGCCAGGTGTCCGATAATCGGTATCCGGTTGGCCATGGATCAGTTGGATCCAACATATGCTGATGTACGCCGGTTATCCAGGCTCTTCCAGCCAGAGACGGGACTACCGCATTGCGACCGTCGCTCATGGTAACGGTCTCGTCGATCTGGCAATTGAAACGCGAGCCGATCACGGATTCACCGATAAAGCGCTGCCCCGTCTGTAGCAGTTCACGGGCATGCAATACTGCCATCCGGGCACTGCATCCGGTGCCACATGGTGAGCGATCCAATTTACCGGGTTGAATCACCACGGTGTGGCGACCGACCAAGGCGTCGTCTTCCGAAGTTAACGGACATGTCATCATGCAAAAAGATAAATGCGTCCACTGTGGATTGTCCGGATGGGTAAAGCCTAGCTGTTCGTTAGCTGCGACAGTAATCTTGCGGCCGCAGTCGACCAACGCGGCCGCCTCATCGGCGCTAACAGCAAACCCAAGCTCCTGCGCATCTACCAGACAGAAACTATCGCCTCCATAAGCGGTATCAACCGTGAGTGAACCAATCCCTGCTACTTCAATTACGGCCCCGAGCCGATCAACGAAAGACGGCACATTCTGGATGCTCACCTGCTCGACAGTACCGTTGTGACAGGTCGCAGTGGCGCGCACCAGTCCGCCCGGCGCTTCCAGGTGCAGCACCGTCTCAGGTTCCGTCATAGGCAAGATGCCGGTTTCCAGAAGAACGGTTGTAACGCATATCGCGTTTGATCCAGACATCGGCGGAAAGAATGAGGGCTCCATAATAATAAATGCGGCATCCGCGCGGTTATCCATCGGAGGTACCAACAGGTTGGCATGTCGGAAAACTCCGCCACGAGGCTCATTCAGCAGGAAATCACGCAGTTCAGCGTCACTTTCCAACGCCCGCGAGCGTTCCCACAGATTTTCACCAGGCGGGGGCGTGACCCCGCCAACAATGACATCCCCAACCTCGCCTTCCGCATGGCAACTGACCACATGAATACAACGACCACTTCTCATAGCGTCTGATCTCCTTGAGCTCGGTATATCTTTAATTATTCGAAGGTGTGGGCATCAGCAAAGGCGGTTCCATGCCCTTTTCAATCCACCAACTGCCGTCCGGGCCCGGCCAGCGGAAAACTGCAAGATTCACTCGCCCAAAGGTGTCGAACAATACGCCCTCTTCCACGAGCCGACGACGCTGCTCGGGATCGGGTGCACCGACTGAGCGGGTACTGACCGCGCCGCGGCTGTTAACCACCCGATGCCAGGGGATGTCTGGCGCCTTCACCGCAGCCATGGCATAACCCACCTGGCGTGCGCCGCAACCGGCGAGGCGAGCAATCTGACCGTAGGTCGCTACCTGCCCAAAAGGCACCGCTTGCACCAGCGTATAGATAACTTTGTAAATTCCACCTCCCATGATAACCCTCAGGGCACCACCCGCAGGCCACCATCCTCAAACAGGATTTTAGCCAGCGTAATGACCGGCGCATCCATACTACCTAAGGCATCGCGCCCACCCTCGGCTGGTTTTTCAATAACGCAACCAATACCACACAGGCGTGCGCCGCTTTCTGAAACCAGCTTGGCCAGTGCGCTGAGGGTCGCACCAGTGGCAAGGAAATCGTCAACGATCAGCACGTGGTCCTGTGAACCCAAAAAACGGCGATCAACCATCAGATCAGAGCTTGTGCCGTGGGTCCGACTGATCGCCTCGGCAACATAGTAGGTTCCCGTCATGATGCGCGACTGGCTTTTGCGCGCGTAAATCAGAAGGGCGCCAAACTGCCCGGCAACCTCCAATGCAACAGGAATACCGCTGACTTCTGCGGTCAATACTCGGGTGATCTGGCCGACTCCCGCAGCGCGAAACCGCTCGCTCATCTCCTTGGCCATTCGCTGGGTCAGTGCGGGGTCGACCTGGTGATTGAGAAAACTATCGACTTTGACGATACCGCCGCCAACGTGCTCGCCTTCGTGCTCAATTTTCTGGATCAGTTCCTGCATTGGACCTCCTTCAGTTGTCTTGACAATCCTAGCATGCAGCCAAACACTCGCAATCAAACTCAAAAGTCCAATACCGCAGCTGAGTTGAGTCTATTTCCTGATCCGATCTAGCGGCGAGACAATTTCATAACCTTGAGAGCCAGCCTGGTTCTATTTTGCACCATAGCGTTGAAAATAAACTCGATAGTGGATTTGGCATTCAGTTTTTACGAGCACTAAAGCGACTTCAATCTGGCAGACCGCGCCCAGGAGTTATGGCACTCGAGCCGTCACAAACGTCAAAAACCCTCATTCGAGCCTTCGTGTAAGCAATCGACTAACGCCAGGCTCACACATTTGAGAATCACGTGATGCCTAGCTGAATGCTCACGCTCCGGACAGGGCCGCTTGCGTGGGCC
>JABINT010000203.1 GCA_018698075.1 Acidiferrobacteraceae bacterium
CCACCATCGTCACTGGCTCAAAGCGTGCAATTGCTCTGGCGACCTGCGCGTAATTCTCCCGTGTTGCCGGGCTGTCAAAACCGCTACGACAAGGCCATGCCATCCAGCAACGCTCATGGGGCTGCCACTCTGCGGGCATATAGAACCCGGCTGAAGCTGCGTCGGATTGGTAACTATTCATGGATCGTGCTGTCCTTTTGTGAGTTGCCACTCGAATGGGTTAACGGGTATCGGTAATATTCCTAATCAGGTGAATGCCATCGTTCACCAGGACCTATCGTAATCAACAAACTGATAATCTGTGATCCAGCATCCATCCCGATCTCATTATTTGACCCTGGAGTGATGCCCGGCACAGATCGATAATTTGGTGCTTAACATTCCCAAAAGGAGAGTCAGGCGCCTTCTGAACCAACTCCAGACCCAGCCGCCCGGTACTCGTCTCGCGGCGGACTGAAAATATCCAGCAACTTGGCTCCGTTTGATCCTGCCCGAAATGCATGGACGATGTCGCCTGGCGTGCGCCAGAAATCACCAGCGCTAACAATATATTCCTTGCCATCCTGTATACGCACGCCGCCACCTTCGAGAATCACGCCCCACTGTTCCTGCGTGTGAGAATGTTCGTCGCTGTAACTGTCGGGCTCGACTCTAACCACAGATAACATGGCTTGATCTCCAGGAAATATTCTGGTCGAAACACCGTCTGCCAAATTTCGGGCGATGCCCTGCGAAAGATCGTCAAGATTAAAAAAGTTTTCAGTCATTACTCTGCCTCTGTTTGCAAACCCGCTGGCTGGCTTTCTGGGTCAATATAATGCGATCGTTTAGTTCAACTACCCTATCGCGCCGATCACCATCTCAGTCATCTCAGATGTTCGCCACGTATCAATCATGTCCGCAGCGTTCATCCGCCTCTTGGCAAGAACCTGTTCAACAGCTTGTTCGATCAGTCGGGCGGCATCCAGGCACTGGCTGACCCCGTGGCGGCGCCCCAGCCAGTCCAACATCATGGCACCAGAAAGAATCGCGGCTGTCGGATTGGCCGTACCCAAACCGACGATGTCCGGAGCGCTGCCATGTGCAGGTTGAAAAACAGCCTGCTGATCTCCTATATCTGCCGATGGTGCGAAACCCATGCCACCCACCAGGCCTGCGGCAAGATCAGAGAGGATGTCGCCGAACATATTCTCGGTCACCACCACGTCAAACTCCCACGGCCGACGAACGAAGTCCAATGCGCACGCATCGACATAGACACGCTCGACATCGATGTCACTATGTTTTTCAGCCGCCTCGTCGAAGACCTTGCGAAAGAACGCCATCGAAGTGAAGATGTTCGCCTTATCAACCAGGGTTACCTTGGGGCGCTCACGACTCGCTTTTCGCCGACGCGCATAGTCAAAAGTGAACTCGAATAACTGCTCCGATGTCTGCCGGGTGATCACCATGGTGTCGCGCGCTTCTCGGTCATCCAGGATCTCGCCTTTGCCGCACGAGGCAAACAACCCCTCCGTGCTCTCGCGCACCAGCACAAAATCGATGTTATCTGCACGCGAATCGTTAAGTACTCGCATGCCGCCCCGTTTGGCTGAGACCGGGCGGACCCCGGCATAAAGATCGAAGCGGAAGCGCAGGTCTAATTGTGGTGTGATTTCAGTGCCATCGTCATAGCGCACATCGGGCAGTCCCATTGCCCCAAGAAAAATAGCATCCGCCGCTTCGGCCACCCGCCACGACTCCTCAGGCATGGCCACTCCTGTTTCACGATACAGGGCAGCGCCCGCTGCACAACTTTCGTAAACCAGCTTAGTGTTTCCGGCATGTCTGGTGGCGGCATCCAAAACGGCCAAAGTGGCTGTCGTGACCTCAGTCCCAATGCCGTCGCCCGGCAAGACACAGATTCGAAAAGTGGCGCCCATAATTATTACCCGTCTCCCTGAAATATTAAACCGGCTGCTTGGGGCGGTTGGTTGTCTGGCGCTGGCGACTGCAATCTTGCGCCCTCGCACATATTCCAACACGGCCAGTGTTCAAAAAGGTCGATCTGCCGGGTTGTTAACACAAAGCGACTGCTAATTGTTAAGCATCGTCACTTCTGTGGACTCAAGTATATGTCCGGATGAAGCGATCGAATCTCCTGCCTCTGCAAAAAACTTATCCATAGCCTCTTTTGACGATACCTGTGCAAGAACAAAGCAGGTCTGCGGATCGTCATCGGTTCTGCCGTGAAACAATTCGACAATACCGGCCTGCCTGGCCATGGGTTGAGAACTGTAGAAAGCCTGCTCCCAATCGAAGAAATCTTTGTTGATCTTAAATTTTATTAAAGCATAAGAAGCCATTAGACGAATCTCCTTTGGAAAATTAACCGCACGAAGGCGCAAGCAACCCCGCTTTGCGCCTAGCATTCACTATGTAATTGCACCCCGTTACTGTCAAACCGTTTTTGTTTTGAGTGTCAGGTAACATTATTGATCGGGAGATCGGCCGTACAAAACCACCCCGTCGGGCTGTTCCGTACAGTACCAGTGCACCCAGATGTAAGCGTGCTGAAAAAGCACAACTGCCAGCGCCGCCTGTGAACCCAGCAGCAGAGCTATACCCCACAGGCCGATAAACACAAAACTGTACATCGCATTGGCGCTGTATTTGAACGCACCCTCGCGCACCATTGGCATGGCACGATAACGCTCAAAAAAGTGATCACCGCCAAGTGCGCGGGCAAAGCCAAAATATTTCTTCACCGAGTGCATCGTCCATAGCGCGGGCACAAGAAACAGTGCGCCGACCACGGTTAGCGTTAATCCGTGCGCCGCCAGACTATTGGTATCAGCTAACCCAACAGCCATCACCAGCAAGGGTCGCAAGATTAATAACGGGAAAAAGATCACACCCCAGACAATGAATCCCGCATCACCAAAAAGGCGCGTTAGCAGGCCATAACAAAGCTGTGCACGCCACAACAGTGCCACTGTGATCTGCTGGATAACCGGCACACCCAGCGCTGCAAAAAACCACGATCTGTCAGTAATGCCCAGCCAAGTACCATCCCCCAGATGGTTCCCAGCTATCATCCAGGCGCCGGGCAACAACGCACCGAGCATAAGCAGGTGTCGAACCTGGCCGTGCCACATGTGGCCGACAGGAACTGTTACCGTCAGTGGGTCAGAATTGCGATTCATGAGCCTAAATTTAGGCGTTCAGTATATCCTCAGGCACAGCCCATAATGTAGCATTCAGGGTCAGTCCAAGGGCTGGCTGGGATTTCACCCGACCAAAGGAGTCACCCACCCCGTGAGCCAAGCCACGCCCACTGACCGGCTGTATGCCATTGTTGAACAAGGGCTGTGCATTGGCTGCGGAATCTGTGAGGGCATAGCAGGTGCCGATACGGTGCGCTGTGCCGTCACCCAAAGCGGCTACGAACAACCGGTTGTTATCGGTGACCTTGATCACGCAACCGTTGATCGTATTTACGACACCTGTCCGGGTACCCGTGTTGGCGGCCTACCACCACAGTTGGTTGATTCGGATGCGCAACTTGATCCGGTGTGGGGGGTCTTCAAACGCATGGTACGTGCCTGGGCTGGCGATCCGATGGTCCGTCACAAAGCCGCCACCGCAGGCGTGCTGACAGCGCTGGCCGGCTACCTACTGGACACGGGCCGGGTCGAGTTCATATTGCACGCCAAGGCATCTACCAAAAGGCCCACCTACGGTGAACGCCACCTGAGTTTTTCGCAAACCGACGTACTGACAGCTACCGGCTCGCGCTACGGACCGACAGCGCCCTTAATAGATATAGACGCCGTGCTCGAGCGCGGGGCGCCTTTTGCTTTTATTGGCAAACCCTGCGATATCGGCGCTTTGCGTAATCACGCCCGTCATGACCCACGCGTCAACAAGCTAGTGCGTTACTGGTTGACACCGGTATGCGGGGGTTATATGCCCCCGGCATCTATGGATGCTTTTCTGAAGCGACTTGAGGTGAATCCAAAAGACGTGACCGCCTTTCGTTACCGTGGCTATGGGTGCCCTGGGCCAACCCGCATAGAAACCGGCACCGCAGTACGCGAAGCTCACTACCTGGACTTCTGGGGAGATGATGCAAGCACGTGGCAACTACCCTGGCGCTGCAAGATATGCCCGGACGGGATCGGCGAATCTGCCGATATCGCCGCTGCCGATTCATGGCCGGGTGGCTCGCCCACTCGGGAGAGCAGTGAGCACGATCCCGGCACCAACGCCGTCATCGCACGCACCGGGCTAGGTCTGGAGTTACTGGAGTCCGCCGTGCGTGACGGTGCGCTGGTGATTGAGCGTGATATCGGCCCTGAAGACCTCACGTCGTACCAACCTCACCAGGTCAGAAAGAAGCAGGCGGCCTGGTCTCGCTATCAGGGCCTGGCCGATGAAAATCGTATTGTCCCGCACACTGATAATCTGCGCCTTGAACAACTCTCGGGGGCGCTGTCGACTGAGCTTCAGCAAATCCAGCGTGAAGGCACACGCACCCGGATTACCCAGGGCAAGGCCACTCAACCACGGCCACAACCCGTGCTGCAAGAATAATCAGGAGTCAGACTAGAGCATCCATGAGCCCGTTGGTGTTTAGCCTGGCTGCTGTTCAGTCTTCTGCTGAACTCAGTGACTACTTAAGCCCCGGGTCCAACAGGCTCTGGATAATTTTTTGGCAAGCCCTCAGAGTGTGGAGAGTCTGATCTTCGTTCTTCTCCATGCGAGTGCTGTAACCCACAACATCGGTCGCTAGAATGATCGCGATCTTACGCTCAACTTTTTCGTCATTCATCGCGTTAAATCCTCGCACCCACTATACTCTCCCGGGCTGGCAGGAATCTTTCAGTCCGGCGCAACAAAGGAAGAGTTGATTCGCTCAAATCTGAGTTCTAATCTGACTTCCTCTCACCAATGCCCTGAACCAGGTTCTAGTCGAACCGATAAATCTTTTTGCGGATCATGAGATGACCGAACAATCAAACCGTAGAGGTCGCCGGCCCGGCGCTGGCCGCAAAGCCCGCACCAAAAAACGCCTGTCAGGTGGCGCCAGTCGTGCAATCCGACCCGGTATGCAGGGAGGCCAGTACCGTCCGCTGAGCGAGGAGAGCATGGGTAAAATTCATAATGGTGCGCTCGAGATTCTTGCGACCACTGGCATCGGTGAACCCTTACCCGAACTGCTGGACATCGTCTTGCCGCTGGGCTGCTACCTGAATGACCATGGGCGACTGTGCTTCCCGAAAACCATGATTGAAGATCTGATTGCTGGGGCAGCGCGCGAATATACCGTCTTCGCCCGAGGATCGCGCGCCGGAAAAGACGACATCCACTGCAATGGCAACCGGGTCTATTTCTCGAACTCCGGCAGTGCGGTGACCACACTCGATGCCGAGGCCAGAACATATCGGGCTTCAACTGTTCTGGATATGTACGACTTCACCCGCCTGGTGGATTGTCTCGACAATATCCATATGTGTGGGGATACCGTCATCGGTACCGACGTACCTGACGACTACGAGCACGATATGACAATGGTGTATGCGCTCCTGGCCGGAACCGAAAAACCGCTGTGCCTGTCATTTCGTCATCGGCAACATATTACCTCGGCCATTGAACTCTTCGATCTGGCCTCGGGCGGTGAGGGCTCCTTCCTCAAGGCGCCCTCAGTCATATTTGGCGGTTGCCCGATCGTCTCGCCACTGCGCTTTGGTCGCGAAAACCTGGAAGTCATGATCGATGCGACTCGCCTGGGCTTGGTGAGTGACATCGCCGTTGCGCCCCAATCTGGGGCTACTGCCCCGGCAACGCTGGCCGGTATCCTGGTCCAGGTAGTCGCTGAGACACTCGCGTGCCTTGCTGTGGTCAATCTGATTCGGCCCGGTTGTGCCATTACCTTTGCCACCTGGCCGTTTGTGACTGACCTTCGTACCGGGTCATTCAGTGGTGGCAGCGGCGAACAGGCCGTGCTGGCTGCATCGGCTATTCAGATGGGCAACTATTACAAGCTGCCCAACAGTGCCGGCGCAGGAATGACTGACTCAAAGATCCCGGACGCGCAATACGGTTATGAAAAAGGGCTCACCATCGGGCTCGCCGCGCTTTCAGGCGCAAACCGGGTCTGTGAGGTTGGCGGAATGATGGGCAGCTTGATGGGCTGCAGTTTTGAATCCATGGTCATCGACAACGAAGCTGTGGGCATGATCCAGCGAACTATCCGTGGGATTGAAGTCTCTGACGAAACACTGTCAATCGACACCATTCACAAATGCGCTCTAGACCCGGGCCACTTCCTCGGTAACGAGCAGACCTTGAGCGTAATGGAAAGCGAATATCTGTACCCCAAACTGATGGACCGCTCACCCAGTGGACAATGGGAGGCCGAAGGCGCGCCGGACCTCTTTGAGCGCAGCAAAAAAGTGAGCCGAGAAATACTCGCCAGCCACTATCCCAACTATTTTGACAGCCGGGCCGACGCAATCATTCGTGAGCGCTTTCCCATTAAAATATCCAGCGCTGACATGAGTGCAAACAGCCAGCGCTGGTGAAGCGCCTCCTCGTGCGCTGCTCATTTAGATATTGCGTACCGAAAAACCATGCTGTCGATATCGAATCAGACCAAGCCATCCAATGCCACGGCCCAGATGACAACCAGCACCGTCAGGACGCTGAGCCCACGCATCAGCCAACGCTCAGCCGGACGTCCACCTACTGCAGAAACTACCAGTGCGCCACCAGCACACCAAAGCGTATGAAAAATCACCTGCACAACAAAAAAGGTAACGCTAATGATAATGACTTGCATAACCCAGGGCTGAGACGGGTCGGAAAAATGGGCATAGGCGAAAACCAGCATTGCCCAGGCCTTGGGATTAAGAGGGTGAACCAGTAATCCAGACCAGAAAGTCTCGGGGCGTTTGAGTTCGCGCCCTTTCATCATGAAACCGGACATTCGCAGCGCTAGCCACCCAAGATAAGCAACACAAACAATTTTCAGGGCGAGTAACACCATGGGATTTGCCGAAAGCAACTGCCACAAACCCAGACCCAGCAACAGGTTGACAAACAACTTACCAAAAGTGACTCCGGCAACAAAAGGCAAACTACGCCATAAGCCAAAATTGCCACCCGAAGTCATTAACAGCATGTTCGCTGGGCCGGGCGTGCCCACCATAAATATGGCAAACAAAAAGAACGGTGTGTAATCCATCATCCTCCCCTGTGCCGCCGCCGGGCAACCCTTGCAAGCCCGCTTGATGTCATAGTCAGGCCACCCCTGGTGGCGTTTGAGCGGCAACCTTCATCCCTAGAAATTGCGCGACAGGTTAAGATTCCCACATGAATCAAACCTGCCTGCGAGCACAGTAGCATTATGCCGAACAAACCGGGCGCGCGGGTACAGGTCATTGACCGGGCCGCAGGACTGCTTGATGCAATCGCACGATATTCGGAGCCGGTCAGTCTCAAAGTGCTGATGGCTGAGACTGGCCTGCATGCAAGCACTGCTCATCGGATCCTCTCATCATTAATGCAAAACGGCCTGGTCGAAAAAGATCAGGACAATCTCTATCGCCTTGGACTAAAGCTGGTGCAACTGGGCACCCGCTTGCACAGCAAGCTGGACCTGCGTGCTATCGCCCTGCCCGTGATGGAACGCCTGCGCGACAGTTTTGGCGAAAGCGTTAATCTCAGCATTCGTGAGGGCGACCAGGTAGTCTATGTTGAACGGGCCACACCTAACCGCATGATGCATGTCCATCAGGTGGTGGGGAGCCGTGCGCCGTTGCATGTCACTGCGGTAGGCAAATTGATGCTCGGCGCGGCCGGTACCGAGGCCTGCTCGGCTTACGCCCGGCGCACAAATCTGCCAGCCTATACGGCCAATACCATCACCGTGCTTCCGCGCTTGCTTGAAGAGGCATCCAGCGCTCTGGAAAATGGTTATGCATTCGATAATGAAGAAGCCGAGACCGGAGTAGGCTGTATTGGCGTGTTGCTGTATGACGGCGCCTCCCAGGTCGCGGCCGGTCTTTCGGTGTCGGCACCTATTGAGCGCCGCGATATCAGGTGGGTAGGATCTCTAGTCAACGCCGGCAACGCCATATCACAATCGCTAGGATTCAAGGCAGTAAAACCGCGCAAAGCGTCCTAAACAAATAGATCATTTTTCTCGATAATTTCGCCTTGTTCCTGCTCGCCTTTACATGGCTGGTACTGTTCTATGGCGTTATTGTCATCCACGACATTCCCTACGAAATTGCGAAGCATCGCG
>JABINT010000025.1 GCA_018698075.1 Acidiferrobacteraceae bacterium
TAACGAGATTATGCCGCTGTGAGCGGTAAAAGAAGTTAGGCCAGTAGCTCAATTGGCAGAGCGGCGGTCTCCAAAACCGCAGGTTGGGGGTTCGATTCCCTCCTGGCCTGCCAGAACAGAGAATTGATCGAGGCAACCGGAACAGTGGCAGATAAACTGAAACTGGCAGTAGCAGGGCTTGTTATCGTCGCAGCATTGGTACTGTTCTACCTGCTGGGAGACAGCTCGTCTCTTATTCGTGCGCTCATTGTCGTTGCGGGCGTAGTGATTGCTGCGGGCATCGCACTGACTTCGGACTCTGGCAGGGCAGCGTGGCAGTTTGCTTTGGCGACTCGCACTGAGGTTCGCAAGGTGATTTGGCCGACTCGTCGTGAGACAGCGCAGTCGACTATGGTCGTAATACTGATGGTGCTGGTTGTTGGAATTTACTTATGGGTATTGGATGCCTTGTCGTTTTGGGCAATCTACGATCTTACCTTGGGGTTGTGATAAGACATGATGACTGATGCTGTAACAATGGATGCACCTATGAGTGAAGATACCCCGGGGACAGTTGTCGATTCGGACATGAAGTGGTTTGTGATCCAGGCCTTTTCTGGATTCGAAAAGCGTGTAAAGGAATCATTGCGCGAATATATCCGCCGCGGTGGGATGGAAGACCAATTTGGTGAGATCGAAGTTCCGACCGAGCAGGTAGTGGAACTTCGAAACGGGCAAAAACGCACCAGCGAACGCAAGTTTTTCCCCGGATATGTACTGGTCCACATGAAGATGAGCGATGAGGCATGGCACTTGGTCAAGTCGGTTCCTAAAGTGTCTGGTTTCATCGGGGGCAGCGGCTCCAAACCTGCGGCGATCTCCGACAAGGAAGCCGGGGCTATTCTTCAGCAAGTTCAGGAAGGTGCGGAGAATCCTCGACCTAAGTACACCTTTGCCCCGGGAGAAGTGGTCCGGGTTGTCGATGGGCCGTTCAAAGAGTTCAGCGGGACGGTAGAAGATGTCAACTTTGAGAAAAGCAAACTGAAGGTTTCGGTATCTATATTCGGCCGGTCTACGCCGGTGGAATTGAGTTTCACCCAGGTCGAAAAGGCCTGACGCGCTGCGAGCGCAGCGAAAACAAGTCGTTAATTAAAGGGGAGCTTTGCGGCGTTCGGACCCGACGGAGTAAAAAATGGCGAAGAAGATTGATGCGTATATCAAGTTGCAGGTACCCGCTGGCGGCGCTAAACCCAGCCCACCCGTAGGCCCGGCCCTGGGCCAGCATGGCCTGAACATCATGGAGTTCTGCAAGGCATTTAACGCAGATACCCAGGATGTTGAGCCCGGCCTACCCATACCGGTTGTCATTACGGCGTACTCGGACAAGAGTTTCACCTACATCAAAAAGACGCCGCCCGCGTCGTTTCTGCTTAAAAAGGCAGCCGGACTGGAAAAGGGTAGCGGAGAGCCTAACAAGAACAAGGTAGGCAAGGTCGGCCGGGCCGAACTTGAAGAGATCGCCAAGATAAAGATGCCAGATCTTAGTGCTTACGATATGGACCAGGCAGTAAAGATCATTGCCGGTAGCGCCCGCAGTATGGGAATTGAAACGGAGGGCGTCTGATGTCAGCGCACAGTAAAAGATACCGCCAGGCTGCCGAGCATCGCACAGCAGATAACTACTACCCCATCGATGATGCGCTGAAGGTTATCAAGGAAACCGCATCGGCAAAATTTGATGAGACAGTCGACGTCAGCATTAACCTGGGTGTAAATGCGAAAAAGTCCGATCAGAATGTCCGGGGCGCAACTGTGTTGCCCAAGGGAACTGGTAAGACTGTGCGCGTTGCAGTCTTTGCCGACGGTGCCGATGCCGAGGCCGCCAAAGGGGCAGGTGCTGATGTGGTCGGATTGGATGATCTTGCGGAGACCATCAAAGGTGGCAAGATCGACTTCGATATCTGTATCGCTACACCCGCGACGATGCGCGTGGTCGGAAAACTGGGACAGGTGCTTGGGCCGCGAGGGCTGATGCCCAATCCCAAAGTGGGTACGGTGACACAGGATGTCGCCAAAGCAGTCGGCAACGCCAAGGCCGGTCAGGTGCAGTTTCGCATCGACAAAGCCGGGGTCGTCCATTGCCCCATTGGCAAAGCGTCTTTTGATGCCGATGCCCTGAAAGAAAACTTGATGGCGCTGTTGAATGCGCTGAATAAGGCCAAGCCGTCCGCCGCCAAGGGTCAATACCTAAGGCGATTGACCTTGTCCACGACGATGGGGCCGGGCGTTAAAGTCGACCGTGCCTCAGTAAGTTAAATAGATTTGTTTTGAGGGGCTCGACCATGGCTTTACTGCCTTTTTAGGCAATAAAAGTTGGGTGGGTTCGTCGAAGACCGTAGGTGTGAAGCCGGTGACGTTACCGGGTTTGCTTAATGGTGCTCCACCAGCCTGCGCAGGCGGTGCCCCAGATCCGAAGATTTTTCCAGGGTCAGGACACCAAGGTGTAACCAGTAGGGAGTAGTGCTAAATGAGCCTTAATATCGATCAGAAAAAGGCCGTCGTCAGCGATGTGACACAGATATTTTCTGTGGCGCAGGCTGCCGTTCTGGCTGAGTATCGCGGGCTTTCCGTCGCACAAATTACCGAACTGAGAGGCGAAGCCCGCAACCAGGGAGTGGACGTGCGTGTTGTAAAAAACACTCTGGCCAAGCGCAGTGTTGCTGGCTCTGATTTTGAATGTCTGGCGGACCACTTTACGGGACCGGTGTTGATCTCCTCGTCGGAAGATCCGGTGGCTGTAGCTAAGGTGGTTGCCAAGTTTGCCAAGAAGAATGATGACCTGAAGATTACGGTAGGCGCTATGAACGGCGACTTGCTTGATTTGGCGGCCATCCAGGTATTAGCCAGGTTGCCCAACCGTGACGAATTACTCGCCACGTTGGTGGGTACGATGGCGGCGCCGATTAGCAAACTGGTCCGGACTTTAAATGAAGTGCCTTCGAAGTTTGTGCGCACGCTGTCGGCTGTCAGGGATAGTCGGCCCGAAGAACAGGTAGCGTGAGAAACGGTCGAGCGCTTAAGACAGGAAAAATCTCAAGTTAAGGAGAGTTAAATGAATCGCGAAGAAGTGTTAAATGCAGTAGCAGAAATGTCCGTCCTCGAATTGTCACAATTAATCAAGGATATGGAAGAAAAGTTTGACGTTTCCGCCAGTGCCGCTGTGGCAGTAGCTGCCCCCGCAGCTGGCGAGGCAGGTGGTAATGCAGGTGCTGCCGAGGAACAAACCGAGTTTGATGCCATGCTGACCTCTTTTGGTGAGAAAAAGGTCCCCGTCATCAAGGCGGTTCGGGCTCTTACCGGCCTGGGCTTGAAGGAAGCCAAGGATCTGGTCGAGTCGGCACCCGCCGCTGTCAAGGAAGGCGTCACCAAGGCTGAAGCTGAGGAGATCAAGAAGCAGATCGAAGAAGCCGGCGGATCTGTTGAGATTAAGTAGTAACCGGTTGTACACCTGCTGTAACTGGCAGGTGTGGACTGGTCTTGAAAGCGCGCCCGGGCAGCTTAGCAGCTCCTTGGCGCGCGCCTTCTGTAAAGCGATCGATCGGGTTACCCGACGGTTGCTCACGCCCTAACGCTACGAGGTCTTCATGGCTTATACCTTTACCGAGAAAAAGCGGATTCGTAAGAGTTTCAGCACCCGGCCGGCATCCGATCAGATACCCAATCTTCTGGAGATCCAAAAAGCCTCCTATCGCAAGCTGCTGCAAGCTGGCGTTGAGCCTCTCCAGCGAATTGATCAGGGTCTGCAAGCCGCATTCAAGTCGGTTTTCCCGATTGAGAGCTATAGCGGTGCCGCCTCCCTCGACTTTGTCTGCTATCGCCTGGGCACGCCGGTCTTTGATGTTCGCGAATGCCAGCAACGTGGAGTGGTGTATTCGGCGCCACTACATGCGACGCTACGACTGATTATCTTCGATAAGAGCGAATCTGGTGGCGCCAAGGTTCTGCGCGATATTAAGGAGCAGGAGGTTTACATGGGCGAGATGCCCCTGATGACTGACAACGGCACCTTCGTGATCAACGGGACAGAGCGGGTCATTGTTTCACAGTTGCACCGTTCGCCTGGTGTCTTTTTTGACCATGATAAAGGCAAGACCCACTCGTCTGGCAAGCTGCTTTTAAACGCCCGGGTTATCCCCTACCGTGGGTCGTGGCTTGATTTTGAATTCGATCAAAAAGATCTCTTATTTGTCCGGATTGATCGGCGGCGCAAACTTCCCGGAACCGTCATTCTCAAGGCACTGGACTACTCTAACGAGGAGATCCTGAGCCTGTTTTTTGAGACTGACCGCATAACGTTGTTGCCTGAGTCGGCCCAAGTTGACCTGATCGCGGAACGCTTGCGTGGTCAGGAGATGGATTTTGACATCAAGACGCCCAGTGGAACGGTTGTGGTTGCGGCAGAGAAGCGCATTACTGCTCGGCATATCCGCGACATCGAAAAAACCAGCCTGACTGCTCTGGACGTGCCTGATTCCTATCTTATAGGCCGGGTGTTAGCGACAGAGCTGGTGGATACTGAAACAGGCGAGGTTCTGGCTGCAGCCAACGACGAGGTGACAGAAGAACTGCTAGTGAAACTTCGTGAAGCCGAGGTCACATCATTCGAGACCATCTATACCAATGATCTTGATCGTGGACCGTATATCTCAGACACCCTTCGGTCTGATCCGACTAACACCGTGCTGGAAGCGCAGGTCGAGATTTATCGCATGATGCGTCCCGGTGAGCCGCCGACCAAAGATGCAGCTGAACAACTGTTCCGCAACCTATTCTTCAACATCGATCGCTACGACCTGTCTGCAGTAGGTCGAATGAAACTAAACCGACGATTGGGCCGTCCCACCGATGAAGGCCCTGGGATTCTCAGCCAGCAAGATATTGTTGATGTGATGCGTACCCTGGTCGAGCTGAAGAACGGGAATGGCGAGACAGATGATATTGATAACCTGGGCAATCGCCGGGTTCGGTCAGTGGGTGAACTGGTCGAGAATCAGTTCCGAATCGGTTTGGTGCGAGTTGAGAGGGCAGTCAAGGAACGCCTTTCTATGGCCGAATCCGAGAACCTGACACCACAGGATCTAATCAACGCCAAGCCGGTATCAGCGGTAATCAAGGAATTTTTTGGGTCGAGTCAGTTGTCACAATTTATGGACCAGACCAACCCACTTTCAGAAGTCACACACAAACGACGTGTTTCGGCGCTTGGACCGGGCGGATTAACCCGCGAGCGTGCCGGGTTTGAGGTGCGAGATGTGCATCCGACCCACTATGGCCGAGTTTGTCCAATCGAGACACCAGAAGGGCCCAATATCGGGCTGATTAACTCTTTGGCTATTTTTGCGCGTACCAACGAGTACGGCTTTCTTGAGACTCCGTATCGTAAAGTGGTTGATCGCAAATTGACTGATGAAGTGATGTACCTGTCGGCGATTGAAGAAGGTAAATATGTGATTGCCCAGGCAAATGCGCGACTCAACAACAAGCGAGAACTTGCTGACGATTTGATTTCATGTCGGCATGAGAATGAATTTACGCTTTCGAGCTCTGAGAGCGTCCAGTTCATAGATATTGCTCCCTCGCAGATTGTTTCCGTCGCGGCAGCTCTCATCCCATTTCTCGAACATGATGATGCGAACCGGGCATTGATGGGCTCTAACATGCAGCGCCAAGCTGTGCCGACGATAAAAAGCGAAAAACCCCTGGTAGGCACAGGTATCGAGCGCAAAGTCGCTTCTGATTCCGGCGTTGTGGTCATTGCCAAACGGGGTGGGGTCGTGAATGTGGTCGATGCCTCGCGCATTGTTGTAAAGGTTAACGATAAAGAAGTCGACTCAGGCGATGCCGGTGTAGATATCTACAACCTTGTAAAGTACACCCGTTCCAACCAGAACACCACGATCAATCAGCGCCCGCTGGCGTCGGTCGGCGACAAGATTCAAAAAGGTGATGTGCTCGCGGACGGGCCATCGACGGACTTGGGCGAACTGGCCTTGGGGCGTAATATTCTTGTCGCTTTTATGCCTTGGAACGGCTACAACTTTGAGGATTCGATCCTCATTTCTGAGCGTTTGGTCCAGGATGATGTGTATACCTCCATACATATAGAGGAACTCAACTGCATTGCCCGTGATACCAAACTCGGATCGGATGATGTGTCCCGGGATATTCCGAATGTGAGTGAATCGGCCCTGTCCCGTCTTGATGAGTCCGGCATTGTCTACATTGGTGCTGAGGTCAACCCGGGGGATATCCTCGTAGGAAAGGTTACCCCGAAAGGTGAAACCCAACTTACGCCAGAGGAAAAGTTACTGCGAGCGATTTTTGGCGAGAAAGCATCCGACGTAAAGGACACATCTTTGCGCATGCCTTCGGGAACCTCTGGAACGGTCATCGATGTTCAGGTCTTTACCCGGGATGGCGTTGAGAAAGACCCCCGGGCCTTATCAATAGAAGCCGATGAACTTGATGGCGTCAAGAAGGATCTGAAGGATCAGTTCAGCATCGTCGAAGACGATACCTTCGACCGGATAGAGCGCTTACTGTCCGGCAAGGTCGCCGAAGGCGGGCCTGGCGAGCTGAAAGCGGGTGAGAAAGTAACCCGCGGCTACCTTCAGGCTATGCCTCGTGACAAATGGTTTGAGGTTCGCTTGCGTGACGAAGCAACTAATACCACGCTGGAGCAGATTCGTCGCCAGTTAGCGGTTCAGTCAAAGAGATTTGATGAGCTGTATGACGAGAAGCGCGGAAAACTTGAGGCAGGTGATGATTTACCGCCAGGCGTGCTGAAGATGGTTAAGGTATTTGTTGCGGTCAAACGGCGTTTGCAGCCAGGCGACAAGATGGCTGGCCGTCACGGCAACAAGGGGGTGATCTCTAAGATTGTTCCTATCGAGGATATGCCTTACATGGAAGACGGCACTACCGTCGATATTGTTCTTAATCCTCTTGGCGTACCATCGCGAATGAACGTTGGCCAGGTGCTGGAGTGCCACCTGGGTTGGGCGGCCAGTCATCTGGGACGCCAGATCGGCCAGATGCTTGATGCCGAGGCAAGTTCCGACAAGCTACGCCAGAAACTGGGCAAGATATACGGCACGGGCCATACCCACGAGGATCTTGGGGATCTTTCCGATCCAGAGATTATGGAACTGGCTGGCAACTTGCGTGGCGGAGTCCCAATTGCTACCCCAGTGTTTGATGGCGCTAGTGAAAAGGACATCAAGAAATGGCTGGAAATTGCCGGGTTGCCCGCAAGCGGTCAAGCGACCCTGGTGGATGGCCGTACCGGCGAAGTCTTTGATCGCGAGGTGACTGTAGGCTACATGTATATGCTTAAGCTTAATCACCTGGTCGATGACAAGATGCATGCGCGCTCGACTGGTCCGTATAGCCTGATCACTCAGCAGCCACTCGGTGGTAAAGCGCAGTTTGGAGGCCAGCGTTTTGGCGAGATGGAAGTCTGGGCGCTCGAGGCTTACGGCGCAGCCCACACGCTGCAGGAAATGTTAACGGTTAAATCGGATGATGTCGGGGGTAGAACCAAGATGTACGAGAATCTTGTGAGAGGTGATCACAGGATGGAACCTTCGGTACCTGAATCATTTAACGTTTTGGAAAAGGAAATCAGGGCCCTGGGTCTCAACATAGAACGACGACAAGATAAGTAGTCGAACTTATAGCGACCCCGTTCAAAGTAATCGATCCAGACACCCCGAGGAAAGTAATGAAAGATCTTTTCAGCCAGTTCACAAGACACGACTCCACAGACGAGGAGTTCGACAATATCCGGATTGGTCTGGCATCGCCAGATAAGATCCGCTCGTGGTCATGGGGCGAAGTGAAGAAGCCCGAAACCATTAATTACCGGACTTTCAAGCCGGAGCGCGACGGTCTGTTCTGCGCTAAGTTGTTTGGGCCGATGAGCGATTACGAATGTTTGTGCGGTAAATACAAGCGCCTCAAGCACCGAGGCGTTGTCTGCGAAAAATGTGGTGTAGAGGTGACTCTTTCCACGGTTCGTCGTGAGCGTATGGGCCATATCGAGCTGGCCAGCCCAGTAGCACACATCTGGTTTTTGAAGTCTCTGCCATCACGGCTGGGTGTGCTTTTAGATATGACGGTACGGGAAATCGAGCGGATTCTCTACTTCGAGGCTTATGTCATTACCGACAGTGGACTCACTGATCTTGAAGAAGGCTCGCTGCTGACAGAAGAGCAATACTACGAGGCCATCGAGATGTACGGCGCCGATTTCGACGCCGGGATGGGTGCAGAAGCAGTCAAAGAGTTGCTTAAAGCCATGGAGCTAAAGTCTTTGTCGCCACAGTTGCGCGAAGAACTCGCCGAATCTTCATCTGAGACTAAGACCAAAAAATTGACCAAGCGATTGAGAGTCGTCGAGGCGTTCCTGCACTCCGGGAACAAGCCGGAATGGATGATCATGGAGGCTTTGCCCGTACTACCGCCGGATTTACGTCCGTTGGTGCCTTTGGATGGCGGGCGTTTTGCAACGTCAGATCTCAATGACTTGTATCGCAGAGTAATCAATCGTAACAATCGCTTGCGACGACTACTCGATCTTAATGCGCCAGACATTATCGTGCGCAATGAAAAACGCATGTTGCAAGAATCGGTCGATGCCCTGCTGGATAACGGTCGCCGCGGTAAGGCGGTCACCGGCCCTAATCGACGCCAGTTGAAGTCTTTAGCCGATATGATTAAAGGTAAGCAGGGGCGCTTTCGTCAAAACCTGTTGGGTAAGCGAGTTGATTACTCTGGCCGCTCGGTGATCGTAGTTGGACCCACGCTTAAATTACACCAGTGTGGTTTACCGAAGAAGATGGCGCTGGAGTTGTTTCGGCCGTTCATCTACAGCAAGCTCGAACTGCATGGCTTGGCAACCACTATCAAGCAGGCAAAGAAGTTGGTGGAATCCGAGGAGCCGGAGGTCTGGGACATTCTTGAAGATGTGATTCGCGAACATCCTGTGCTGCTTAATCGGGCGCCGACGTTGCATCGCCTGGGTATCCAGGCTTTTGAGCCGGTGTTGGTCGAGGGCAAGGCCATCCAGCTACATCCGCTGGTGTGCACTCCATATAACGCCGACTTTGACGGCGATCAGATGGCGGTACATGTTCCGCTTTCTATTGAGGCGCAGATCGAGGCTCGGACCTTGATGATGTCTTCTAACAATGTCCTTTCGCCTTCGAACGGCGAGCCAATTATTGTCCCGTCCCAGGATATAGTGCTGGGCCTGTATTACATGACCCGCGAGATGGTGAACGCGCGTGGTGAGGGCAAGATATTTGCAGATATTGCTGAGGTTCGCAGGGCTCTGGACAGCGGGGTGCTGTCACTGCATGCCAAGATCAAGACGCGTGTCCGGCAAGTGCTTGCCGATGACGAAGGTCAGATGAACGAAACCCTGACTTTAATAGAGACCACCACGGGCCGAGCTTTACTATCGGAGATCCTCCCGGATGGATTACCGTTTGAGCTGGTCAACCAGTCAATGAAAAAGCGTGCGATATCCAATGTTATCAACGAGTGTTATCGTCGGGTAGGGCTCAAGGATACTGTGATCTTCTGTGACCGTTTGATGTATACCGGATTTTCCATGGCCGCCAAGTCCGGCGTCTCAATTGGTATCGACGACATGGTGGTTCCCGACAGTAAGACACAAACACTTGCCGTCGCTGAAAACGAGGTGAAGGCGATTCAGGATCAGCACCGCCAGGGCCTACTGACAGATGGCGAACGCTATAACAAGGTAGTCGATATATGGACCCATGCCAGTGACAAAGTGGCGGGCGAGATGATGGCTGAACTCAGTATCGAAACGGTTGCCAACGCCCAGGGTGAAAGCGTCGAGCAAGAATCATTCAACTCGATCTACATGATGGCTGACTCCGGCGCTCGCGGCAGTCACGCACAGATTCGCCAGCTGGCTGGCATGCGGGGTCTGATGGCCAAGCCTGATGGCTCGATCATCGAGACACCAATTACCGCTAACTTCCGCGAGGGACTCAATGTTCTGCAGTACTTTATTTCAACCCATGGCGCTCGTAAGGGTCTTGCAGATACAGCGTTGAAAACCGCCAACTCCGGCTATCTCACCCGAAGACTGGTGGATGTCTGTCAGGATCTTGTAGTTATCGAGGCCGATTGCGGCACCACCGACGGCATTCTGCGTGAAGCGAGGGTTGAGGGTGGTGAGGTGGTTATTCCGCTCAGAGATCGGATTCTGGGTCGATCTGTAGCCGTAGACGTGGTCAGTCCGGTAGATAAAAAGGTTTTGGTCGGCGCGGGCGAGATGATTAATGAGGCGGTAGCTCTGTCGCTGGAAGAGCACAATATTAACCATGTCAAAGTTCGCTCTGCAGTGACCTGCGAGACCCGCTACGGCATTTGCTCGACCTGTTACGGTCGGGATCTGGCCCGGGGTCAGCCGGTCAACCGTGGCGAAGCAGTAGGCGTTATGGCGGCGCAGAGCATCGGTGAGCCCGGGACCCAGTTAACCATGCGTACCTTCCATATTGGTGGTGCGGCTTCAAGGACGGCAGCGGTTAGTGGTGTTGAAGTCAGGAACGACGGGACAGTTACATTTACGCGGGTCAGGCGGGTTAAGCGAGCCGACGGCCGAAATATCGTAGTTTCCCGTTCCGCCGAGTTGATCATTCACGATCAGCATGGCGTCGATCGGGAACGTTATCGCATCCCCTATGGCGCGGAACTGACAGTCAACGACGGCGATGTCGTCACCGGGGGAAGTATTATCGCCTCCTGGGACCCCCATACCCATCCGATTATCAACGAAGTGGGCGGTAAGATCCGCTTCGAGAGCATGGTTGAGGGTGTATCGGTAGCAGAGCAGGTCGATGAACTCACTGGGTCGAGTACTCACCTCGTCATAGACCCCAAGAATCGACGTGGCACCAGTGCTGATATCAAACCGACCATTGAATTGGTCGATGGGAAAGGCAAGCCAAAGGTTTTGCCAGGAAGCGAGTCACCGGCAAGATACCAGATGCCCCCTGGCGCCTCTATCGTAGTTGTAGATGGGGCGCAGGTAGGTGTTGGTGAGGTGTTAGCCCGAATTCCTCAGGAAAGCTCCAAGACGCGCGACATTACTGGAGGCCTGCCCCGTGTAGCCGAGCTATTCGAAGCGCGTAAGGCTAAGGACCCGGCTATTCTGGCAACACACAGCGGGGTGATCTCGTTTGGTAAGGAAGTCAAAACCAAGGTGCGTCTGGTGATCACTGATGAGTTGGGTGAACCACATGAGATGGCTATTTCCAAAGGCCGATCCATTAGTGTCTTCGATGGCGAACATATCGAGAAGGGCGACATCATTGTTGAGGGTGGGTTGACTGCCAGCGATATCCTGGAACTCAGGGGCCGAGAAGAGCTTACCGACTATATCGTCAACGAGGTTCAGGAGGTATATCGGTTGCAGGGCGTCAAGATCAACGATAAGCATATCGAAGTGATTATTCGCCAGATGTTACGACGTGTCCGGATAGTTGATCCAGGCGACAGCCGTCACCTTGCAGGTGATCAGGTTGAGCGTTCTGCACTGCTGGAGGCGAACGATGAGTTGGTAGCTGAGGGCAAAACGCCGGCAACCTTTGCCCTCATACTTCTGGGAATAACTAAGGCTTCCCTGAGTACCGATTCATTTATTTCAGCGGCTTCGTTCCAGGAGACAACTCGGGTCCTGACCGAGGCCTCCATGCAGGGCAAGGTCGACAGATTGCGTGGGCTCAAGGAGAACGTGATCGTCGGCCGTCTGATTCCTGCAGGTACCGGCCTGGCATACCATGAGGAGCGCCGCCGCCGTCGCGAGGAGCGGGTCAGTGGAGAAGCAGAAGTCGCTGAGCTGACTTTTGCCAGTAGCACCGAGACGCAAGACAAAGCCGAGCCGGCTGAAGCGGTGCTGGGCTGAGGCTCCGGTTAGAGGCAGAGCCCAGCAATTTTCCTGGAAATGTTGACAAAAAACCGAGTTCTGCCTAGAATCGCCGCCCTTTGTTGGGTTTGGTGATTATGGGCTGAAAGCGGGTCCTAAGAGCGAGAAAAAGAATATGCCAACGACTAATCAACTGGTTAGAAAGCCTCGGGTACGACAGACTCAAAAGTCGAACGTGCCGGCGTTGGCAGCTTGCCCACAAAAGCGCGGCGTATGCACTCGCGTATATACCACCACACCCAAAAAGCCGAACTCGGCTTTGCGCAAGGTGGCACGGGTACGTTTAACCAATGGCTTTGAAGTAACCAGTTACATCGGTGGTGAAGGGCATAATCTCCAGGAGCACTCGGTTGTGCTTATCCGGGGCGGCAGGGTAAAGGATCTGCCGGGTGTGCGCTATCACACTGTACGGGGGACGCTAGATACATCAGGCGTAGGGGATCGGCGACAGGGCCGCTCGAAATACGGCGCGAAACGACCGAAGTCGTAACGTAAACAAATACACGGGTTTTGGACTGGTTGCTCCAGGGCGACTAGTAGTAATTAAACCGTAAATAGGCCGGCATAGCTGACTGGCCACGGTGATAAAGGCGACCTTGCCAGAATAAATAAAGGCCGCCACAGAAGTCGCGAAGGCAGCGTCACGCTGTTAGCGACAAAAAGCTGTCTCACCGTATGATTGCGCTCCGGTGGCAAAAGCCGCTGGTGCGAACTGTCTGTTGCGCCTGTTCGATGGGCGATCAAGACAGTTGCTACAAGGATTAGTAAAAAGTCGGTACGCCGGCCCAGAAACTGAACTGTCTGCCCCACTGTGGCAGCGGTTCTCTGATAGCGGAACTGAAAATAGATGCCCAGACGTCGTGAAGTCCCAAAACGGATAATCCTGCCGGATCCGAAATTCGGCGATCAGACCATTGCCAAATTCATTAACGTAATGATGAAGGACGGCAAGAAGTCTATTGCTGAACGCGTCCTGTACGGCGCTTTAGACACGATTCATGGTCGGGGTTCATCTGAACCGCTCGACGTGTTCTATCAAGCGCTTGAGAATATTCGACCCGTTGTTGAGGTAAAAAGCCGTCGCGTGGGTGGTGCAACCTACCAGGTGCCCGTCGAGGTTCGCCCTAGTCGCCGCAATGCGCTGGCCATGCGCTGGTTGGTTGAAGCCGCCCGCAAGCGGAACGAGAAATCAATGACCGACCGGCTGGCGGGCGAATTGATGGATGCCGCAGACAAACGCGGTGGCGCTGCAAAGAAAAAAGATGAAGTACACCGAATGGCCGAAGCCAATAAAGCGTTCTCTCATTTCCGTTTCTGACTTAAAGATCAACTCCCTGAAACTCTGAACGCGGATCCCTGACAGTGGCACGAAAAACCCCCCTTGAACGTTATCGAAACATCGGCATCATGGCCCATATCGATGCGGGAAAGACGACAACTACGGAGCGAATCCTTTTCTATACCGGTATCTCTCATAAGATCGGTGAAGTTCACGAAGGTAACGCCGTCATGGACTGGATGGAGCAGGAGCAAGAGCGCGGTATCACCATTACCTCGGCAGCAACGACCTGCTTCTGGAGCGGTATGGACCAGAACTATGACGAACACCGCATCAACATTATCGATACCCCCGGCCATGTCGACTTCACTATCGAAGTAGAGCGTTCATTAAGAGTGCTCGACGGTGCAGTCGGAGTTTTCTGTGCAGTCGGTGGCGTTGAGCCACAGTCCGAAACAGTATGGCGCCAGGCGGATAAATACAGCGTGCCCCGTCTGGCATTTGTCAACAAGATGGATCGAACTGGCGCCGATTTTATTCGTGTGATTGACCAGATCCGAGACCGTCTCGGCTCGAATGTTATCCCGATCCAGGTGCCTATCGGAGCCGAGGACGCATTCCAGGGTGTTGTTGATCTGATCAAAATGAAGGCGATTTACTGGGACGAGGAAACTCGAGGCGCCGAGTTTGAAGAACGTGATATCCCCGATGACCTGCTAGATCAGTGCACTGCGATGCGTGAGCAAATGCTTGAAGCGGTTGCTGAAGTCAACGAGGAACTGATGGAAAAGTACCTTGAGGAAGGCGACCTTTCCGCAGCAGAAATCAAGGCCGGCCTTCGACAGCGGACCATTGCTAACGAGATAGTTCTGGCAACTTGTGGCTCGGCGTTCAAGAACAAGGGTGTTCAGGCCATGCTCGATGCTGTTATCGATTTCATGCCCAACCCAACTGAGGTCCCTGCCATTCGGGGGATTCTTGAAGATGAAGAGACCGAGGAAGAGCGACAGGCATCCGATGAGGCGCCCTTTGCAGCTCTAGGTTTCAAGATCATGACTGATCCATTTGTCGGCCAGTTGGTTTTTTTCCGTGTGTACTCTGGAGTCGTTAAGTCAGGCGACAGCATTTACAACCCAGTGAAAGGAAAGAAGGAACGTATTGGCCGTATTTTGCAGATGCACGCCAACTCTCGCGAAGAAATAAAGGAAGTTCGGGCTGGCGACATCGCCGCAGCCGTTGGCCTTAAGACCATCACGACTGGAGACACGCTGTGCGACCCTAGCAGGATTATTACGTTGGAGCGCATGGAATTTCCTGAGCCGGTGATCTCGCAGGCTGTGGAACCTAAGACCAAGAGCGATCAGGAAAAACTTGGCGTTGCGCTGGGCAAACTTGCCCAGGAAGACCCTTCCTTCCGGGTGCGGACTGACGAAGAGTCCGGGCAGACGATTATCTCAGGCATGGGTGAATTGCACCTGGAGATTATTATCGACCGACTGCGTCGCGAGTTCAGTGTTGATGCCAATATCGGTAAGCCACAAGTAGCCTATCGTGAAACACTAAACGCGTCTGTCGAGCAGGAACATAAGTACGCCAAGCAGACCGGCGGCCGCGGCCAGTATGGCCATGTTTATCTCAGGGTAGAGCCGCAGGAGCGCGGCGATGGCTTCGAATTTGTCGATAAGATCAAAGGCGGTGTGGTGCCTCGGGAATATATTCCGGCGGTTCAAAAGGGTGTGGTCGAGGCTATGGTGTCCGGGATAGTTGCCGGGTATCCGGTGATCGACGTAAAGGTCACGCTGTACGATGGCTCCTACCACGAGGTGGATTCATCGGAGCACGCCTTCAAGGCAGCTGCTATCCAGGCCTTTCGCGAGGCCAGCCGAAAGGCAAAGCCCACATTACTCGAGCCGATTATGCGGGTCGAGGTGGTCACTCCCGAGGAGTATATGGGCGGTGTGACGGGCGATCTGAGTTCGCGCCGCGGCATGATTTCCGATATGGAAGATGTTCCTGCCGGCAAGATTGTTCGGGCCGAGGTTCCGCTGGCGGAAATGTTCGGTTATGCGACATCGTTGCGTTCCGCATCACAAGGCCGTGCCACCTATTCAATGGAATTCAGTCAGTACCTTCCAGCACCAAGCAGCATCACCGAGGTGGTGATGAAAAAGGCCAGTTAATCACGCACTGTTGAGGAAATCAGAAAGTGGCGAAAGAAAAATTCGAACGCAGCAAGCCGCCCGTTAATGTCGGTACCATCGGTCACGTCGACCATGGCAAGACCACTTTGACTGCAGCTCTGACCAGGGTCCTGGCGGCCAAGCATGGTGGTGACATCAAAGCCTTTGATGAGATCGACAACGCTCCTGAGGAGCGCGAGCGCGGTATCACGATTGCCCCGGCCCATGTCGAGTACGAAACTGATGCCCGGCACTACGCCCACGTCGATTGCCCGGGTCACGCGGACTACGTCAAGA
>JABINT010000120.1 GCA_018698075.1 Acidiferrobacteraceae bacterium
CCTGCGCCCAGGGTATAGCAGTGCGACAACTGGCCGGCAAAATCCTCGGCAAGATAAATCTCATGATCAGCAAGTGGCGAAACCTTATTAAGCGCAGGATGAACCGTCGGCAGGTGATAGGCCTCCAGGTAATTCTCAACAGCAAGTTTCCAGTTAGCCTGTAGTTCAAGCTGTATCTGGGAATACGACTCATCCAGACACAACATCGACGATCCGTCGCTTCCCCAGTAAGGTGCCCAACGCTCGACTAGTGGGGAAATGAACTCAGCAAAAGGCGGCGCATCCCCGGAGAGGTTGATAAAAACCAGATCGTGCCATTGCGTGCTGGCGACCTCGACCAGACCAAACTTTGAGCGATCCAGTGATTCGATCTGGTTGATACCGGGACCACCGATGTTCGGCGTACGTGCCAGTTTGCCTTCAAGCGTATAGGTCCATGAGTGATACGGGCAGCGCAGTGACTGCTTGACCGTACCGGGAGTGCTGATCAGTACATGGCCGCGGTGACGGCAAACATTGTGAAAGACCCGCAGCTTCTGGTCACTACCTCGAACCAACAGCAGAGGCAATTCCATGAACTCAATCGGGAAGACATCGCCCGGGCTAGGTGCATTGCTGGCAAAGCCGACACAGACCCACATCGGCGCGAAAATCTTTTCGCGTTCAGCGAGAAAATCCTCGCGGTTACTGTAGTAACGATTGGGTAAGCCAGTCGACAGGGCGGCACAATAACTGTCTGTCATGGTTCGAATTATGCCATCACCAAAGCAAAAATCCGGTTTGTGCTTATTTTGCCCTGGTGAACCCGGATCTTTCTCCCGAGACTACGGTGGACAATTCTGTTGCGCTACCCAAACTTGGGCTTTTCGAACATCGAACCGGTGCCCAGGATGCAAGACAACGACAGCGACGCTCTTTTATTCTCTAACTCCTGGCTACTGGGCAGCACTTTCTGATTATCAATTGGCAGGAACTGATTATCCTTGCAGACGCCCCGGCGTCCAAACTTTGCACATCGATTGAAAACCGTTTGGGATATTCAAAGAGGGCCAATAATGGGAACACCAAAGAGAGTTAGCCAGTGGTGGGGTTGTTGCTCGCTCACCAGCGTAGCCATTAAAGAACCTGGGATCTCAGTCTTATTGAAAACCTCACTCAGGCAAGGCTTTTCCAGGTTCAGCTGGCTCCCAGTTAGCAATCTCTTTAAGTGTCAAACCCTCTATTCCTTCGAGATTCTTCTCAAGCAGTTTGTCCAGAATATCCTGAACAGTGGCACCTTTCGCCGCTGCCAGGTGGCGCAGCATCTGGTGATGGCTGATACGAACGGCGACGTTTACCCGTTTTCTTCTGTCCTTTTCGATCACTGAGTTTGACCCGATTAACCAACTGTACAACACATTATACCAATAATTCATTGACGTTGTATTTGTGATATCATTATATTACAATATCACCAATAGTATTCCGCTCAATCTTGGTGGCAAAGACTGAGCTCGTCATCACAAGGTAAGAAACAACATGATTTATCGCTTCACAATAATATCAATCATTTTCTGGACTCTGCTGATAGGCGGTTCCCTTGCATATAACGTTGACCATGCTAAGACAAACATGAACCAGCAGGTCAACGCTGAGGCGCAAGCAATCCTCAGTAAGGACATCACCTTCCGTCGGTGGGGCACCCGTCACGGCGGCGTTTATGTACCCATCACGCAAAGCCAACAGCCGATTCCATTTATGGCTCATGTTCCGGGTAGAGATGTCACTACGACTGACGGGCTTGACCTCACCTTGATCAACCCCGCCAGCATGCTCCGCCAGATGATGGACGATTATGAAGATGAGTACGGCGTCAGAGGTCGCATTACTGGGCTTAAGTTTTTAAATTCCGCCAATGCGCCCGACGAATGGGAGGCCGAGCAATTGCAGATCATGTCCAGTTCACCGGGCGATGCAGAAGAGATCTGGAAAACAACAGACATCAATGGTATCCCTCACCTGCGATATCTACGTCCGATGATAATGGAATCTGGCTGCATGAAGTGCCATGGTCACCTGGGCTACAAAATCGGCGAAGTACGTGGCGCAACCGGTATCAACCTGCCACTGACGGCATATCTCAAGCGGTTTTCTAACATCCGTTTTAATCTGATCGCGAGTCATTTGCTTGTTTGGCTAGTTGTTCTGGTCGCTATCACTTGGATCGGGCGCAAGGCGGGCCGGCAAGAGGATGATCTGGCAAACACTGTCCAGTTACGTACAGCAGAGCTCGAGCGTTCACGAGATGCCGCCCAGGCAGGACTAGTTGCAAGAGAGTCTTTCATTGCCAACATGAGTCATGAGATCCGAACTCCGATGAACGCGATCCTGGGATTTTCAGAAATAGTAAGCTCTGATACAACCTTGCCTGCAAAAACAAAACAAAAGATCAAAACCATCCATTCGTCCGCCAATAATCTATTGAGCATTCTAAATGACATCTTGGATCTGACTAAGCTTGAAAGTGGCAAATTGAAGGTGGAATCAATCCCTTTTAACCTAAAAAATATGATTTCGGATGTCAAGGGTCTGCATTTGGGCCGCATTACAGAAAAAGGATTAAGCTTTCAAGTGGATATTGATCCTTCGGTGGCCGCGCGAGTCATTGGGGATCCGACTCGGCTGCGACAGGTGCTAGTCAACCTGCTGGACAACGCCATCAAGTTCACCGAAAGCGGATGTATCTGCCTGCGGATTAGCGTAGATAGTGCCTCTGGTCTAACCCACTTCGAATTGGCCGATACTGGCATCGGTATGACTGAACAACAGGCAACCCAAGTATTCGACCCCTTTCACCAGGCCGATCAGTCGACCACTCGGTTATATGGCGGCACCGGGCTTGGCACCAGCATCTGCAAGCAACTTGTGGAAGCGATGGGCGGTAAGATCTGGGTTGAGACCTTAAAGAATAAGGGCTCAACCTTCCACTTCACTTTGAAATATCAACCGGCCGCAGCAAACATCAAATGCCTGTTTGATGACGATGGACCAACAACAAACGACTATCACTCACCGAGGTGCTTTCGCGTCCTCATTGCCGAGGATGTAAAGACCAACGCTGATCTACTGAAGATATGGCTGGACCAGCAAGGTCATTCGCCACACTGGGTAAAAAATGGCGCCGAGGCGGTAGAGGCATATCAAGAAAACGACTACGACCTCGTTCTCATGGACATACATATGCCAATAATGGACGGTCTTGAAGCATCCGCACAAATTCGTGAGTTAGAACAGCGCTCTGGTATTCAATCCCCGATTCCTGTAATTGCGCTCACTGCCAGTGTGATGCGAGAGGATATCGATAAATGCAATGCCGCTGGGATGACTGCAGTTTCCTGCAAACCTATCGCCATTAATAAGCTGCTCGTGCTTATGGAAGATTCCGTTGAGGCAGGCCGGGGTAGACCAAATAATAGAACCGAGCTGAACTTAGATCCGAAAAGTGATGACGACTTCACTACAGTCGCGGCCATCGCTGACCCGAAAAAGGCCCGCGCCAGCTGGAAGACGCTATCGGCCTATATAAGAGCGCTACAGGCTTTTGTTTCTCACCACGACACAACACTCGACGATTTACGGCAGTATCTGGCAGAAAGGCCCCGTAAGGACACGGATGCGCTGTCATTGTTGCACGCGCTCAGAGGGGCGGCGAGCAACCTGCAGCTATCGACAATTGCCGATGCCAGCCAACAGCTCGAAACGGTAATACGGGCCGAAAATTATGACCGTCAGCAAGAACTTTTTACTCACTTGAAATGCGCCGTGGACAAGGCATTTACGGCCATTGGCAAACTAGCATCATTTGATGACTCGGGCCCTAAGAACCTCGAGATAACTCAAGACCCTCTGATGATAGAGCCCCTTTTTAAAAAGCTATTCGCGGCGCTGGATGAGCTCGATCCCGAACTGGCTGATCCGATTCTGAAAGACCTGCGACGATATCTGACAAAGTCTGATCTTGCTGGAATTGAGAATGCGTTGGGGACATTTGACTTTGGCAAAGCCAAAGATGCCGCAGCGGCGTTGATACAGCAGTTTAAATTGCAACCTAGCCCAGCGAGGTAATCGAGTATATGCGCCAGACAACAATACTTATAGTTGATGATGAGCCTTCGACTCTTCAGTTATTCAGACAGATGCTGAAGGATGACTACCAGTTAAAATTTGCACGTAACGGGGTAGACGGACTCGCAGCGGCTCAAAGATTTCGCCCGGATCTGATCCTGCTCGACGTCGATATGCCAGACCTGGATGGCTATACAGTGTGTCGCAAACTAAAAGAGATCCCTGCCACGCAATCCATTCCTGTGATATTCGTTACCGCCTCCAATGATGAGAGTAGTGAATCGAAAGGGTTTCAATCAGGCGCTGTTGATTACATTCACAAACCACTGTCGCCAACCGTGACCCGCCATCGGATATCCACCCATCTTTCTTTGGTAAATGCCAGGGAACTCGAAAAAAGCCAGGAAGCTGCAATTTACATGTTAGGGGCAGCCGGACACTTTAGCGACAATGATACCGGCGTACATATTTGGCGCATGGCTGACTATGCCCAAGCGCTGGCGAAAGCCGCCGGCTGGTCACAAGCCGATGCAGGACAGTTAAGGCTCGCAGCGGCGATGCATGATACCGGTAAGATCGGGATTCCAGATACAATCATGGGGGCGCCGCGCGTGCTGACACCCACTGAACGCAAGATCATGGAGAATCATACTGTGATCGGTGCCGCAATCCTAAGCAAGAGCGACACCCCCCTGTTCACCCTGGCGGCTGAGGTAGCTCGCTCTCATCATGAGAGGTGGGATGGCACTGGCTATCCCGATGGATTGGCCAAAAACGCCATCCCAGAATCCGCCCGGATTGTGGCCATCGCCGATGTGTTTGATGCCTTGACCACAAAGCGACCCTATAAGCAGGCCTGGATAGTGGATGAAGCTATTGCCAAGCTGAAGAACGATTCCGGCACTCATTTTGATGCTCGTCTCGTTGCGCTGTTCGAACAAATTCTGGAGCGTATTTTGACAATCAAAAAGCAATGGAGCATCAAAAGCGTCGATCTCGAAAACAGATCAACCCTCGGACAAGCGGGATCTAGAGTGGTGGCCCACAGTGCATCCAACGGTAGATTCGGAAAGTCATCAGAACAGAAACGTCAGGCAGAACAAGGTTCGTATCACACTCAGAAGATCGCAGCGGCACAGGTGTGATTCTGATCGAATATCGGAATGATTATTTCTATCCCAACGCAGCCCTATCAGAATGGTAGATAGGTCATGTTCTCGCCCTAACGACTAAACGAATTCCATTGGGAAAAGTAGATATACAGGTTCGGCCCGATCGCCGAACAACCTAGAAAGAGAATACTTCAACAAGAACCTGGTGACGCGATCGATTACCCCAGGAAAAGACTGGGCAACACTTTTTCATTACCCTATTGAAGTTACTTCCAGACTGCGTCTCGTGCTTGAGGCGTACAAAATGTAATCTTCCTGAACGCGCCTACCTGCGCCTCTAATTTGATTGGACTTTGGCGGGTATTAACTACTGACATTTTAAGAGCGTCAGTATTATTTAGGCATGAAAGGTTGGGTCTACATTGCTACCTTGGCTGACGCAGATGGCGTTGTCAAAATCGGTTATTCCAGTAAAGATCTCTCTTTGCCGGTCAATGAGCGGGCTGAGGCTACCACCACTCCACGCAAGGCTACAGTAGTTTATGCCGCATTAGTCGAGAATCCATGCAAGGCCGAGGCGGCAACTCGCAAAGAGCTGAAACGATTTAACACCAAGGGCAAGCGGTTCCGTATCCACCCTGCACGTGCTATGGCCACAATCAAGGTTCATTGTCAGCCTTTGTTTGAAGAAGGATCATTGATTTATGGCACAGCCCCTGTGCAAAAAGAGCAGGCAATCGCTGAACTCAAGAAGGATCGCCAAGCGAAGAACAAGATCAAGCAGGGATCAGAAGAAGTCAAGAAGAAATCCCTGAGTATGAACTTTTCCATTGTTGGGGCAAAAGACACAACACAGGCTAGAGCACCAAAGGGAGCTGATGAATCCGCACGGGTACCGTCGATTCAGCCCCCGATAATTGGAAGCATTACGCAAACCAATTGGGCATTGCAAAAAGAATTTGTTCGACGGCTGGAGCTGGAGACCGAGTTAGCAGGTGCCAATGCCCTGTTTGAATCCCAGCTTAAACAACACACCCGATCACTCAAGCAGGAGAACGCGGCGCTTAAAACGGAGTTGGCCAATCAGAAACGGATCGAAAAGGACCTGATAAAAAAATATAAATCGCTCGATTTCAAAGCACACCACGACCCGCTTACCGGTCTTCCCAACCGCAGAAGGCTTATGGAATACCTTAGCAGCGCAGTCGCGAAGGTAAAAGCGAACAAGGAGACTCTGGCGCTGTGCTTTCTTGATCTGGATGATTTTAAGTCCATTAACGATAAATGGGGTCATGCGGCTGGGGATCTTGTGCTGTTTGAAATCTCAAAGCGGCTTCGAGCGCTAAACACGCTCAACGCCGTAATCGGCCGCCTTGCAGGCGATGAATTCCTGATCGTGATCGACAAGGTGCAGAGCAAACAACAGATCTCCCGATTCGCACAACACATCGCACATCAGATAAAAGCCCCGATTGAAGTATGCGGGGAAACAATCCAGACCTCCGGGAGCCTTGGTATCAGTTTTTGCCCCGAATCTGCGACCGACGTGCGCTCACTGCTCACTCAGGCTGACGGGGCCATGTATCAGGCGAAGATAGACAAAGATGATGACTGCTGCATTTTTCATAACGGTCAGCTACTCAGTGACGATTCCGTTTCCAATCCCATCCTACCGCATTCCAATGTCAGCATAAGCTGAAAACTTCCCTATAACAGGTGCCCTAAGTAGAAACATGTTCCGCTCAGGAACTGGGCGTTGGTTTTACCCCGATTCTCCGGACACTCAGTTAAGAGCAGTTTGATCCGTTTGTTCTAGCTTACGCATTTTCCTTCGGTTGTAAAATCGTTCGATGTAGTCAAAAGTATCAGATGTATTACCTGATTCTGCGGCGCATCGAAGCAAGATATTGTCGCCAATTGATATTTTTAACTCGCCGGCCAAAGGCATCATTTGGGCAGTATTTAATGAGGGAGGTTGCATGGGCTCGACAAATAATGTTGACCTGGCGCAGTGCTACATCCGTGATGGCTTTATCGGGGGTGCACCCGTGCTTTCAGCGCATGCGGCGGCCCACCATCGGCAGATACTAGAAGACACAGAGGCACAAGTCGGTGCGCTGCACTATCACAGTAAAGTGCATACGATTCTTCGGTCTCCCTATGAGCTTGCGACGCACCCTACTCTGCTCGATCTTGTTGAGGAGATTCTGGGCCCTGACATACTGCTGTATAACGTGACCTACGTTATTAAGGAACCCGCGACACCGGCTTTTGTAAGTTGGCACCAGGATCTGACTTACTGGGGTTTTGATGGCGATGAGCAGGTCTCCGCCTGGCTGGCACTCTCGGTGGCATCTGCCCAAAGTGGTTGTATGCGGATGATCCCTGGGAGCCATACGCGGGGTATCTGCGACCAGGCAACGGGTAATGACCCTGACAATGTGCTGTTGCAATCGCAGACAATAGAAAATGTCCGTGAAGAAGATGCAGTGCTTTGCCCATTAAAACCCGGAGAAGCCTCACTGCACCACGGTTGGACTATTCATGCCTCGAGCCCCAACACCAGTGATGATCGACGTATTGGTCTTAATATCCAGTACATCAATCCTCGCATGCGCCAGAAAAAATCCGACTCCGATTCGGCGATGCTGATCCGCGGAAAAGATCGGTACGGTCATTATGAGACCGACCAGCCTGCTACCGAATGGTTGGCGCAAGACGCGGTCGCACGGATACAGGAGTCAACTCAAAAATATCACGCCATCTCAGGGAGGCCTAACGACCCCTGACACCAGGGCCAAGAATCAAACAAACTCAGCCTTCGCTGCTACGGTTGTAGTCATCCTCGAGGCGCTCAATATCATCCTCGCCCAGATAATCGCCCGACTGCACTTCGATAATCTCAAGCGGCATGTCTTTCGGATTCGCCAGGCGGTGTATGGTGCCAGGCGGTATATAGGTCGATTGGTTCTCCTCCAGTATGAAGGTTTCCTCCCCAACGGTTACCTGCGCCCTACCACGCACCACGACCCAATGCTCTGCCCGGTGTTGATGGCGCTGCAAAGAAAGTTTCTTACCTGGGTCCACCACAATACGTTTAACCTGAAAGCGCGGGCCTTGGTCGATAGCTTCAAAACTGCCCCAGGGTCGATAGACTCGGCGGTGATGCTGCACCTCAGGGCGGCCCTGCGTAGTTAGGCTTCCTACCAACTGTTTGAGTTCACCACTGTGATCGCGTTTGGCGACCAGCAACGCATCGGGTGTATCCACAATCACCAGGTTGTTCACACCGATCGTGGCAACCAGGCCACGCTCGGAGATCACCAGGCTGTTGTCGGTATCGTTCAGGATGACATCGCCCTGACTGGCATTGTTGCGCTCATCTTTATCAAGAGACTCCCACAGGGAAGCCCACGAGCCAACATCGCCCCAGCCCGCATTCAGCGGCACCATCATCGTGCGCGATGCCTTTTCCATTACGGCATAATCGATAGAGTCCGCTGGGGCCGATTCAAAACTACTCTTTTCCAGGCGCAAAAAATACCCGTCCGACTGCGCGTCGGATACCGCCGTGCTACAGGGCGCCAGCATGTCTGGTGCGTGTTCGGCAAAGGCCTCAAGCATCGTTGATGCCTTAAAAACAAACATCCCACCATTCCAGAAATACCCGCCATGATCCAGGTAAGCCTGTGCAGTGATGGCATCGGGCTTTTCAACAAACTTATCGACCTGCCCCACCCCCTTTTTGAGCTCACCTTTAAGACGGATATAGCCATAACCGGTATGAGCACTTTGCGGTGTGATGCCAAATGTCACCAGGTGGCCCTCACTCGCCAGCGCCACAGCCTGGTCCAGCGCTGTCTTAAATGCATCGTTATCTGCAATGACATGATCTGCGGGAAACACGGCCATCACATCGTCACTGTGCTGTGCTTCAACCAACTTAGCTGCCGAGGCAATAGCTGGCGCCGTGCCCCGGGCAACGGGCTCGAGGATGATGCTCGAGGGCGAAATGCCCACCTCGTCCAGCTGGCCTGCCACCATGAAGCGGTGATCCTCGTTACACAATACCAGTGGCGGGCTGGCATAGCCGGCATCTTTCAGACGCAACGCGGTCTGCTGGATCAGCGTTGTACTGCCAGTCAGGGCATGAAACTGCTTTGGGTGCAATGATCGTGATAGCGGCCACAGGCGTGTGCCGGCGCCACCAGAGAGAATAACCGGAATCATTTCAACGTAAGGGCCATTAACATTCGGGTGATAATACGCTTGATCTATAAAGGCATTATACCTGGGGCCTATTGTTCACCTGGATCAAGACAAAAGACTATTACCGCAAGCGGGCTCCCTTTCACACCGTCTTGGCTGTACCCATGTATGCTTTCAGATTGCTAATTAATTCTCCTATACGACAACCAGTCGAACCTCGAGGTCATTAAAGAACCATGATTAAACTGGCTTACCTTCTTGGCGGGGTCTCCCTTGGGATCATTGTTTTTCAAAGTGCCGTGGTTGCCCCGTTGGTGTTTGTGCAGCTGAAGAACGGTGCCAGTGGTCCTTTTCTGCGTGCCCTGTTCCCACGCTTCTTTCTAATTCTTGCAGGTTTGGGTCTCGCAATGGGTATCACCAGCCAACTGGCTGGCTTCACGGCAGGCGCCATACTTGGAGGGCTCGCCCTGGGATTTGCGCTACTGGCTTACGCGTTGATCCCAGCCACCAATCGGGCGCGGGACGAAGCAAAAGCGGCCACTTTTAAACGGCTGCATCTGGCAAGCGTACTGTTGACGCTTGCGGTCGGCGTGGTCGATGGTGTTACGCTTTTTATTTAACCCACCCGGTCAGGATCAAAACCGGATTGTCAATTTCTCACATACACGATTTGATGTACTCCTGGTCAATCCAGTTGCCGTTTCCCGTACTAAAACAGGTCCAGGACGTGATTACGCCCGAGCTGACTGTCGGTCGGAGTTCGAACATTTTGCCCCATATAAGAGTATCAGACTGCTTATCCTGCTGTTGATCAACCCGCGCGATCAGTGTGGTGTCGCGTTTTTCGAACAGATCTGCTGAGTATGGGATCACGCACGAGCGTCCATTTGCCTTGGCGAAATAAAGAGCACGGTCTGCATTTTTGAGAAATTTATCGAGGGTTTTCCTGTCAGGACCAAACTCCGCAATTCCAGCGCTGAATGTAATATTAACCGATTCGGTCTTGGGAGTTTAAAGTTGCATATCCCGCACCAAATCCAGTGCTTCCTGGAGTTCATCTGTCGCCGTTTCTGCGCTCCCGAAATAAGCAACAATACAGAATTCTTCGCCCCCTATGCGGGCAAATATGGTTTTCTCAGAGAGTCGATCACGACTCTGCTGTGAAAATTCTTTTAGAACAAAATCACCAAATTCATGGCCATATCCATCGTTATACTTTTTGAAATGATCAATATCCAGAATACTGACTGTGCAGTGGAAGCAGTTGCCTCGTTCCACCAGTTCGGAGAAACGATGATGGCCCAGACATAGCCGACGCAAAAAAACGGCTCTGATGGTCTATAAGCCTGGCCATATCAACACCATCAAAATATGGAGATAACACCTCGTGGTCTAAAACCCCGTCATAAAAGCTCTGGACCGCCTGGTGGATAGTGGAAAACCCACCATATTTCTCAAACAAAGTCTTTCGGATCCATAACCTAAGGCATACCTTTGCTGGCGGGTACCAAACGGTACGCCTTTGCTGGGGCATGCAAACTGTTCGTCATCTGACCCATCTGCCACCCGATCACCCTTTGGCTAATCACAATGCATGCCCTAGCGCTGGATAACTCACATGGCTACGGCCACCGGGTAGCGATCGAGGTTTTCCTCAAACTCATTCAATCGCTTCCAGATCGACCGTAGTTCAGTAATAGTTGTCCAGTTATGCAAGAACAGTGAAAAACTCCCGTGCACCTTAGCGAAGGCATTGGATACCTGAACCATTACACCCAGCGTCAACATCCCGGTAAAAAGGCCAGGACCCATCACGATATAAGGCAATATCGACATAAATTGATCGTAGGAAGTCGCCCAGGCATCAAAGTAGGTGTAGTGAAAGTAGAGCCGGTGATAATTGCGCCGAATATCTACAAAGAATCCTTGCAGTTTCCCCATATCGGCATGGTTCACCTTATCGTCTTCGCCCAGAACCAGGTCTTTGCGAAATGCCGCTTCGACTTTCTGGTTGTTGTATTCCAGCCCTGGCAGCTTCCAGCCCACCAACCAGGAAACAAACAAGCCGCCGAGCGAGATTACCAAAGCCGCCCACACCAGTGAGCCTTCGATATCGCGAAGTATCGGAGTATCAACCTTCTCCGATAATTTATGCAGTACCGGTATAAATGCGATCAAAGTCATAGCAGCGCGTACGATTTGAAGGCCCAAGGACTCCACAATGCGAGCAAAACGATTGCAGTCTTCCTGAATCCGCTGTGAGGCCCCTTCGATCTCGTACTCAACCGCACGCCAGCGGGGCACATAGTTAAAGGTGATGGCTTCGCGCCAGCGCAGCCCATAGATCCGGGTGAACCACCCTGTGAAGATGGCAAGAATCACATACGGAAACGCAATCACAACAAACGATGGCGTTCCTTCAAAACCCGAACTCACGTAACCGATCGAAATCAGCTCTCCAAAGAATTGATCAATACCTTTTTGTGGCTCATCAGAGAAACTGGCCGCATTTTGCAATAAATCATAGAAACGGCCATACCACTCGTTAAGCGCGACTGTCATTTGTACCTGCAGCCAAAGGGACGATATCAGTAGTGCCCCGCCACCATAGGCCCATAGCGCCCACTGTCGGGCCTTGTAAAACGCCTTGATCATTTATTCAGCTCTCCAGGCCAGTTTTTCTTTAGATGCCAGTTATTAGGGGGGCTACAGCACCCCTGCTCTTTGTTCATGTGACGAGAGATCGAGCCTCGCGGGTGCTCGGGATGCCAAGCCACGACCTTTTTACCATACAGGGCTGGTTTTTATGATTAAATTTAATTTAGACTTTTCCCCTGAAATTTTGTTGGCTCGTTACCGGGTATGCGGGGCACCCCAGCAAAGAGGCTTTGCACCATGAAAATACGGGTTGCAGTTTTCATGGTGCCATGATCATCAACTAAACACTGTGTCGGAATACGATTACATCATCATCGGCGCCGGATCGGCCGGCTGTGTCCTGGCCAACCGGCTAAGCGAAGACCCGGGTAACCAGGTACTGATCCTCGAAGCCGGGCCCATGGATCGCAAACTGATGGTACATATCCCGGCTGGGGTCTATCACGCATACAAGGATCCCAGTATCACCTGGAACTACAAGAGCGAGCCCGAACCCGAGTGCGATGGCCGGCAGATCGATTTGCCGCGAGGTAAAGTAATCGGTGGCTCATCGTCGATCAACTCGATGGTCTACATGCGCGGCCACCCGAAAGATTATGACCGCTGGGCAGATAAATTCGGGCTGGCCGAATGGACCTTTGCGCAATGCCTGCCATATTTCAAACGTTGTGAATCCTCAGATCGGGGCCAGAGTATCTGGCGCGGGGGCAATGGCCCGCTCGGGGTAACCCGGGGCACCTTGGAGAATCCGCTTTTTGATGCACTCGATCTGGCGGGAGAGCAATCCGGTCAGGGCACCTCAGACGACCTGAACGGGTTTAAACCCGAAGGCATCGCCCGTCTTGACAGTACTACCCGCAACGGCCGGCGCTGTAGTGCTGCGGTTGCCCATCTAAAACCCGCATTAAAAAGAGCCAACCTGACATTAACCACAAAGGCTCTGACTCGGCGGATCATTATCGAAGGCGGCCGCGCAAGCGGCATCGAGTATGAAAAAGACGGCCAGGTGAGCCAAGCCCATGCATCGCG
>JABINT010000117.1 GCA_018698075.1 Acidiferrobacteraceae bacterium
CGACTCATCAGACACGTCATCGGGGTTATCTGCCGGCTCATCCGGCGCCTTGTTTTTCGCGGCAATACCACCAAGCCAGAACATGAACGCAACCCCGACCATAAATACCAGTACCGCCAGGCTGACCATCTCAGTCATCGTGTAGTTACTCGGGGTGTATGACCAGGGGGAGGTGTCACGCATCACCCCAAAAATATGCCAGTCACCGCGCAAACCGGAACGGATGAAACCCATCAAACCCATATTCATCGTGATCACAAACGTAAGGAGCAGCAAGGCATACTGGCTGCGCACCGTCATCTTGCCCCACTGCAATTTACCCAGTTCCCGGGCGCCCCGGAAAAGGTAGATATCGATGGCTGTCACCAGGATGATGCAGCTGATCAACTGCAAAAATTGCGAGACCGCAATGTTGCGCAGAAACGGCGAGGCCTTCTCCATGACGACAAACCCATACACGCCGAGGAATATCGCCACACTCAAGGCTGTGGCTGTCATGTACAGGCCCTGGGCAAGTTTCCCTCTGTCCCGTAACGCGAGGATGACCGCGAGTACAGCCATCGCACATTCAAAAGCCAACAGGTAGCCCACTGTTCGAAAATAGTGCGCCCGGTCTGCCGGCAAATCAAGTTCAGCCGGATCCAGGTTAAACATCGACAGCGCGTACTGACCCACAATAGCGACGGCAACCAGTCCTGCCAGGGAAATCACGATCTTAGGAATGCGGCCTTGTTGACTGATCGGCACAACGTCGCTCTTGTTGCCACGACGATAGAGAAGAAAACTAAAGAAGGTCGACAGAATGATCAGATTCACGACCGCGTTCTTTGCCGGCATCAAGCCCATAAACTTGAGCGTCGGGTGATACTGGCTACCGCCCATGTCACCCACTTCTCCGCTGGTCAAGGGCAGGTTGTGCGGCGTGAGCCAGATCGCGAAAGAAATAATCAGCGCCCCGAGAATGAATTTGATGTATTTGTAGTAACGATCTGAACCGGGTATCCGGGTCATGCCACTCCACAGGTAATAATTACTGATCAGGAAAAGGGAGCCCACTAACATCGCCTGGATGATGAAAGTCCAGGAGAAGTCGCCCCCCATCATATTGTTGCCCATCACCGCACTGGTGGAATAAACCTCACGACCGAGGTAGTAACCTGCAAAAGGTAGGGGAATGAGGCCGCAGATGGCCACAAAGTTAGCGATGTACCCCATCCAGTCGTAGTGGGCTCGTTCAGCTGGGGTCTTCGCGCCAATAAACTTGACAGCCGCATAAGCCCCCGCGACCAACCCCCCGAATGCCAGGTTGCCCAACATCCGGTGAATCGCAATCGGTGTGGCGAGGATGTTCTCAAACACCTGCCAGACCGTACCAATCAGTTCGCCTTCCTGGTCCACCCCTGCTGGGCTCATCATGAATCCCGCCCAGCTGTTCGCAAGCTGCATGATAGCGGTGCCAGCAATATTGAGCAGGATGCCTATCAGGATGTGCGAGCTTTTCAGGTCACGAAGAATCAGCAGGCCCACCCCCAGCGGCAGGATGTACAACAGCGCAATGAAGGAGCGCGTATCGCCGCGCATCTGCAGGCCGAACCCACCGAACAACAGCACCACTGCAACGCCGATAATCAAAATCCCCAGCCCCTTGAACAACCACTGCAACTTGACAGGGAAAGGGCCGCCCCCTTGCATACGGTTCCAGCCGTAGTAGTACAGGTATAAGAAAAAAGTCTCGGCAAAAAACAACAAGGCATACATGAACATGACATCTTTGAACAAGCCGGCCATGTACCCCATAAAGGTCGGATAAAGCGTGAACAACGCAAACGCGAGCAACCCCCCCAGGGCGGCAGTAGTGGCGTAGGCCACACTCAACAGGCTGGTGAATTCGTAGGCGAGCTTGTCCAGTTTCGAATCGGCACTACGCCAGCCAACGATCTCAACGATCACCGCAAACAGCGGCACTCCGAGAACAAAGGCCCCGAAAAACAGGTGCATCTGCGCCAGAAACCAGATCAATCGGCGCGAGTCGATACCCATGAACTGGCGATACTCGTTGGCCTCCAATGCCAGGGCTTCCGGTGAAATAAGTACCAGCAATAGCACAGCGACCCAGCCGAAGCGGTTCGGACAGCGGCTGATCCGGGGCTGGTTCATTCTTTCTCTCCGGTGATCTGACCTTTAAGCATTGGCTTGGGAATTTCGCGTAAAAAGCGGATCAGCGAGATGATGTCTTCTCGCGGCACTACGTGCTCTACTTCGCTATCGTGGCAAAACTCCCACGGGCCAGCGTAGTGACTCAGTTTTTCCCGACCCTTCGGAATAGCCTCGGAGAGCGCTGGCATGCTCGAGCTATGGCAGCTTTCGCAATAGTCCTGGAACAACCCGTCCCCGCCGATCATCCGGATATAAGTGAGCACCGCAAGCTGCTCGCGCTGGTTCAGTTCCTTGGCCCAAGGCGGCATGGTCGCCCGACCCTCAGCGATACTCCTGAGCAGTTCGGCCTCGGGTTTGTCCAATCGCTCACCCTTGGCGAAATTGGGTGCGCCGGGCAGAATCGGGATGCCATCGTAGCCGTGGCACATCGCGCAGTTGGCGTGGTAAATATCGCGGGCTTCGCTCAAGGCGTCGATATCCGCGGCGGAGATCTCAACAGCCCCGGCCGATACACTGCTCAAAAGCACTACGCAACACAGCAGCGCCCCGACGACGCCGGACGAGCGCGAGATGCACAACTTCAAAGCCGTGGTCGGCCAATGCCGACCCCGTCGCACCCCGATCGCTCCGTTCATTTTTCTGCCACCTGCCTCATTGCATGCTTTGCGCCTTTCACCGGCACCACCTTGCTGGCGGAGTTCGGGGTCCCGGCGTGCCTGATCATGGCCTTTTAGTAAGCAATATCTGTGCCAATTCCAAAAAGCGGCGATAACTTCCCTGTATACGGTTCCTCTAGGCTCCCTTTGTTGCGGCCGGCCGACCAGGATAGAACGATCTGTTCTTTTCACCCGCGAGTGGCTGTGGTCATGAAACGGAATATTCAATTTCTCGTCACTGGGCGCGGGTGCGTCTTGCGGTATCGTGGCCAGACAACGAGTTATTCCTGTTGTTCCTTCTCCCGGCAGCGGTACGGCTTACTGATGCTTTGCCCCTAACGCTGCTGGCTGTGTTGTCACCCGGTAGCGGCCCCGACCGGTGTCGCGTGAATCTCACCCAGGGCATCAATGCAGATCCAATGGAACGCCTCCTGCTCGTCCTCATGCAACAGGTCCAGCAGCCACGTTGTGCTGTCCGAATCGTTCAGTCGCCTGAGCGTAGCTGCTGCCTCATGGCGAAGGCCGGCCGAAAAACGGAACAGATTGGCCTGCAACTGCCGCGAGAGTTGGGGATCCCCCATTGCGGGCGTCAGCCCCGCCATCGCTCTACGACACACGCTGCGATCCTCGTCCGCCAGCATTCGTGGTAGATGCAGTCCCGCCATTTCGCCACCGGTATCTGCCAGCGCCCTTACAGCCCAATCGCGCACAGTCGCTCCGGGATCATCTAACAGTCTGACCAACGCCGCATTCAGCACCGGGCTTTCCAGCCCCTTACCAATGCCCACCAGGGCATCGATCGCAGCGAGGCGCACTTGTTCCTCATCTGACTCAAGGCAACGCAACACTGGCTCAATCGCCGCAGTGTCTCCGATCCGGCCCAGTGCCAGCAGCACCTCACGAGTCAGGCGCTCATTAGCTCCCTTAAGTGCCTCTACCAGCACCGGTACCGAGATCGAACCCGAGTCCGGGTATTCTCCCAACAGGCCCGCTGCCAATACCTGTACCGAGCCAACAGGAACTGGAACCGGCTTGCCGGCGCCAACCTCCGGGTGGGGCGATGGCGGATCAGCATCATCGGATGCACTCAATATGGCAGCCAACGTCGAGCTCTGGGCAGTGTGTCCGCCCACCAGCTCACGTAATGGATCAGCTGCAACAGTGCCTTCGCTCTTTGACTCCACGGAGTCGGTCGCGTCGTCTTCGGGCTCGGTCAGCGCGGGGTTTTCCGGTTGCACGTCAACTTTGACGCGCCGCAGCAGGTCGGATAAGAGCTGCACTGCCTTTTCGGGAGTCATCAATTCCACCAGCCCTGTCAGTGCCGCCAGCGCCACCGCCTCATTGCGATCGAACACGGCACATTCAAGGGCTTCTAAGACTTTTTCATGGTCAAGCACGGTGTCAGCGTCGCACCCATCCGCTTCCAACTGTGTCACCCCGGCGATACGCCCCAAAGCGGCCGCAGCTCGAGCGCGGGTGTTCGCGTGAATCTTCGGGTCCTGTAATATCGTCGCCAGATCACGTTCAGCCCCCGGTCGGCCCAGGGCGCCCAGGGCGGTGACCACCTGATAACGCAGCCTTTCATCTTCCGTTGTCAGCAGGTTGCGCAACACCGGCACCGTCTTTGGGTCACCGCTGTCACCGAGAAGTCTGGTTATCTCGACTTTTAATTCCAGTCCGGCGTCAGACAGCATCTCCAGCAATCGCTCGACAACACCGGGTGCGTGCGTACGGACCAGAATATCAGCTGCCGCAACCTTGACCTGGCTGTCCAAATCGGTCAGCAACAGCGTTAACGGCACCGTCACCATTGGATGCTTAACTTCTGCCAGTGCCTGGCCCGCACTGATTCGTACCGTTGGGTCAACATCCAGCAGTGCGTTGATCAAGGCAAGCACTACGGCGCCTGGCCCTTCTGATTGGCTATCGCTGTGGGCTAAGGCACCCAGCGCATGAGCTGCGCGGCGGCGTGCTAGCGGCTTGGATCCGCCGGCTAGCTGTTCCAGCAAAAAGGCCCGGGCTCTGCTGTCATCCAGTTTTGACAGGACCTCGAAACCGGTTTCCTGCAGATCTTCGTAATCGGGGTCGGAGAGAATCTCAACTACTGGCGTAGTGGCCCGGGGATCGCCAATATCGCCCAGGGCGTTGAGCGCCTGGCTCTGGACCTCTAGAGAATCACCAAACTCCATGTCATCGATCGAAAGATCGAGTTGTGGCAGCCCGTCCTCACGCAAGCAGCGGATCAACGGCTCGACCGCCTGTGGCGCGCCCAGTTTGGCCAGCGCCCGCGCTGCCTCGATACGCACCTCACCCTCAGGATCATTTAATAGGCTCTCAACGAGAGCAGGAACAGCTTTATTCTGGCCTGAACCGCCCAGCATGACCGCGACATCCAGGCGTACATCCGGGTCCGGGTCGTGTAGCAAAGCGATCAGGCACTCAAGCGTCTCCCTA
>JABINT010000048.1 GCA_018698075.1 Acidiferrobacteraceae bacterium
GCATAGATACCACCCGGACGCGGCGGCCCTTCTCGCGCAACACTACTGCCGCGTCCATCGCCAACATCACCTCGGAGCCGGTGGCAATGATAATCGCTTCAGGTGTACCGTCACAATCAGCCAGCACATAACCGCCTCGAGCAATATCCAAAATCTGCGCAGCATCGCGGGCCTGATAGGGGAGATTCTGGCGTGACAGGGCAAGGCTACTGGGGCCATCGTCGCGTTCAAGGGCGCAGCGCCAGGCGATCGCAGTCTCAACCACATCGCAAGGTCGCCACACGGACATATTGGGAATCAGTCGCAGGCTGGCTACGTGCTCAACGGGCTGATGGGTCGGTCCATCCTCACCCAAACCAATGGAATCGTGGGTAAAGACAAAGATCTGGCGGATTTTCATCAGCGCTGCCATACGCAAAGCGTTGCGCGCGTAATCAGCAAATACCAGGAACGTAGCGCTGTAAGGGATCAACCCACCATGCAGGGCAAGGCCGTTGCAAAGCGCCGCCATACCAAACTCGCGCACACCAAAATACACATAATTTCCGGATGCATCATCACTAGAGATACCCTTGGAACCAGACCACAGGGTAAGGTTCGAGCCAGCAAGATCGGCCGAACCGCCGATCAGTTCCTTTAGCAACGGTCCAAAGCCATCCAAGGCCATCTGCGACGCTTTGCGGCTGGCAACTGTTTTGGCATCCGCGTTGACCGATGCAATAAAGGCATCCGCCTTTTCTGTCCAGTTTTGAGGCAACACGCCAGCCATGCGTCGCTCGAATTCATCAGCCAATGCCGGGTGATCAGCACGGTAGGCTTCAAAACGCCCCTGCCAATCTTGTTCCATCGCTGCACCCGATTCGGTTGCAGACCAGGCACTACGCACATCGTCAGGCACCTCGAAAGGCGCATGAGTCCAACCCAACGCCTCGCGGGTGAGTGCAATCTCCTCGTCACCCAATGGCGCACCATGGCAGGACTCTTTGCCCTGCTTGTTGGGCGAGCCCCAGCCGATCACAGTGCGGCAGCAGATAAGCGTGGGGTGTGTCGTGTCGGCCTGGGCCTCATCGATCGCCTTGGCGATCGCTTGCGGATCATGGCCATCAATATTCTCAATGACCTGCCAGTCATAGGCGCGAAAACGCGCTGGCGTGTCATCGGTAAACCAACCTTGAACATCGCCGTCGATAGAAATGCCGTTGTCATCCCAAAAAGCCGTCAGTTTGCCCAAACCCAAGGTGCCCGCGAGAGAACAGGCCTCATGGGAAATCCCCTCCATCAAACACCCGTCACCTAGAAAAACGTAAGTACGGTGATCAACAACACTATGGCCGTCTCGGTTGAACTGCGCCGAAAGCACTTTCTCTGCCAAAGCCATACCCACGCCATTGGTAATGCCTTGGCCCAGTGGCCCGGTAGTGGTTTCCACTCCCGGCGCATAGCCATACTCGGGATGGCCTGGTGTGCGCGAATGCAGTTGGCGAAAATTCTGTAACTCCTCGATCGGCAGATCGTACCCGGCCAGATGCAATAAAGAGTAATGCAGCATAGAGCCGTGACCATTTGACAGGATAAAACGGTCGCGATCGGCCCATTTGGGGTTGGTGGGATTGTGGCGCAGATAATCGGACCACAAGACTTCGGCGATATCGGCCATGCCCATGGGCATGCCCGGATGGCCACTTTTGGCTTTTTGCACCGCGTCCATACTGAGTGCGCGGATCGCGTTAGCCTTGGTGCGCCGATCCACCACTGAGGGGGCAGCTGCTGGTGCGGTATTCATGATGATGCCTCGTTTACTGTAATTTCACGCTGGAGTCTTGTTTCATTTGGCAAAAATGAGACAGGCGAGGGTGGATGTCGGTTTTCACCACGCCAACTCGTAAGCGTAGGGCAAAAAATTCTCAGTGGCTGACTATGCCCAGACCGAACCAAAAGGTATAGCAAGTATTATTGATTCGGCACATAAATATTTGCTTATTCACCCCACGGTTGTTGATTCTCCCGAATCCAGGCCAACCAAAGAGTATGTAATTCGGGGCTGGTCGCCGCGATTACCGATCGCTTGGTGAACTTTCGACAATCGAGCGGATTGCCCGCAACGGTCGTAAATTCGCCCCCGGCCTCTCTTAAGATAAGGCTGCCCGCGGCGTAATCCCACATCCGCTGGCCCCCATGCAGATAGAGCTGCAGACGCCCCGCCGCCAGCCAACACCACTCCAGTACACACGACCCTAGATTGCGCTGGGAACGGTAA
>JABINT010000173.1 GCA_018698075.1 Acidiferrobacteraceae bacterium
CATGGTAGCGCCGCAGGTCTGGCAAGTCTTGATATCGATGTTGAACACGCGCTTGAGGCGCTGCGCCCAGGTCATGACGACATGGCGTTCGGCGGGTGTCCGTTCTGTAAGAGCATCGGCAGTATTGGGATTGCGTCCCTTGCCCCGGCCGGCCGGCGTGATCAGTGCCCGGTGATTGGAGTTGGGGGCGAATACGCCATGGAAGCGGGTAAGATTGACGCGAGGCTTGGGAATTAGTGCAGCGAGCCGGGCGATGAAATCCAGCGGTTCGAAGATCACGTGGGAGCTGCCATCGCGCCAGGGGTTCTTGAGAGAGTAGCGGACCTGGCCGTGTTCAGTCAGTGACAGGCGTTTTTCGGACACCGCCGGGCGGCTGATGTACCGGCATAGGCGTTCCAGTTTCTTACGCTCATTGGCTCTTGCGCCACACCGGCATGCAGACTAAATCCGGCCACCTTAGCTACCCCATCATCGAACCGCTCGGTGCATCCCGGGTGGGTCTGTAATGTGAATACCTTGCGCCCTGCATGTGGGCCAATGGCGATTCGGTAAGTGATGGAATGGCCCGTCAGTGAATTCATCGCCTCGTCGTCTACTGCATCGGCGGCCAGGCAGCTGTTCTCCGCGTCCCGTTCCAGCAGACCCTGGCGTTATACAAAGCACCCGACACGTTGGGCAATGATGTGTGCCAGGTGAAGTGAGTTCGGTGCTCGACGTACACCCCGTCGAGGAACAGCATGTGGAAGTGGATTTTAGGGCGAAAAAGTCAGGCTAAAGTTGCAACGGCTTTGCTTGCTAATCGATAAACGGGGCACTCGGATAATATTCCATCCCCGCTTAATTTATGCTGCTATTTTCATAGTAACGTGTAAACCCAACCTATGCGCTATATTAATCAACGTATCCACACGGAATTCTTCAATTTTTCCTTTTGCTAATGCGCTAACACGTGGTTGTGTAATATGAAGTATTTTGGCTGTCTCAACCTGTGTTAATCCCGCTTCTTCGATCTGTTCGTTAATTGCAATCATTAGAGACGAACGTAATTTCATATTTGCTGCTTGAACAGGATCACTTTCTAATGCATCCCATACACTATTAAAATGCTGTAAATCACTCATAACTTTCGCTCCTCTAGCACGCTCTTAAATGCTTGCTTAGCCATCTCAATATCAAGTTGACTGGTTTTCTGTGTCTTTTTTTGAAATGCATGCAAAACATATACAGCTTCTTCAAATTTTGCTACATAAATCACTCGATAAATTCCATTTCTATCACGGAATCTAATTTCTCTAGCACCATCTGCAATGCCTTGCATTGGTTTCCAGTCTAATGGCTCTTTACCACGCTGAACTCTATCCAATTGATGGCCCGCTTCTCTCTTTGCTTCATGAGAGAATTTTTTGATGTTATTAAGTGTATTACCAATAAAAATTATTTTTTTCATCACATCTATATTATACAATTAAATGTATAATATACAAGTACATGAATATTACACGAACAGCCGGTATTCTTAAGTTAAGAAAATGCTCTCCTAACAAACCACTTCATACGTTGTGAGCAGCGGCCTTGCCGTGGTTCTAAGCGAGCGTAACAAACCCGGCTAAATGGGTCGTAGAGCGCAAAAGTTTCTTAAATAGGATAAATCTGGCCAATCACGCTTAGCATTTGAGCTGAGTTGCCAGATCTACAAAATCTGAAGCGATAAAATCATAATGACCGCTGGCAACTAGATCCGTGCTCTGGCCCGGGCCGTGCTCAAAGGGTCGCTCTACAAAAGCGGTACGAAAACCACAATCCAAAGCGGCTTTTAGATCGCTGTTGTGCGCCGCGACCAGCATGCACTGCTGAGGCTTTAGCGACAGCGCCGCAGCAGAACCCAGATAAGCTTGCGGCTGGGGCTTGTAGGCTCGGGCAATCTCCGCGCCCAGGATCACATCCCAGGGTAAGCGGGCATATTTCGCCATGTTGGCGATCAAGGCGATATTCCCATTGGAAAGGGTGCCGATCATGTAGCGCTGCTTCAGTCGCTCCAGCCCTGCGATTGCATCTGGCCAGGGATCGAGCCGGTGCCAGGCGCAGTTCAGCGCTTCCTTTTCGCTCTCGCTGAAAATGCCCAGTGAAAACTCCTCAAGCACCTGATCCAGGTTCTGTCGGTGTAATACGTCCAGAACAACAAAGGGTGTATTTCCCGCACGGACCCGCGACATTGCAGGCTGATAGAGTGCCCGCCACCGATCAGCTAAGGCCTCGGCATCAACGCTCAAGTTATAGCGAGCCGCCGCTGCGGTCACTTCCCTGGCGACCGAAGAGCGCCAGTCCACCACCGTGCCAAATACATCAAAAAGAATGGCGCGCAGGTCATGAATGGTATCTTTCGGGTTTGTCATTGTGTCTTTCGCTGGCTTCGTGTACCGTCGCCCGGGCACCTCTTATTAAGAATTCATTGCCAAAACTTATCGGCTGGGCAGTAACGGCCGCCACCCATTTCCATATCGACGTTAATTGTAATGCCTCCAGAGACCAACAAGAGCGAGGATGATTACAACGCGACCATTGCGAAGATCACACCGATTGCCGACGGGCTGTCAATCTTCTACCTTAAACCAGACGAACCTATCGGCGGACGATTGCCCGGGCACTACATCAGCATTGGTCTATTCGATGAAAGCCGCAACAAGCTCGTTCGCCGGCCCTACTCTCTCTCACAGTCTTTAACATCTGACCCTGACAACAGTTTGCTCGAGCTTCTGGTGATACGGGTACCCGAGGGCGACCTGACCCCGGCGTTGTTCGAGCGTGACACCGGCGACCGCCTGTTCGTTCGACCCAAGATGATGGGCACTTATCTGTTACCCCAGTTGGATAACGATATGACCATTATTTTTGCATCGACCGGCACTGGGGTTGCTCCCCACATGACCATGCTCGAAACCTGTGTAGATAAATGCCGCCAGGTTGTGATGATGGAATGCGTGCGCTATAGCGCGGAGCTGGCCTATGCCAGTCAGATTCAAGCTTACGCGGCAGAGCACTCCAATCTGCTTTACCTGCCACTGGTAACACGTGAAGGTGGGCCAAAGCGTTACATACAGGAATTTTTCAGCGAGGGCATTTTAGAGCAAGAGCACGATATTAAGATCGATGCCGCGCATACGCATGTGTTCGCGTGCGGCAACCCGGCAATGATCGGTATTCCCCGTGAAGATCGCAAAACCGGCGCCCTTTCTTTTGATGTAACAAACGGCCTGGTCGAGGCGCTGATCCAAAAATACGGTCTCAGCATTCATAAACCGAGAAGGCCCGGCGAGATTCATTTCGAGAAGTACTGGTAGCCCCTCCCAGAACAGCCCCGGTCGGGCCGATTTACAGTATGGCTTGACTTTTTTAATTATAACTATAATACTAGTTATATGGATTACTTAAAGCACCAGCGATCATGCTGCAGCTGAAAAAGGCGGCGGCAAGTTTTGCTGCAGTGGGCTCAGAACCTCGACTGGCCGTGGTGATGGCTCTGGTCCGGGCGGGTCATGAAGGACTATCGGTGGGTGACATACAAGAACGTCTGGCGATCCCGGCATCGACTTTGGCCCATCACTTGCGTTTTTTGCAAACAGCAGGCCTGGTCGCCCAGCAACGACGCGGGCGCACGGTTATCAATCGCATCATGTTCGATCAGATCGAGGCGCTCTCGGCTTTCCTGCTACATGAGTGTTGTGCGGAAGAAACAATTACAAAGCAAGCTGCTGCAGGTGGTGGAACCCTGTGACCGAATTAACCATACGCGCTATCGGGGTCGCCGGACGCCAGCGACTGAATACCGCGTGGACCCTGATCGCGATTCTGCCACTGCTGGTGGCAGCAACAGACCCGGACCGCTTCTGGCAGATCATAGGATTTGCCGCTCAGGCGCTTTTCGGCACGGTTCCCATCGTCGCCATCGCCGTCTTTCTGATCGCGCTCTTAAAGGCTACTGGTGCCGAAACTCTGGTGGCAAAAGCCTTTTCGGGGAATGAATTACGTATGATCGTATTTGCAGCACTGGTTGGAGGGTTGGCCCCATTTTGCTCGTGCGAGGTTATTCCTTTCATCGCTGGTCTGCTGGCCGTTGGAGTGCCACTGGCCCCGGTTATGGCCTTCTGGCTGTCGTCACCCCTTATCGACCCTCCCGCGCTACTCATCACCGCCAATGCGCTCGGTTGGGATTACGCACTGGGCAAAACTGTCGCCGCTGTGGCTATGGGTTTGGCCGGCGGTGGCGTAATCTGGCTGCTGGCTCGCCAGGGACTATTCGCTTCAGTACTGCGTAGTCGTGACGGGGGTGGCTGCTCAAGTTGCAGCACGGCACCCTTTGCAGGTGCCACGCAATGGCGCTTCTGGACAGAGCCGGCACGGCGCGAAATCTTTCAGTCCGAGGCTATAGCAAACAGCCTGTTCCTCTTAAAGTGGCTCACCCTCGCCTATCTACTTGAAGCACTACTGATAACCTATATACCCGCCGAGACGATCGGAAGGGTGGTTGGCGGCGGCGGTTTTGGCGCCATAGTCATGGGTGCACTGGTTGGGGCACCCGCTTATCTCAACAGTTATGCAGCCCCCGCCCTTGTGGCCGGGCTGATAGAACAAGGCATGAGTAGTGGTGCCGCAATGTCGTTTCTGGTTGCCGGCGCCATCAGCTCTATTCCGGCAATGGTCGCGGTGTGGTCGCTGGTCCGCTGGCCCGTTTTTGCCTCCTACGTGGCCTTGGGCTTCACCGGCGCAATCGCCGCGGGATCCCTATTTCAGTTTGTCACATAGATTCAAGGCAAACAGTTCCGAGAACTAACTGTGGATGTAGTGCTGCAACTGATCGATCGTGTACTGCTGTTCGGCGATAATATCCTTGACCAGATCGCCGATCGAAACGATACCCGTCAATTGTGCACTGTCATCCAGTACCGGCAAGTGACGGACACGCCGTTCGGTCATAATGCCCATCGCTTTGTCGACTGTTAGAGAAGTATCGACACAGATTACCGGGCTGGCCATGATGGCGCGCACCAGCACATCATGCGATGACAAGCTTTTAAGAATGACCTTGCGAGCATAGTCACGTTCGCTGAAAAGACCTACTGGTCGATTATTATCCATCACCACCAGTGCACCTACCTCATGCTCCGCGAGCAGAGCCAGGCTGTCATAAACCGTCGAGTCAGGGCTGGTGACAAGTACATCACGGCCTTTAAACTGTAAGATCTGCTCCAGCGTTTTCATCTCGCTAACCTCAGAGTTAAACTGACTTACGAAAAGTATTACAAAGATGGCTCTCAGATTCAAATCTGGCCCGAAGACCCGGTATTAAGGCTCATAAACCCAGTCTTTAGGCCCAATAAGCCCTCATCGCCACAAAAACCCCAAGCACCCCTAGAGCTACGAAAAACACCTGTTGAAATACCGACTCTGAGAGGTGTTTGCCGATCAGTTGGCCCAGCATCATTCCTATCAGTCCCGCTATTGTGCCAGTGGCACCAAGGCCCACAATAGCCTGCGGGAAACCACCCTGCCAGCCAAAAACCGCCGAGATAACGAACATGACGGTAAGAAACCACATGCCCATGGCCTGAAACTGGGTCTGTCGATCAAGGCGCAGCGCATGAAGATAACTGGTCATTGGAAAAACCGAGACGCCAGTCAAACCGACCAGGGTTCCGGTAAGAATGCCAGTAATGGGCGATAACCATTTTTCCTGGCGTCCTGGCTTCGGTAATTGCCAGGATGAAAGCCCGATGACACTGTAGGCAAGAATGATCACTCCCAACAGGATAGTAAATCCACGGGTATCAACTCGTACCAGGATATTGGCCGCCAGCAACGCACAAAGCGCCCCCGAAACGAAGAGCGCCCACAGTCGCCGCCATAGCACGATAAACTGGTCGCCACTGATGGCCTGCCAGAAGTTGGTTACGATCGCAGGTATCAACATCAGTCCGATGGCATCAACCAGGCCATAAAGGGGCGTCAGCAGTGTGATCGATACCAGTGGCAAACCGAAACCGACCACTCCCTTAACGGTGCCAGCCAGGATGAAGATCAATCCGATTGTGACGTAGAGTTGAATCGCATCCATGATTAAAACAAAGCACCCAAATTATGATTACCCAACCCAACAACAGTATCGTGACTGTACCTGTAACAACGCGCAGTCGGTTTGCATGATCAGCAAACCTAGAATCGTGCTGATTCTAACGTTTCGACAACCCAACAAGGTTATCAAAGATGTTTTTGTCTGACCGTAATACTCCTTGTAGAGGGCGCCGGGTGTCGCCAATTAGATAGTCAGGGGTCATTACGCTGGGTAGACTTTCTCACCACAAACCTTGCCCAATCAATCCCATCAAAGTGGATTGCATAGCACGATCACTTAAATAAACACTGTTGTGGAGCCGATGAAAGATTCCGTACTACCAACTGGGCAGCCCAAGACCCGTGTGCACAGCCGCCGACTATGGCACTTTACGGTGCTGGTGGCGCTTGGGATTATCTGGGGTCTTTCGTTTTCACTTGCCCGCATGTCTACCGAGAGCGGCATGCACCCACTGGTAATAAACTACTGGACCTGCCTACTTGGCGCACTCCTGCTGCTGTTGTACTGCGCTATCACCCGCCAGCCCCTACCACTGAAAAAAGAGTTTCTTTTTCTATACATTGTGTGCGGGCTGCTTGGCTCGGTCATCCCCGGAACACTGTATTTTTATGCCGCTTCTCGTATTAGCGCCGGCGTACTGTCAATTACCATAGCAACTGTGCCGCTGATAACATTTGTGGCAGCTGCTGCTCTGCGCATTGAGGCCATGTCGTTTCTGCGGGTTGCCGGGGTTCTCTTCGGGATCATCTCGATTGCTCTGCTGGTGATACCCGGCACCAGTTTGCCTGACCCGGCCGCTACACCGTGGGTGCTGGTGATGGTAGTGGCCGCAAGTTGCTATGCAGCCGAGAACCTGGTGGTTGCCTCGCGCACGCCACCGGGCCACAACGTCTTTGTTATTGTTACCGGGATGTTGATCGCCGCCACCATCATGCTGACACCTATCGTCTGGCTGTCCGGTGCTTTTACATTTATCTCCTGGCCCCCGGGTCGCTCAGACTGGGCCATACTCAGCATGGCAGTTATTACAGCAACTGCGTATGGCGGCTTCTATTACCTGGTACTTCGGGCAGGGCCGGTATATGCCAGCCAGTGCGCCTACGTTGTA
>JABINT010000098.1 GCA_018698075.1 Acidiferrobacteraceae bacterium
CATGGTAGCGCCGCAGGTCTGGCAAGTCTTGATATCGATGTTGAACACGCGCTTGAGGCGCTGCGCCCAGGTCATGACGACATGGCGTTCGGCGGGTGTCCGTTCTGTAAGAGCATCGGCAGTATTGGGATTGCGTCCCTTACCCCGGCCGGCCCACCTAATTCAACGTGGAAAACACTACGATATCCCTGAGGCAGACTTGTGGACTGCTGCCGTATCCCTGGAGATATCCGGCGTCACTGAAGGTGGTGAGAGATACATCGGGTTGCCTGGGCATGCTGAGAGATTGGGACCTTGGGCGAGGGACTGCGCCACTGTGTTTGACTGCCACCGTAGGAAGGGAGAGATAGAACAGGGTGGATGCGGGACCCCAGTTAATGACGACTTGCCTGACTTTATGGAGTAATCCATCGCCATCCATACCCACAGATTACCCACAGCAGGAATATATAACTTTAAAACCCAACGATTCCGCCATTCCTGTTATGTACTGCAAACAGACAGTGAATCCTGTAAGCCCCGTATAACAGGGGTAAAGCACTTGTACATCTTACCCAGGTTGTTTCTCGTCATCAGGAGATCACTCGGGCTCGGTTGGTTATTGAGCGTGTCGACAATGCGGACAAAATGACTTTTCGCTGTGAATTGACCGGAGTTGCGGAGCGCTCGCCTGGGCTTGCCCAGGGGTTTGCAGCCAGCATTCGAGAGGTGTGCAAGTTGCGAGGCGAGGTAGAACTCTTTGCACAGGGCGCCTTGCCAAATGACGGCAAGGTCATTGACGATCTGCGGCCTTTGGATTGACGCTTCCAGGCTCCCCAGCTTATATACCTCAATAACGGGTTATCCCTCCCATAGGGTGGGACTAAACGCTGGCGGTGCTTATCTGTACTGGCAACACCTGCGCTTGGTATTCATCCGCCCGCTCCAAAACGGGGTGAAAACTTGTTTGTTGAGGTCGGGCTTCACTACACTAGGGATCCGTCTTTCGAGCAAACCTGGACCAGGTAGTGACTGATACCGATATGTACGACGATGTTTCTCTTTATGCCAACCTGTTTGGTTATCTTGGCTGCCCGCTGAGTGATGACCCGCTGCACGATAAGGCAGACGTAGCCATTCTAGGCGTGCCGTATGATTTAGGCACCTCCGGCCGCGCCGGTACTCGTAGTGGCCCGGGTGCGATCCGTCAGGCCTCTGGCAATCTTCGCTGGGAAGAGGCACGCTGGCCGTGGCCATATGCGCTCGCGGATCACCTTAAGGTGATCGACTGTGGCGATCTTGCTTATGCGCCTGGAGATAGTGCCGGGTTTACCCAGTCCCTCCAGGACCGGGCCACGGATATCTTGCGCTCAGGGAAGACGCTGCTTAGCTTCGGCGGAGATCACTTCATTACTCTGCCGTTGTTGCGGGCGCATCATGCGGTGCATGGAGAGTTAGCCCTGGTTCACTTTGATGCTCATACCGATACCTATGAGCAGGGCTCCGAATTCGATCATGGCACAATGTTTCGACGCGCGCCTAGAGAGGGCTTGATTGATACTGATTGCTCAATACAGGTTGGCATCCGGACAGAATACGAGCCTTCGACGCATGCTTTTGCCGTGCTCGATACTGATTGGGTGCACAATTCTGGGCCAGTAAAGGTTGCGCAGGCAATTCGCGACCGGGTGGCTAAGCGCAAGGTTTATCTGACTTTCGATATCGATTGCCTGGATCCGGCTTTTGCTCCCGGCACCGGCACGCCGGTGGCAGGAGGCCTTTCCAGCAATATGGCGCTGCAGATTTTACGCGGCCTCAAGGGTTTAGATATTGTCGGCATGGATGTAGTCGAGGTGGCGCCGGCCTACGATCAGGCTGAGGTTACCGCGCTCGCCGCAGCAACGCTGGGTTTAGAAATGCTCTATCTGCAGGTCGAAAGATTTTCCTGAGTCCGCAAGGTTTTCGCCGATAAGGTTTTCGACCTGACCCGGAAGTAAAAGGCGCTGCAGCTCGGGGCCAGAGGTTTTCTATTTAGGCTCCCATACTCCTATAGACTGCCCCAGCGTCTTCGCAAATATCAATTGCTCAATTATCTGCGCTTAGACTGTTGTTAAAGCGTTCTAACTTCAGTCTGATCTACCCCGGTTATGCAGTTACGTCCTGCTTTTCTGGCGGCATAAGTCTTGGCTGATGGTGGTAATCAACAATTACACTGATCCTTGGGGCTAAATCTGCCTATCCTTGGGGGCACGAATATTCCGCCTTTAGGTTAACACCATGAATATGCAGAACATCGTCAAGCTGCCCGAGCGCACCCTTATGGGGCCAGGCCCGTCAGAGATTAACCCGCGAGTGTTAGTCGCACTGTCCCAGCCGGCGATCGGCCACCTCGACCCGGCCTTTGTTTCGCTGATGGATGAGGTAAAGTGTTTGCTGCGCTATGCTTTTCAGACCACTAATCGGCTGACCTTCCCAGTGTCTGGCCCTGGATCTGCCGGCATGGAGACCTGCTTTGTTAATTTGATAGAACCAGGGGACAAAGTGATTGTTGCCCGCAACGGCGTATTCGGCACCAGGATGCAGGAGATGGCCAGCCGCCTCGGGGCGCAGGTTGTGACCGTTGACGACGAATGGGGTTATGCGGTGGATCCGGGAAAAATCGAAGAGGCGTTAAGGGCTAACCCGGATGCGTGTGCTGTTGCATTTGTTCATGCCGAGACTTCGACGGGCGCGCTATCAGACGCAAAAACAATTTCTGAGATTGCTCATCGTTACGGTTGCCTTACGATTGTCGATGCCGTGACTTCGCTCGCAGGGTCTGCGCTCTATGTGGATGATTGGGGCCTTGATGTGGTGTACTCCGGTGCCCAAAAGTGTCTTTCCTGCGTTGCGGGCATCTCGCCTGTCACTATCGGGGATCAGGCGCTGGCCAAAATGAAGCGGCGAAAATTGCCGGCCCCTACCTGGTTTCACGATTTGGGCTTGATCGATGGCTATTGGTCAGAAGGTGGAACACGCGCTTATCACCACACCGCACCGGTTAACAGCATCTTTGCGCTAACCGAGGCGCTGCGCCTGCTGAAGCAAGAGGGTTTGGATCGAGCCTGGCAGCGACACCAGGAAAACTCCCAGCGATTGGTCTCGGGTCTGCGGCATTTGGGCCTCGACATGCTGGTCCAGGATCCAGCGGTCCGGTTACCCCAACTCAATGCCGTGCGTTTGCCAGTTGATATCGACGAGGCAGCAATCCGCTCGAGATTACTGAATGAGAAAAACCTGGAAATCGGTGCCGGCCTTGGACCACTTGCCGGAAAAGTGTGGCGTATCGGTCTTATGGGATATTCCAGCCGCCCGGAGAATGTATCTTTCTGTCTGGACGCTTTAGGTAGCGAATTGGGCGGCGCGATTCAAACCGCTGTTGGCGAGTAGCAAAGACGCTTTTAAGTCGCCCAAACCCTTCTGGAATTACAGCCGCCACCTAAACTCGAGAGCAACGGACCACCTTTTACCAGGGATTTCATAGCCCTTGGCGCTCATCACTTAGTTCACCAGCAAGCCGACAAAGTAGTTGAGCGCGCTGGCGAATTCGCTCTCCAGTGGAAACGAGAGCATTCCCATAACGGTATAACCTAGCGCCCAGGGCATGAGGTAGAAGCGGATAAGAAAAAAGAACCAGGCCACATACAAAGGTATCAAGGGTCGGATCAGAAACTTGGGTGTGACGGGGTTGAACAGGTGCAGCAGCGGGTTGGTCACACGAATAAAAAAACGGGCAAAGAAAAACGGGGTGTCTTCGCGCAGAAACAGCGACATGCCAAAGCGTCCTATCAAGGTCCACATGATGACTCCCATGATGTAGTCAGCTATCAGTACCCAGATCGGAAATGCCTCAGTCATAACGATTTATCTCCTTGATTTTGGTAAAAAAATGCCGGGACGAAGACTGGCTTCGCCCCGGCACGCAGTGTACGGAATTTAGGTCAGTGCGTTGAAGACAGCACAGACTTGCCCTTCGGAATACGAACCTCGTCTACCATCCGCTGGGTTTCCTCGTCAGGTTCGGCTGTTGCCAGACTGACTACAATCATGGCCACCAGACTCACAGAGGCACCGATGATGCCAAAGCGCAGGTGGTCGATGTAGAGCCATGGGTCCATACCGCCCCACTTGACCATGTACAGATACCAGGTTCCAGAGAGCAGGCCGAAGAACATACCGGCGATTGCACCCTGGCGGTTAGCCCGCTTCCACCAGACACCAAGAACCAGCGGGAAGAACAGGCCAGACATTGCAAAGTCGAAGGCCCAGGCTACCGCGCCGAGGATACTGGTGAGTTTCATACTGGCGACATAAGCAGCGCAAGCACCAATGATGAACAGCAGCACACGGGCTACGATCAGGCGGTGCTTGGTATCAGCCTTGGGGTCAATGATCTTGTAGTACAGATCATGTGACAAGGCGTTGGCAATCGCCAGCAGCAGACCGTCGGCCGTGGACATTGCAGCTGCCATGCCACCAGCCGCCACCAGACCTGAGATGACGTACGGTAGGCCCGCGATTTCAGGCGTAGCAAGCACCACGATATCCCCACGCATGAAGAACTCATTAATCTGGAGGATGCCGTCGCCGTTGCTGTCAGAGATCGCAAGGAAGCCAACGTCGCTCCATTTCTGGATCCACTCCAGTGCATTCACCTCGGTTATGGCCTTGCCAATGATGCTGGTTGCCAGATTCGGATCCAGCACCTGCAGCTTGGTAAAGGTGGCCAGCGCCGGCGCGGTGAAGTAGAGCAGAAAAATGAAGAGCAGTGACCATGCCACAGATTGGCGGGCCGCCTTGACGCTTGGTGTCGTGAAGTAGCGCATCAGGATGTGCGGCAAAGACGCCGTACCGGCCATCATGCAGAACACCAGGGTGACGAACTTCCACTTCGCGGCAAAGGTGGTGCCGGCTTCGTAGTGCGGTACCGTCAGCGCCTTCAGTCCAGCGAAGGCCTCGGTCGGTTTGAGGCCCACTCCATGCAAGGTTTCGAGTTCGCCCAGCCGCATGACGGCTTCGCCGTATGCCAGCTGAGGAATTATCCCAAAACCTTGCTTGTTGGACATCCAGATCACCGGTACGACATAGGCGATGATCAGCACGATGTACTGAGCCACCTGGGTCCAGGTTACTCCGCGCATACCACCGAGCATTGAGCAGAGCAGGATGCCCAGCAGGCCAAACCAGACGCCTACCTCAAAGGGGATCCCCAGCGCCCGCGAGGCGATTGTACCGGTAGCGTTGATCTGTGCCGTCACGTAGGTGAACGACGCCAGAGTCAGGACGCACACGGCCAAAAAGCGCGCAAGGTTGCCGCCGTAACGCGTTCCGATGAAATCTGGCACTGTGTAGCAACCAAATTTTCTCAGGTACGGAGCCATGAGCGAGGCTACCAGTACGTAGCCGCCAGTCCAGCCGACCACAAATGCGATATAGCCGTGGCCGCCAAAATAGATGCCGCCGGCCATTGCCACAAAGGAAGCACCAGACATCCAGTCGGCCGCAGTCGCCATGCCGTTGAATACCGCAGGCACCTGGCGTCCCGCCACGTAATAGGCATCCACTTGCATGGTTCGTGAGAGCCAGCCGATGGTTGCATAGATCACCACGGTGAAGGCTACGAACAGGATGCCGATGGTATCGGCCCCCAACCCGGCCTGCTCCAGGATCGCCATCAGCAGGATAAACACGACAAACCCACCTGTGTACAGTCCGTAGATTTTCGGCAGGTTGTCGATAAAGTCGCCTTTAATAATTGACATATTAATTTCTCCTTAATTTCACCAGCCGCTAGTTTTTGTCTTCGTCCTCGGCCACCCCATACTCTTCGTCAATCGAGTGCTGACGCCTGACGAACCAGAAGATCAGCACCACAAAAATAACGAGTGAGCCCTGGGCGGCCATGTAGAAGCCCAGCGGAAAACCAAGGAAAGAAAAGTTGTTCAGGCTGTCAGCAAACCAGTGAACAAGGTACGAGAAGATGAACCAGATGATCAGGGTTGTAATCATCAACCCCTTCGTCTTGGCCCAATGCGCTTCACGTGTTGATTGATCCACGTCAGTCATAAGTTGCCCTCCATATACCCCTAACGGTCCCCAATGGCACTGTCAGAAGCAAACTGCAGTTGTTGGTTAATGCTCCGCACCATTCGATTGGTGCGTTATTACTTATTAAGCAAGAAACATGCCAGTGATGTGATTGGAGAAAAACCCTATAAATTTAAAGAAAACGAACGAGTAGATACTTCTTAGGGTGGAAATGTGTTACGAAAAGAAACAAATAGTTGGGCAGAAACGTAACGCCGGGATCGAACTCAGTAAACCAGGGTGATTGGGAAACCTACGAATTTTTGGCCAGCGATGTCGTTTTTGCACGGGGAATCTCAAATCGCTGACGCCTTTCCCAAAGAGTCTTGCGACTGATCCCGAGTTTGCGAGCAAGTTCAGTTTCAGTCATTTGTCCTTGGTGTTGTTGGACGAACTCGACGAAATAGGCATCGAGTGAGGCCATTGGCTGGTCCGGTGTCTTCGTTTCCTGGCGTTGGAGGCGCCCTAGGTTCAGTAGTTCGGGGACGATGGTGTTCCCATCGCACAGGATCACTGCTCGTTCGATGGCGTTTTCCAACTCGCGTACATTGCCAGGCCAGTGGTATGCCGCAATTCGCTCATGGACTTTGGCTGGAATCTCGCACAGCGATCGGTTAAGTTGCTGGCATATCCTGTGCAGTAAGTGATCGGTCAGTGCCGGAAGATCTTCTTTGCGCTCACGTAAGGGTGGTAGGGTAATTTCGATCACTTGGAGCCGGTACAGCAAATCCTCCCGAAAAAGACCGTTTTCGACCTGCTCTACAAGATTGCGGTGGGTTGCTGCCAATACCCGCACATCGACATTTTTTACCCGATTGGATCCCAGTCGGCGTAGCTCACCCTCCTGGATAACCCGCAATAACCCAGCCTGGGCAGTCGCCGAAAGTTCGGCAACCTCGTCGAGAAACAAGGTTCCGCGATCGGCGCTTTCGACGAGGCCGGCGGTCGCCTTATCGGCCCCGGTGAAGGCGCCTCTTTCATAGCCAAACAATTCTGACTCGACCAGCGTATCGGGAATAGCGGCACAGTTCATAGTGACCAACGGGCCATGGCTACGCTGACCCTGTTCATGGATGGCCCGGGCTACGAGCTCCTTTCCAGTGCCGGACTCACCGTAGATCAGAACAGTGGAGTCCGTCAGCGCGACCTTGGCGATCCTTTGGAAAACAACCTCCATCGCCGGGGATTTGCCCACCATGCCCCATACCGGGTATTCCCGGTGAATATCCTTGCGCATAGCCTGATTCTGGCGAAACAACAGATTCTGCCGAATCAGCCGATCGACCACGATCAGCATTTCGTCATGATTGAAAGGTTTGGCAATATAATCTGCAGCACCGGCTTTCATGGACTCCACTGCAGAGTTGATGCTGGCGTAACTGGTCATAATGAGTACTGGGGTGCCGGCGCATTTTTCTATAACTTCTGTGCCCAGCCCGCCCGGGAGTCGCAGATCGGCAATGATTAGACCAAAAGCGTCCAGACTGAATAACTCCTCGCTCTCAGTGACGGATGAGGCCTCAGAAATATCGTAGCCTTCGCGTTTGAGGAGCTTGGCCAGTGCACGTCGAATGACGACTTCGTCTTCAATAATTAGGATGCGTTCCATCAGTTCGAGGTCTCGTTAGGGTGCATTCGGCAGGGTAATGCGCACTTCTGTCCCGGCTCCAGGCGCGCTGTCCACCTCGATATCGCCGCCATGATCAACCACGATGCCGTAGGTCAGGGCCAGGCCAAGGCCTGTGCCTTCCCCAGGTTGTTTGGTGGTCATAAAGGGTTCGAAAATTCGCTCGCTGATTTCCTGGTTCATGCCGTGCCCATAATCACGCAGGCTGATTTCAATGCTATGGCCGGTATCACTAGCTCGTATCTGTATTTTGCCCCCTGGGGAGCTGGCGTCGTAGGCGTTGTTCAGGACATTGACAAACACTTGATATAACCTTTGTCGATCTCCTTGTGCATTTATTCCTTCATCGCAGTCAATGGTCACATCCATAACCTTGCCCGCTTGTGACAGGCGGACCAGTTCACTTGCGTCTTCAAGGCAGCCAACAAGGTCAAATCGGGTTTTTTGCAGCCGGTCAGCGTCCCCACGTCGCGCAAAATTGACCAGAGTCTGAACAATATTATTGATACGGTTGGTCTGTTCCAGTATGCCCTGAATTTCAGAGCGCATCTCAGGGTCCTCTACCTCCGTTTTGAGGTTCTGAGCCAGGCAGGCAATGCCGGTTACGGGATTGCCAATCTCATGAGCTACGCCGGACGCGAAGCGGCCGATCGAGGCGAGCCGTTCATTGTGGGCAAGCTGATCTTCCAGCAGGTGTATCTCGGTCAGATCCTGCAGGAGCACGCTGGTGCCGATCGACTCAACTGGAATGTTGCTGTTGGGTGATGGGGTAACGCCCGTCAACTCGGCCTTGAACAATCCAAACCACCGTGGCTGGCCCTCGAGGTGCAGGAGTTTTTTGTGAATTTCCTTTTGATCACTACCTAGAAATTCACCGAGCACATCGTTCCATGGCGCCGGGAGACTATGCACCTGATTACTCAGGGCAATGGATTTGTCGATACCGGAAAGGTTTTCCATGACACGGTTCCAAACGGTGACCATGTTGGTTGAACTCACCGAGCATACGCCGACCGGGAGATCTTCCAGTATCTGGCGATGGTAGCGGCGCATCGCGTCAAGTTGGGCGGCAAGACCCCGCAGACGGCTGCGCGATGCTTCGAGGCGTTCTTCCATGAATCGCATTCTTTCGGCGACTGGCAACTTATGATCTCGATCAGTCGGCAGACGGGTATCGACGACGTCTCGGGCAAAGTGTGGGCCAAGCAGTCCTGAAAGGTTTCGCTCGATACGCTCGCGCAACCGGCCCAAAGCGCGAGTATCGGTTTCCTCTTCGGTCATCTGCAGGTCTCGCTGCGCACGCCGGACTTCGTATTCTGCAGTATGGGTACCCAGAGCCTCGGCCAGAGCTGGAACAAACTCGCGCGATGAAGCCAGGCGTACGCGGCTGCGATACGGGGTGAAGATTTCCTGTGCACAAAGTGCAGCAGTTTCGCGCTCGGCAGCGCTTTGACGGGTGAGCACTGACAACAACACAAACAATGTGGCATTGACAGACAGTGACGCAAGGGTAGAGAAGGTCCACTTGTCCTGGCCTGCCATTTCCCATAACGCTGGTTCAGCAGGTACATCACTTGGCCCACCGCCGCTCAGCAAGGGCAGGATAAGAACGACAAACCAGGTGAGTCCGCCCCCAGTCAGTCCTGCGATAAAGCCATAGCGGTTCGCAGCCGGCCAGAAAAGCGTACCTACGATGCCGGGCAGAAACTGGGCAACTGCAACGAACGAGATCAGGCCCAACTGCACCAGCTGGCTACTGCGCTCGAAAGCCAGAAAAAAACCGTAGCCTGCAAAGACAAGCACCGCAATAATGATCCGGCGTCCCCACAGCAGCCAACGGTAGAGATTGACCGATGGATCAGGGGTGCCGGTAGCAGGGAGAATAATGTGGTTTACAGTCATGCCGGCGAGCGCCAGAGTACTGACGATGATCATGGCGCTGGCCGCAGAGACTCCGCCAAGGAAGACAAAAATGGTCAAACCAGCGGATCCGGTGTGTCGAGCAATGCCCAGCACATGGTAGTCAGGTACGGTGCCCAGATTCTGCTTGATGGCCGCCCACAACACGATCGGAATTGCCAGATTCAATACCAGGAGGAAAAGCGGGAAGCCCCAGGCGGCACGTGCCAGTGTTCCCGGTGCAATGTTTTCAGTAAAGAGCATATGGAATTGCCGTGGCAGCAGGAAGGCGGCCGCAAAAGACAGAATCAGTATGCTGACCCACGGGCCTTCCCGGGCGGGCGTATACATCGCCTCGAGCGCTTCGGGGTGGGTATCCAGCCAATGGGTAAGCCCAGATACTCCGTCAAAGATACTTGACATGGCTACAATTGCCACCAGAGCGAGGGCCAACAACTTCACCAGGGACTCAAAGGCGATGGCAACTACCAGTCCTTCGTGTTTTTCTCGCGGGGAGATATGCCGAGCGCCGAAGAGCACCGCGAACAGTACTATCAGTATGCAAAAGCCCAGCGACAGGTACTGTGGTGCAAACTCCTGTGTCAGCACGCTGGCCGATTCTGTTACCGCCCGGATCTGTAGCGAGATATAAGGTAGTGTACCGGCCAGCATGAAAAGCGTAACCAGCACTCCAGCGGTCTGACTGCGATAGCGGAACGCGAACAGATCTGCCAGCGACGTCAACTGGTATTCGCGCACCAGGCGCAAGATGGGGCTGAGTAGTACCGGGCTGAGAATGAAAGCCAGGGTCAGGCCCAGGTAAACCGCCAGGAACATGAAGCCGTTAGAATCAGCGTAGCCGACACTGCCGTAGAAACTCCAGGTCGTTGCATAGACGCCAAGGGACAATACGTAAACGGCAGGATGTCGGGGCAGCCAGGGCGGTAGCCATCGTTTCTCGGTCGCATAAGCAACTAGAAACAGCAGGCAAAGGTATAGCAAACTACTGACAAAAAGCCCTGGCGCGGACAAGATCATCAGTTATCGATCCTGCGTTGTGCCCAGGGAATCAGCGCAATGATTACCAGCCAGATCAGAAAGGGTAGATACCACGGCAATGCGGCCCGTAGCCACCAACTGGTGATGGGGGAGGCCAGGACCAGAAGCGACAGGCCAAACAAAAGAAAGGCTCGCTCCATCGGTGATTTACAATGATAAGCTCATGATCGTTACAAAATGTAACACAGTGATGGGGCAGGGCAAACCGGGGACATTTTGCTCAGGAGTTGCCAAGATGACTTCCATGGGAGGCCGGTGAAATGACCCCGTTGAATCTGCTCAAAAAGGTGCGGGAATACCTTGCACGGCAACGTAGAAAGCTTGAGCCTATCGTGAATGCTGATGGCTTGGGCGAGTTTATTGATACCCGCTCCAGTCTGGTGGCTCAGACCTCGTTGTACGGATATATCAAGACCCGCGCTGGCACCCGCTTTCCTGATTTGTTCGAGAACGAGGAGTTTCTTCAATCAATCAATATCGCCAAGTGGCAGATCTGGGCTGCCTGTGTGTCTGATCTGGCCGTGTTTTCCGGCGGGTTACTTTACCGGGAAATGCCCGACGCGGATCGTATCCGTCAGGTGTTGCAGCAGGCCATTGATCCATTGCTGGCGCGAACGGCCCAGCCATCAGAGGCAGGGGAGGACTTCAGTACAGCGTTGGAGAAGCTCAAGATTCGGATTGCCGGCGCTCCGTTTACCGATGCAGCGACATCGGAAAACGCGTTTACGGTGAGCCCCGACGCGTTGGTTTATTGGGCGCCGATCGTCGATGAGCTTAAGTCGCTGGATGAGTCGATTGTGCGCAATTCCATTCGTTTTCGCTGGCAGGCGCCACGACGCGAACTGCGAGAAGCCCTGCAGCCCGCGCGAGTCTTGGATTCGCTGGACAACTGAGCGGTAGCGCCAGGGCGACTGCGACGGGCACGCTAGATCGGGTTTCATCATCAGTTACAGCGGTAGAATAGGCGGCTCATTGTGTTGCAGGCTTTGCACTGCGAATTCTGAACAAACGCACCACCTATACGCTAAGGATAAAGATGTTAAGTGATAAACCGATCAGTCGATACCCGGTACCGACTCTGGAAGAACTGCCGGAGGATCTGCGTAACCGAGTTTTGGCAGTCCAGGAAAAAGCGGGCTTTGTGCCCAATGTCTTTTTGACGCTTGCTCATCGGCCAGATGAGTGTCGTGCATTTTTCGACTATCACGATGCGTTGATGCTGCGCGAGGGCGGCCTTTCCAAGGCAGAGCGAGAAATGATCGTGGTCTCCACTTCAGGCACGAACAATTGCCAGTACTGCGTGGTCGCTCATGGCGCGATCCTGCGCATTTACGCGCGTGACCCGCTGGTGGCTGACCAGGTCGCGATCAATTTTCGCAAGGCCGACCTCAGCGAACGCCAGAAGGCGATGCTGGTCTTTGCCGACAAAGTAGCGCGTGATTCGGCCGCCTTGGAAGATGCGGATTATGACAATTTGCGAGAACATAGCTTTGATGAGGAGGATATCTGGGATATTGGTGCGATTGCGGCGTTTTTTGCCCTGTCCAACCGGATGGCTAACCTCATTGGGATGCGTCCGAACGATCAGTTCTACAGTATGGGTCGCCAACCTCGGGAAACGAACTCGTGAGTTCACCGCCAGAGGGGTTGCCGTCAATTCGTACTATTGCGATGCCTGCGGACGCCAACCCCAATGGCGATATATTCGGCGGCTGGCTGATGGCGCAGATGGATCTGGCGGGTGGAACCTACGCTTTTGGCATCAGCCGTGGGCGGGTCACCACGGTGGCAGTAGATGCCATGACCTTTCACCTGCCGGTGCAGGTGGGTGACCAGGTGAGTTGTTATTGCACGACCGAGAAAATCGGTAATACCTCTATCGCCGTAAAGGTCGAAACCTGGGTCCGGCGCCGCCATGACCAGGGCGAAGAGCGGGTGACCGAGGGTCTATTCACTTTTGTGGCTATTGATGCTGCGGGTCGGCCACGGCCAGTCAAGAGAACCGCCTCCTGAGCCTCGTGGAATCCGACCAGCCAGGTCGATTAGAGCATTTCGCGGCCACCTTGAGCGATGCCGGGTTGCCCCCGTTGGCATCTTGGCAGCCGCCGTTGGTGCGGGATATGGATCTACATATTGCTCGTGATGGAACCTGGCACTACCTGGGTTCGCCAATACAGCGCACACGACTGGTACGTTTACTCTCTAAAGTATTACGCCGCGAAAATGAAGAATTCTTCCTGGTATCACCACAGGAAAAACTACGAATCAAGGTTGATGATGCGCCATTCGTCGCGGTTGAGATGGAGTGCCTAGGTGATGCTGACGATCAGCGGCTGGTTTTTCGCACCAACGTGAATGATGTCGTTGTTGCGGGAGCGGATCACGCTATCTTCGTTGTGGAAAATTCCCAAACCGGGGAGCCCGCCCCTTACATTGGCGTGCGTGACGGCTTGAATGCATTAATCTCGCGCGCAGTGTATTACGAACTTGCCGAAATCGCACGGCCAGCGCCAGCGCCGCGACAGCATACCCTGGGCGTCACAAGTGAAGGATGTTTCTTTGCGCTGGGCAGCGACTGTGAGTCATAAACAGACTCTCGAGAAACTGGTCGCCTACCTGCGTGAGGAGGTGCCTATGGTGCGCCAGTTCGATGTTCGCTCGGCCGGGGTAGATGCTTCCGGATTGGTTCTCGAGGTACCTCTGGCCATCAATTTCAACGACAAGCATACCGCCTTTGCCGGCACCCTGGCATCGCTTTGCACACTGTCTGGATGGGCTATGACTTCCCTGATCTGCGAAGCCGCAGGCCTTAAGGCGGATATTGCGGCAACTCATAGCGAGATAACTTACGCCAGGCCGTGTACCGAAGAGAAAGTGCGGGCCACCTGCGCCTGGCCAGCCGATGCGACTGCCGCGGCGTTCACCACTGCCCTGGCGAGTCAGGGGCGGGCAGAGCTCTCGCTTTTCGCCCAGGTATTGTCGCGAGATAAAGTCGCGGTACGTTTTTCAGGGAATTACATCGCCCGGATGCTTTGACGACCCAGGCGATGTATGCGTCGACGGTCAGGCCTTTTCCAGTGCGTTTTCAAGATCGGCGATGATGTCTTCGACATCTTCAATACCTACCGACAATCTGACCAGGCCATCGGTCAATCCCCGTTTACGCCTGTCTTCAACCGGAACATCGGCATGGGTCATGCTCGCCGGGTGGGTAATCATAGTTTCGACACTTCCAAGGCTCTCGGCCAGTCCACACAGCTGCACGTTATTCATCAAGGTCTTGCCAGCCCCAGTGCCGCCGGTCAGTTCGAAGGCGATCATGCCGCTAAAGCCGGACATCTGTGCCTTGGCCACAGCGTGCTGCGGGTGGGAGGGTAGGCCCGGATAGAGTACACGGTCGATCTTGGCATGTGACTCGAGAAACTGTGCCACCTGCATTGCGGATTCTTCGTGACGCTTCATTCGCAAGTGCAAAGTTTTAAGGCCACTGAGGTTCAGCCAGCAGTCAAATGGGCTTGAAACCGCGCCGATGGACTTCTGGATGAATTTCATTTTCTCATACACGCGTTGGTCGCTTGTGATCAACACGCCACCGATGATCTGGTTGTGACCGGACAGGTACTTGGTCGTGCTGTGCATGACGATATCGGCGCCAAAGTCGAGTGGCCGGAGAAACACCGGCGTGGCAAAGGTGGAGTCGACACCGAGCAGAATATTGTTCTCTCGAGCGATACTGACCATGGCTTCTAGGTCGCTTACTTTAAGCAGCGGATTGGTCGGTGTTTCAATCCAGAGCATGCGGGTAGCAGGCGTAATTGCAGCGCGCACAGCATCGGTGTTGGTAGTATCGACGTAACTGACGCTAAGGCCTTGCTGAACAATGATGTTATCCAAAAGGCGTGTGACACCGCCGTACACGTCGTCTCCGCAAACAATGTGGTCTCCGGCGGAAAACAGCTTGAAACAGGCGTCAACAGCCGACATGCCGCTGGCGAAGCTTATAGCGTGCTTGCCATTCTCAATGGCAGCAAGATTGTCCTCAAGCACCTGGCGGGTGGGGTTTGACGAGCGTGTGTAATCAAAACCCAGATCTCGACCTACCTCCGGCAGTACGTATGTGGCGGTTTCGTAGATCGGTGGCAGAATAGAGCCGGTGGTGGGGTCCGGGCTGATGCCCGCACGCACGACCTTGGTATCAAATTTCAACGCAGTTCTCCAGTTATTCAGAAGTTATCGATGGATCTGTCAGGCAGTCCGGCGGTTTTTCTGGGTGATGAATTCCAGTAGATCGATCTTGTTGATGATACCGGTAATGACGCCGCCGTCGACCACGACAGCGACATTGTTGTTTTCGAAAATCTGCTGTACATGACTGAGCGCCTCGTGCCGTTCGACCTTTCCCTGGAGTGGCCTGGCGACATCGCGTGAGGCATCCTCCAGGGTGTGTTCGCCGCTTGCGACGGCTCGCAGGATGTCCAACTCTTCGATCATTCGTAGATCGCCTTGACCAGAGGCTATAGGCATTTGTGAGATACCAGTGCTCGCCATACGTGCGATGACATCTTTCAGCGCTTCGTCCGGGTCAGCGAAGGCGATTTCCTGCTGCTGAAAGTCGAGCAATTCCTGTACGGTACCCAGGTGCACACCAGGGCCCAAATAGCCCATATCGCGCATCCACTCATCGTTGAAGCACTTGCTGATATAACGATCCCCCGAGTCACAGACGATCGCCACAACGATCTTTCCCGGGCCAAGTTTTCGAGCCTCTTCCAGGGCGCCGAAGAATACGGTGCCGGTTGAGCCACCCGATAAAATGCCTTCCTGGCGGGCGAGGCGTCTTGCCATCAGAAACGAATCGCGATCGCTTACATTGATGACCTCGTCTATAACTGAAAAGTCCAGAGTATCTACCATAAAATCATGACCGATACCTTCGACTCGATACAATGAAGGGGTGCTCCACTCGCCTTTTTCGTGGGCTTCTTTATAGATGCTGCCGTAAGGGTCCGGCCCGACCACGCGGACTGTTCGCCCAGCCTCGACAGCTTTTTCTTTCAGATACTTTCCAGTGCCGGATATGGTTCCCCCGGTGCCGAGGCCGGTGACGAAAGAATCGATTTTGCCGTCTGTCGCTTCCCAGATCTCAGGGCCTGTGGTGAGGTAGTGGGCTTCAGGATTGTGTGGATTTGAGTACTGGTCTGTATAGAAGGCATCTGGGGTTTCTCGGGCGATACGCTTTGCGACTTCAACATAACTGTCTGGATGATGGTGATCCAGGTCGGTCGGCGTGACAATCACCTCGGCGCCGTAGGATTTGAGCATGTCAATTTTTTCCTGACTCATCTTGTCAGGAATAGTAAAGACGCAGCGGTAGCCCTTAACGGCGGCTGCCATTGCCAGACCCAGCCCGGTATTGCCCGAGGTGCTCTCGACCAGGGTACCCCCTGGTTTGAGTAGCCCGGCTTCTTCAGCCCGCTTTACCATGTTGATCGCCATGCGATCCTTTACAGATCCTGATGGATTCAGGTTTTCCATCTTTGCGTACACGGTCGCCATTCCCGGCTCGACGATGTTGTTCAACCGTACCAGGGGGGTACCCCCCACGAGGTCAATAATGCTGTCAACTGCTTTCATTAAGTAATCCTGATTCGTGATTCCAATAACTTTTCTGATTCAGCCCAGTGTTGTCGCCATACGACGTCTAAGCGGGTAAAAAATAATCAGAGCTATCGCTCGTTAGTCTTCTACGATTGATCGCACCGCTTCCACAGCCTGTTGCAGGTCTTCTGAGTCGGTAAAGTACCCGGGCGCGAACCGTACTGTTCCCTTTTGCGAGATCGTTCCTAAGAACTCATGCACATCGGGCGCACAGTGCAGCCCCGGTCGGACACAAACTGCGTGGTCGGCATCGAGCATAGCCCCCACCTGGTCTGCAGGCAGTTCACCAATGTTGATCGACAGGGTTGAAACTCGAGGCTGTCCTGCCCCCGGGCCGTAGATCTTTACGGCATCGATCGCACCGAAGGCATCAATGAGATGCTGGGTTGCACTGGTTTCGGTTTCATGCACATGAGCCAGTGCAGCAGCACAGATCTCGCCGTGGGAACCAGAGCTATCGGCCCCGTGTGATCTACCCAGCTCGGCAAACCATTTCTGTGCGGCGTTTAGGCCGGCAATGCCCGGCAGACAGTGGGTGCCGGTTTCCATCCGATAGGGGTATTCTTCAGGCTGAAAAGGGGAGATCGAATTTACCCCGGTGCCACCCGTACGCGGCGGGCGAATCTCGATATTCTCGCCAACAATCATCCCACCGATACCCATGGGCCCGAAAAGCCCCTTGTGACCTGTGTATACCAGTACATCGATACCCCATTCATCCATCGCAATCGGAACGACACCAGCGGTCTGGCAAGTGTCCAGTATGAACACCGCATCAGTTTCACGGACAACCTTGCCAATAGCGGCGGCATCCTGAAGGGAGCCCATGACGTTCGACGCATGATTGACAACCACCACACGAGTGTTGGACTGGATGCTCCGGCGAATCTCTTCTGGATCGACGAAACCAGCGCTATCAGCGCCGATTCGCGTCACCGAAATATCGTGATCGCGCTCAAAGTGATTGGTGGGGCGGAGCACACAGTTGTGCTCCATGCGGGTGATAATCATGTGGTCGCCCGGATTCAAGATGCCTGAAAGGGCGGCGTTCATCGAGTCTGTGGCATTTTGTGAAAAGGTTACTCGGGCCGGGTCGCCACCAAAGCCAAAAAACGCGCCCAGCAGGCGCCGGGTCTCGATGATCATCATTTCGGCCTCGACCGCTAACTCATGTCCCGACCGGCCCGGGTTAACCCCATGGCTGCGGAAGAATTGATCCATAAACTGATATACCGGCTCAGGCTTTGGCAGCGTAGTAGCCGCGTTATCAAAATAGTAGTTATCTTTCATAATCAGGATCTTCCAGGGTTGCCACTTATGGTCGGAGAAGAAATGCTGTTCTTAACAGAAGATTGTGCTGGTCCGTGCGACAGAGAATTGCGCCGCCGGGAGACGACGAAAGTTTCATCGTTAAACCACAGACCATTGTGTTTATGCAAAATCTGTTGTGTAGCCTCAAGATACGCGCCCGAAGCAACAGCTGGTTGAAGCCGGTCATCTTCGATTTGTGCGACGTAAGTTGATGCGTTCCAGGCCGCAAATAGTGTGGAGGTGCCAATGCTCTCAGCGATCTCCGTAGGCAGGGTTTTCATTTCATAGCGCAGTATCGATTTGTTGTCCGAGCCGGCGTTAAAGTTGTAGTTGGCAGCTGCACGGCCCAATTTGTCTTTGAGTACTTTAAGTAGGTCATGTCGATTGACCTGAAAAGGATTCTCGTCAGGCCAGATCAAGTTGACCAGCTCCATCCCCGGATCTTGACCTGCCGATTGCACAGCCAGCAGGCGGCCACCAGGCCCCAGACTGCGAATCAGTGGTGCGAGGACCTTTTCAACCTTGAACTGAGCGCTCATGCGGGCGCGCCAGGGCTGGGCTGCGACGATCAAGTCGTAGTCGCCTGAGACCTGGCCGCGACGTGGTATGACTGAATCCAGAAGAAAGCGGTTATCTTCGCGAAAGATTACCAATACCGAGGGCCGAACATAGCGTGGATTTCCGGTCTTCTCGCTGACCTTTACTTCCCAGCCATCTACCAGAATTTTATCAATGGCACGTAACTGCTCGCCGTATTCCTGTGCTGAGGAGCCCTGAAGGGAAATCTCATGCCAGTTCAATGCTGCAGCAGCCGCCATGTTGCCCGGCATCAGCCACGGAGCTTCGTTGTAAAACAAGTTGGTGATACAGATAACACTTGCAGGGTGTTCGGCGAATCGATCCGGAAGATTATCAAGACAGAGCCTGACATCTTCGAGGCTGATTTCTTTACCGACTACGAAAAATGGAATTGTTGGAAATTTCTGGTGAGTAGCCCGCAACAGATAACTCAGAACAGATCCATCGCCCACCCCGGCGTCGAAAAGGCGTAATGCCGGAGGCACCGGTTGGACATGTAGCAGTTCATGTGCAGCGCGCTCTGCAACCTTCCATTTCTCATCGCAGGTATTGACGAACCCCAGATATTTTTGCCGGTTATCGTAAAAGCGAAACGGGCGTCTTTTCGAAGAATCGGACTGACTAGGTGCCTGCGCCTGCGCTTGTGCAGCCTTGGCTTGTTGTTGTGTCTTAGTCTGGGCATCACCGTTGATGGTCGAGCCCATGGTGTAGGCTCGTGGACCAGGGGACAGGTTAAGTGGGTTTACCGCTGCGCCGTTGCGATGCATAAAAGTCTGAATCTTCTGCACAGTGTTCAGAGTTATGCCTTTGCCGGTGCGCAGGCGTTGACAGAGCTTTCCATCGTTGACAGCCTGACGGCCAAATGTGCTTTCCGCCATATCGCTAGAGCGGCAGAAATCTTCGATTTCACTTAATAGTCTGCGGATAGATTCCTGCGGGCCTGATGCGTCTTGTGTCTGCACTGATTTTCCCTCGTAAATGTCAGGCTGTTGCTGGAACAGTTCTGATCATTGGCCCCTGGGCGCACGTCTAGTGAACATTAGTTGAACATTAGTGAATAATTGGTATCCTGTAAATAGTTTTTTAAAAAGTAAAAAAAAACGAACTCAATATGGGCAATATCCCATAAAGTGAAGAAAATAGGTAAATCAAGATAGAAAATAGAGAACATTCAAATGTTTGTATCGCCTAAAGGTTTCGGATATTAAGAAAATTTAATTAAAAGTGGTCAAAAGCCCACAATCGCCCACTCCTGCCCACTTAATTAAAAATATCCTGGCACCGGGGAATTCTGTTCGATTCGATGGTGGCTACCCTGGCCGGGCGATACCGGCCGGATCGCTAACCCTTGGTGTTGGCACGGTTGCACGGTGTGGACATTCTTTTGGCAGTAAATACAACGCCAAAGCATTCGGGTGTTAAACTTTTTCTGACGCCTCATCTACTTGAAGATAGGAAACGCCACCTCGAGCTATGAACTGTTGAACAAATCCAGGCCGATCTCAGAAAAACGTGAAGCTCTTTTTGACCGTTGCGACACATGAGTGCCCGAAAAACAGGAGAAGTTGAGTGAGTACTGATATTGAGACGCTGCGTAGAATCTTAGGCGCGAGTCAAGTCATTGCGGTTGTCGGTTTATCGGCTAACTGGTGGCGCCCAAGCTATTTTGCAGCGAAGTACATGCAAGACCATGGGTACCGGATTATTCCGGTTAACCCGAACTACAAGGAGATACTTGGAGAGCGTTGCTACCCCTCGTTGGAAGATATTCCAGACGATATCAATATTGACATAGTGGATGTGTTTCAGCGCGCCGAACTGGCGCCACCACTGGCGCACAGCGCTGTCGCAATCGGAGCAAAGATCTTCTGGCTGCAATTGGGAATTGTCAACGATGAAGCCGCCGATATTGCCCGTCAGGGCGGGCTCGGCGTGGTGATGGATTATTGTGTAAAGATTGAACACGGCCGCTTGATGGGTGGTCTGAATCTATTTGGTGTATCTACGGGGGTTATCTCAGCGAAACGCCCGAAGTGGCTGGTTTATTGAGGACATACTATGGCTGATCGCGAATTTGGATTCGAAACTCAGTGTCTGCATGCCGGCCAACTACCGGATGCCGCAACCGGCGCCCGTGCGGCTCCGATCTACCAGACTACCTCCTACGTGTTTGACAGCACTGATCACGCAGCGAGCCTTTTCAACCTGCAGACCTTCGGCAATGTGTACTCGCGAATGATGAATCCGACCAATGCCATGCTTGAGGAACGCCTGGCAACACTTGAAGGTGGCCGGGCAGGATTGGTAGTCGGCTCAGGCATGGCAGCGCAGATGGTTGCGCTGCTGACTCTGCTGGAATCTGGGGATGAACTGGTCTCTGCCAGTACCTTGTATGGCGGCACCTATTCCCAGTTTGATTACTCTTTCAGGCGTATGGGTATTAATACTCATTTTGTCGATCCGGATGACCCCGAGAACTTTGCAAAGGCCATTACACCAGCAACCAAGGCCGTATATGCCGAGACGATCGGTAATCCGCTGAACAATGTGCTCGACATATCAGCAGTCGCCAAGATCGCACACGATGCTGGCGTGCCGCTGGTGATCGACAATACCTTTGGCACCCCGTACCTGTGCCGCCCCTTTGAGCACGGGGCTGATATCGTAGTGCACTCGGTGACCAAGTGGATCGGCGGCCACGGCAGTTCAATCGGGGGCGCCGTTATTGAATCCGGAAAGTTCCCGTGGGATAACGGCAAGTTTCCTGGCATGACCGAGCCCTCAAAGGGTTATCACGGCATTCGTTTTTACGAAACTTTTGGCGATTTCGGTTTTGTGACTAAGGCCCGCATGGAAACCCTGCGTACCTTGGGGCCATCGATGAGCCCGCTCAGCGCGTTTCTTTTTCTGCAGGGACTGGAAACATTACCGCTGCGCATGGATCGTCACTGCACCAATACCCTGGCGGTTGCGCGGTTCCTTGACGATCATCCTCTGGTCTCCTGGGTCAAGTACGCAGGTCTGCCGGACAACCCGTATCATCAACTGGCACAAAAGTACCTACCCAAAGGCGCTGGTGGCGTACTGACCTTCGGTATTCGAGGTGGGCAGGCGGCAGGCATCCGGTTTATCGAAAGCGCACAGTTTTTAAGCCACCTGGCGAATGTAGGAGATGCCAAGACCTTAGTGATTCACCCAGCGTCAACGACGCATCGCCAACTTAACGAAGAAGAGCAGGCGAGCGCAGGGGTGAGTCCGGACATGGTTCGCATGTCTGTGGGCCTGGAAACCCTGGACGATATTCTTTGGGATATCGAACAAGCGCTAGCCAAATCTCAGGAATCCTGAGCGCTATCCGGAGCTATTGATAAATATGGCCTGCTGTCATTATTACCAGCTAACCCCCGGAGGCGATCAGCTTTTTTCGGTTGACGTCAGCAAAGTGCGTTTTGGCCCTGGTGCTATTGACGAGGTGGGCCAGGAAGCCCGATTACTAGGGATCAGTCGCGTGGCGGTCTTTACCGACAGGCGCGTCGCAGAATTATCTCTTTTTTCCGATGCCATGGCCGCTATTCGCGGCGCAGATCTTGATCCTGTGGTCTATGACACCGTTCGGGTAGAGCCAACTGACCAGTCATTTCGTGAGGCTATTCAGTTTGCAACAGACGATAATTTCGATGGCTTTATCTCGATCGGAGGTGGCTCGGTGATGGATACCTGCAAGGCTGCCAATCTGTACAGCACCCACCCGGCCGATTTTATGGATTATGTGAATGCGCCAATCGGTCAGGGTTTGCCAGTGCCGGGTAAGCTGAAGCCACACCTGGCTTGTCCGACAACAGCCGGTACAGGAAGTGAGTGCACCGGCATCGCAGTGTTCGACCTGGCGGAAATCGAGTGTAAGACCGGGATTGCTTCGCGGTCGATGCTGCCCGATCGAGCCATTGTCGATCCTCGCTGGACCGATACATTGCCTTCCAGCGTCATGGCCGCGACCGGATTTGATGCGATCAGCCATGCCTTAGAGGCGCTTACTGCCAAGCCTTTCAGCTCACGCCCGTCGCCGGTAGATGCCTCAGCTCGACCAATGAGCCAGGGAGCCAACCCTTGGAGCGACATGGCCTGTCGTGAGGCGCTGCGTCAGTGCGGTGAGTATCTGGTGCGTGCCGTAAACGATGATTCAGACCATGAGGCACGCCACGGCATGATGTACGCGGCGACTCTGTCTGGTATGGCTTTTGGCAATGGCGGTTGTCATTTACCACACGCGATGTCCTACCCGGTATCAGGCCGGGTGTCAGATTTCTTCCCCGAAGGATACCCTCATGATGAGCCTATTTGTCCGCACGGCATGTCGGTGATCGTCAATGCGCCTGCCGCTTATCGTTTTACCGTAACCGGCTGTCCCGACCGGCACCTTGAGGGCGCCCGCTTATTGGGTGCAGATGCTCAAGGGGTTATCGCATCCGAAAGTGGCGAGTTACTGGCGCGCCATCTTCAAAAGATGATGCAGGTTACCGGCATACCCAACGGGATCAGTGGTGTGGGTTTTACCCAGGATCACGTGCCGGGTCTTGCGCAGGCAGCAGCGACTCAGCAGCGTCTTTTGTCAATGGCGCCGCGGCCAGTGAGTGAGCAGGATCTTCACAATCTTTATAACGACGCTCTGAGTTACTGGTAACCCACCCATTTCGCCAAGGGAACTGAGCGGTAGCGCACCCTAAGTTATCTCGCCGTTACTGCGGCGAAGAACGATTGCGGTGGGACTAGTCTGAACTTTAGTATTTAAGCCATCGGGCCTGTGGCTGATGGGTCGACGTATTCAGCACGCACAATAAGGATTGTGATATGACCATTGTTATTTCTAATATTAAGACAACGCCGGTTCTCGTGCCTTTCAGGCGTCCTCCAGTGACAGCCAGTGGCGCCATTAGCGAACTACCCTTAGTTCTTCTTGATGTGGAAACTGATGCCGGGCTGACGGGCCATGCCTATCTGTTTGTATTTCTAAAATCGATGTTAAAGCCAACTATGGGTTGCGTGGCTGCAATCGAAGAACTGGTGCGGGGTATGAGCGCTGACCCAGAGCAGGTTGACCCGCTGCTGCGCCAGCGGCTTCGATTGTTGGATATTCACGGCATCCTCGGCCAAGTGCTGGCAGGGTTAGACATGGCACTTTGGGATATACGGGCAAAATCTGAAGACCTTGCGCTAGCTAAGGTGTTAGGTGATCCGAAAGAATACGTGAAGACTTATAACAGCTGTGGCCTTTGGCTCGAAAAGGGAGATCCAGAGAAACTCGCGGATCAGGCGCAGGAGTTACTTGCTGAGGGTGATTTCAGCGCAGTCAAGCTGCGACTGGGTTATGAGACTTTTAAAGAGGATCTCGCGGTGGTTCGTGCCGTTAAGCGCAGTTGTGGTGGCGCGGTCGATCTGATGAGCGACTTCAATCAGGGGCTTGACCCAAAAGAGGCGCTTCTTCGCTGCCAGGCACTGGATGGAGAGGGGTTGTACTGGATCGAGGAGCCCGTTCGATATGATGATTACCACAGTTCATCCGTAATAGCAGCAGCAGTGGATACCCCGATCCAGACGGGTGAGAATCTACTTAACCCACTTGAATTCCAGAAAGCTCTGAAAGCCAAAGCGGCTGACTTCTATATGCTGGATGTACAGCGAATCGCCGGTGTCTCTGGCTGGCGTGCAGCCGTCACCCTACCGGAGGCTGAAAGCATTCGCGTATCTACTCACCTTTTCCCAGAGATCAGCATTCACCTGATGGCCACGACCAACAACGCCCACTGGCTTGAGTATGTCGACTGGGCCAGCCCGGTAATTCGTGAACCTATAGTTGCTTCAGGCGGCAAGGTGCAAGTACCGACGACTGTCGGAAATGGAATCGAATGGGATGACGAAGCTGTAGC
>JABINT010000061.1 GCA_018698075.1 Acidiferrobacteraceae bacterium
CCTACTCAGCCGTTAATTCAATTGCCTCATGCTAATTAGACATCTTGTCACGAGTCGATCCTGAGACCGCATCGTCCGCCTCGGGCTCATCGTCTGATGGTGCAAAAACTTTTTCGCCCTTGCGATGTTTTAGAGCCCAAGTCACGATTCCCGAAACCGCGTAGGAGCTAAACGCCAAAAAAAGAACCCGCGGCGGATCAAACGAGATTAGAACGAATACCAGTACCAATCCCAAAACCGCCATAAATGGGACCCGGTGTTTGAGGTCCAGATCTTTGAAACTGCGATAAGGCAAACTGCTGACCATAGCCAAGGAAAGCAAAAACATGGCCGCCAACCCAGAAGTTGTGTACAGGCCTCCGGAAAGTTGGTAACTATCTGCAACCCAGACACTGGCGGCTAGAAGAACCGCGGCCGCAGGGCACGGCAAGCCGTGAAAATACCGTTTACTCGAGATTTCCTGAGTGTTGAAGCGGGCCAATCTCAGCGCGGTAGTTGCAACATAAATAAATGCTGTCAACCACCCGATTTTTCCAAGGTCTTTCAGTCCCCACTCAAAAAGGATCAAGGCCGGAGCCAATCCAAAAGCGACCAGATCTACCAGCGAGTCATACTCTTTGCCGAAATCACTTACGGTATTGGTCATCCGTGCGACACGGCCATCCAACGAGTCAAGCACTGCAGCGATAATCACTGCAATCGCTGCATTCTCAAAGTTGCCAACCGTTGATTGAATAATGGCGTAAAAGGCCGCTAATAGGCTCGCTGTGGTAAAAAGATTCGGCAGTATATAAATCCCCTTTGGGGGTTTATCTGTCGATTCAAGGGACGTGACCTTTCGAAAATTACTCATGGCTTCTCTAGCACAGGTAGGTAGGCAATGATATCACTGCCCGACAAGACCCATTTACCGAGACTGGCTACCACACGGCTTTGCGGGGGCAGGTACAGGTCGACTCGCGAGCCAAACCTGATAAATCCAAATCGTTGGCCATGTTGAACTCGATCGCCAACTTTCACGTAAGTCAGTATCCGCCGTGCAACCAAGCCGGCAATCTGAACACAACTGACATCAAAACCATTATCCGTGTGGATACTGATCGCGCAGCGTTCGTTTTCCTGGGAGGCCTTATCCAACTCGGCGTTAAAGAACCGCCCGGGATGATACTGGCGTTGAGTTATATCGCCGCTCACCGGAATCCGGTTTGAGTGAACAGAGAATATATTCATGAAGATGCTGATTTGTATTGCCTCGGTACCGCTGAACGGATCTTGGCCCGGCCCAATGCTTACCACCCGGCCATGGGCAGGGGCAACAACTATCCCGGATTGCATGGGGATGATGCGTTTGGGATCTCGGAAAAACTGAATAACCAGCGCGCAGACAAGCCACCAGGGAAGTGCCCACCAAGGCCCGGCCAGCGCATGTATTACCGCCGCGACTCCCAGAGCAATCGCAATTCGGGTCCAGCCCTCTCGGGCAATCACGGCCTAACCCACCTCGAGGCGACAGCAACTGTTAGTGCCCCAAGTTGCGTAACTCAGTTGCGCTCCTTGTCAACCAGCTTACCTTTTTGAATCCACGGCATCATGCCGCGCAGGTTCGCACCGACCGCCTCTATCTGATGAGTTTGACCTTGCTCTCGCAGCCCGTTAAATCGCTTGCTGCCAGAGCGGCTCTCTGCCATCCACTCACGGGCAAATTTGCCGGACTGTATTTCGTCAAGGATGATTTTCATTTCGGCCTTAACTTCTGAAGTGATAACGCGAGGCCCTCGAGTGACGTCACCATATTCTGCGGTATTGGAGATGGAGTAGCGCATATTTGCAATCCCGCCTTCGTAGATGAGATCGACGATCAATTTGGTCTCATGCAAGCATTCAAAATAGGCCATCTCAGGTGCGTATCCGGCCTCGACCAAGGTTTCAAATCCAGCTTGGATCAACGATGTTAAGCCGCCACACAAGACCGTCTGCTCCCCAAATAGATCAGTCTCGGTCTCTTCTTTATACGTCGTTTGGATAACCCCGGCACGCCCACCGCCAATGGCACTGGCGTAGGACAGTGCTGTTTCGCGGGCTGTGCCGCTCGGATCCTGCTCTACCGCGATCAGACAGGGCACACCGCCCCCTTCCGTGTAGGTTGATCGAACCAGGTGCCCAGGGCCTTTGGGTGCAATCATAATTACGTCAATTTCAGGGCTGGGTTCAATAAAACCAAAATGCACATTAAACCCATGGGCGAAGGCCAGAGCGGCACCGGCCTTAAGATTGGGAGCAACGGACTCCGTATATAAATCTGCGGCCAGTTCGTCCGGTACCAGCATCATCACTATATCGGCCGATGCAACCGCCTCATGGACCGAAGTGACTTTCAAGCCAGCTTTCTCTGCCTTACTCCGGGAACCTGAGTCCTCGCGCAGACCTACGATCACATCAACCCCGCTGTCGCGAAGATTGTTGGCGTGAGCATGTCCTTGGGAGCCATACCCGATCACGGCGACGGTTTTGCCGGTAATAATCTTCAGATCGGCATCGTTGTCATAAAAAACTTTCATTTTGGCGCTTCCTCTTTATACGCTGACGTTCATAAATTAATGAATCCGTGGCCCTACAGACGCAAGGCTCGATCACCTCTAGCAATCCCGGACACCCCACTACGGACTACTTCGTAAACTTCCGCTGAAGGCAAGGCAGCTATAAACGCATTCAGCTTATCACCCGGGCCGGTGAGTTCAATAGTGTAGGTTTCCTCATCGACGTCGATAATACGGCCCCGGAATATATCCACTAGTCTTTTGATTTCCTCGCGGTCTGCACCTTGGGCACGAACCTTCAGTAGCAACAGTTCGCGCTCAATATGTCGCCCCTCAGTAAGATCGAGTAAGCGAACCACATCAATTAATTTATTAAGTTGCTTGGTAATCTGCTCAATCACCTCGTCAGAACCCCGGGTGACAATAGTCATTCGAGAGAGGGACTCGTCCTCAGTTGGGGCAACCGTAAGCGACTCGATGTTATAACCTCGCGCCGAGAAGAGACCAGCGACCCTGGATAAGGCCCCAGGCTCGTTTTCTACCAGTAAAGAGAGGATTCGCCTCATCTGTCAGGCCAGCTCCCGCTCGGGGGGTTTCGAACCGTCCGCGCTCGGCTTTAATACCATTTGGTTATGCCCGGCACCGGCAGCAATCATTGGATATACGTTTTCGGTCTGGTCCGTTATGAAGTCGAGAAAGACCAGTTTATCCGTGGTAGCGATGGCTTCACGCAGAGCGTCCTCAACATCTGCTGGATCCTCGATTTTGACACCGACGTGTCCAAAACTGGCAGCAAGCTCAACAAAATCTGGCAACGAGTCCATATATGAATGTGAGTAGCGCCGATCGTAGAAAAACTCCTGCCATTGCCGAACCATGCCCATGTATCGATTGTTCAAATTAACGATTTTAAGTGGCAGATCATACTGCTTGCAGGTTGATAACTCCTGGATGCACATCATGATGCTGGCCTCACCGGTTACGCAAGCTACTGTGGCCTCAGGATGGGCCAATTGGACGCCAATGGCAGCAGGCAATCCAAAGCCCATAGTCCCAAGTCCACCGGAATTGATCCAGCGACGCGGGTTGCTAAAACCATAGTACTGGGCGGCCCACATCTGATGCTGGCCCACGTCCGAGGTAACAAACGCATCGCCACCTGTTATTTCGTGCAATTTCTGGACTACGAACTGAGGTTTGATCACCTCTGTGCTCATTTCAAACCCGAGTGAGTCGCGGCTTTGCCACTGTTTGATCTGTTCCCACCATTTGCCAAGACTCTCGGCATCCGGCTGATCCGCGCTCCCTCGGATCGCGCTCACAAGTTGTTCCAGCACTACCGAGGCATCGCCCACGATAGGAATTTCTACCCGGACGTTCTTGCCAATCGATGCTGGGTCGATATCAATGTGGATAATTCTGGCGTGCGGAGAAAACTTCTTAAGGTCTCCGGTCACTCGATCATCGAAACGGGCGCCTACCGCAAGCATTACATCGCACTCGTACATCGCCATGTTTGCTTCGTAGGTTCCGTGCATGCCAAGCATGCCCAAAAACTGAGGATGATCCGACGCCAGTCCGCCCAGCCCCATCAACGTATTTGTGCATGGGTACCCCAGTAGGTCGACCAGGGCTGTAAGCTCGCCTGACGCACCGGAAAGAATGATACCGCCCCCAGAGTAGATCACCGGACGTTTGGCCAAAAGCAGTAGCTTAGCTGCGCGCGAAATCTGCTTGGAATGCCCTTTTTTGACCGGGGCATAAGAGCGGATCTGCACGGTTTTCGGATAAAGATACTCAGTCTTATTCGCTGTGACGTCCTTAGGGATATCAACAACTACCGGACCGGGCCGGCCTGAATTCGCAATGAAAAACGCTTTTTTGATCGTTGTTGCGAGATCCTTGACGTCGCGAACGAGATAATTATGCTTCACACACGGTCGGGTGATCCCGAAAGTATCGACCTCCTGAAAGGCGTCATCCCCGATCAGACTCGTCGGCACCTGGGCGGTCAGGATGACCATCGGGATCGAATCCATATAGGCGGTAGCAATACCGGTTATCGTATTCGTGACGCCAGGGCCTGACGTGACCAACACGACGCCAGGTTTTCCGGTAGCACGGGCGTATCCGTCAGCAGCGTGGGTTGCTCCCTGCTCGTGGCGAACCAGAATATGCCTTACCTCCTTTTGGGCATAAAAGGCATCATAGATGTGCAGTGCCGCGCCTCCGGGATAACCGAAAACAGTATCGACGCCTTCATCTTTCAGGCTTTGAACGACGATCTGAGCGCCGGTCAGTTCCATATATGAACCTCGGTAGAAGAGTGGGAGTTGCCTAGTGGCCGATAGAAATCAGAAACGAACCAACAACTTAAATTATAAACAGTTCGGTAGCATGCTGTAAATTCAATGCCGGCGCCATATTGTCGTTCCGTCCTCAAGATCCTCAAGGACAATGCCCTGATTTTCCAACTGCAAGCGGATTGTGTCTGCCTTCGTGTAGTTGCCATCGCGCCGAGCCTGGGCGCGTTGCTCAATCAGAGCGCCAACTCTAAGGTCAATATCCTCCTCGCTTTCGCCCGAGTGGCCCGACAACCCGAGAAACCGGGCAGGCTCCTGATAAAGTAATCCCAGCGAACCAGCAAGTTTGCGTAATTGTCTGATTCTCGCCCCGGCAATGCCCCTATTATTGGCATCCAAGTCCCGGTTGATCTCCCTTGCGGCATCAAAAAGGACAGCGATTGCAGCAGCAGTATTGAAATCGTCTTCAAGCGCCTCATCAAACCGCACGCGGTAACGATCCGAGCACTCTTCGTCACACCCGCCATTCAACCCCCTACCCTTATGAAGCACAAGATACAGTCGCTCCAGACCAGCACGCGCCTGCATCAGGCCTTGCTCTGAAAAATTCAAAGAGCTGCGATAATGGCTTAGCAGGATCATAAAACGTATCACCTCTCCAGCGCGGGAGGCGTCCGTATCCTGAGCAAGGATCTCGCGGATCGTAAAAAAGTTGCCCGTTGACTTGGACATTTTTTCTTGGTCAATTTGAACGTAACCATTATGCATCCATGTGTTTACGAACTTGCGACCGGTTGCCCCTTCGCTTTGGGCGATTTCATTCTCATGATGCGGAAAACGCAAATCCATCCCGCCACCATGGATATCGAAGCTGTCACCAAGGCAGCGCGTTGACATCGCCGAACACTCAATGTGCCAGCCCGGACGACCAGCCCCCCAGGGCGATTGCCAGCTCGGCTCTCCAGGCTTGCCTGCTTTCCACAGGACAAAGTCAAGCGGATCATCTTTTGCCTCGTCTTTTGCTACCCGGGCTCCTACCATCAGAGCATCGAGCGAGCGACCTGACAAAGCGCCATACCCATCGAATCCACGCACACGGAAATACACATCGCCATTTTTTGCCGCGTAGGCAAAACCCTTTTCTTCAAGGGTTTGAATCATATTCACGATCTCAGCAATATATCCAGTGGCACGGGGTTCTTGGTCTGGACGGATAACATTCAACAGATCTTCGTCCTCGTGCATCGCTGTGATAAACCGTTCTGTCACCACATCGAAAGGTTCGTTCAACTCTGCCGCCCGGACGATAATCTTGTCATCGATATCAGTTATATTGCGTACATAGCGGACCTCAAATCCTTTGGCCCTCAGAACCCGAACCACCATATCAAAAATAACCAAAACCCTCGCGTGACCCAAGTGGCAATAATCATAGACCGTCATACCGCAGACATACATGCGCACTACCCCTGGGTTCAACGGGGTAAAGATTTCTTTGGTTCGGGTTAGACTGTTATAAATACGCAACGGCATAACGAGAATCTTAAAGGGGAACGGGGGGCGAATGTTAACCAAAACACTCCGGGCCGCCAACCGGGTAATCCGCCTATTTGTAAAAAGCGGGCCCAGACCCACTGAGAAGGCTCGCCTTGATTCATCTTATTTCTGATTTACACTTAACGCCTGCCGACAATGCCCTGTTGGTGCGATTTCGCGCCTATCTCAAGCAACTCAACCCTGGCGATTCACTTTTTATTCTTGGAGACCTCTTTGAGTATTGGCTGGGCGATGACGCTTGTGAATATCTGGAGCAAAATCAGGTAGAGCAGGCCCTGACCGAACTTGCTGATCAAGACATTAGCACGAGTTTCATGAGAGGCAATCGTGACTTTCTTATCGGCAAGGATTTTGCCGAACGCTGCGGAATCACGCTGCTTGATGATGAGCATCTGCTGCAGCTTGATGACCGGCCAATACTGTTAATGCACGGGGATAACCTATGCACAGATGATCGTAGTCATCAGGCCTTTCGAAAAATGGTGCGGGACCAAGCCTGGCAGGATGATTTTCTTTCCCGACCGCTAAGCATCCGCGATGAGATGGCCAAGGCCGTACGTTACCGCAGTGAATCAGGAAAAACCTTGAAGGCTTCGGCCATCATGGATGTTACCCAGAGGGCTGTTGATGATGTTATGCGTTTGCATGGGGTTGAATTACTGATTCACGGCCATACTCATCGACCTGCGGTTCACCAGTTATCGTTACCCGGGTCTGTGAGCGCGCACCGCGTGGTTTTAGGGGACTGGGGTCAGGCCCCAAGTTTTATTCGACTTGATCAACACACGCTTGAACTTGTGCACGCCGGCAAAAGCGATCGCCTCGTGATTTAGTGGTAGACGCTGATCTCGGCAACATCAAGCGCCCCAGAGTCCGGCGCACGAGAAGCATCGCCCCGCTCGTCGGCCACACCGCGAAGAAATTCGTGAGTCACATCTCCGGTGACGTATTTACCGTCGAAACAAGAGGCGTCAACCTGCTGAATGTCGGGATTGCCCTCTTTAATCGTTGCGACCAGGTCGTCCAGCCTTTGGTAAATCAATCTATCTGCCCCAATGAAAACCCTGATTTCTTCCTCTGAACGTCCGCTGGCCACCAGTTCGTCCGGCGCAGGCATGTCAATACCATAAACATTGGCGTAACGCACCGGTGGAGCGGCTGAAGCAAAGTAGACCTTCGCAGCCCCCGCATCACGGGCCATCTGAATGATCTGCTGGGAGGTTGTGCCACGAACAATAGAATCATCGACCAGTAGCACGTTTTTCCCCCGGAATTCGAGGTCAATTGCGTTTAGTTTCTGGCGTACTGATTTTTTCCTTTCTGCCTGACCCGGCATAATAAAGGTTCGACCTATGTAACGATTCTTAATGAATCCTTCGCGATATTTAAGACTCAGCGAGTTGGCGAGCTGAAGCGCAGAAGTACGACTGGTATCCGGGATGGGGATCACAACATCGATATCGTGATCTGGCCACGAGCGCCGAAGTTGCTCCGCGAGTTTCTCGCCCATGCGAAGCCGACTCTTGTACACGGCTACCTTATCGATAATTGAGTCCGGGCGAGCAAGATACACATATTCAAAAAGGCACGGTGCAAGTTGTGGGCTGGGCGCACATATTTTTCGCTCGACCGTACCGTCAGTACGGACGAACACTGCCTCACCAGGCGCGACATCGCCCACGTGGTCGTACCCCAATACATCCAAAGCAACACTTTCGGACGCGACCATGACAGATCGGCCTGCACCCTGCTCCCGATTGCCGATAATCAGCGGGCGAATGCCATAAGGATCACGGAAGGCGACCAAGCCGTATCCAACAATCATCGCTACCACCGCATACGCACCACGGCAACGCTCATACAGCCGCGTGACCGCACGAAAAATATCATCGCTTTCAAGCCTCGTACGGCTTGGGCCAACAGCCTCTTTTAGCTCGTGAGCAAAAACGTTAAGCAAAACCTCAGAGTCTGAGCTCGTGTTCAACTGGCGTAGGTCGTCGCGAAATAATTCATGGCTGAGTTCGCGAGCATTTACCAGGTTCCCGTTATGTCCCAGGGCGATACCAAACGGGGAGTTAACGTAGAAAGGCTGGGCTTCGGAACGATTGTCGCTTCCAGCGGTGGGGTAACGAACATGCCCTAAACCGATATTACCTTCAAGCTGCACCATATGCCGTTCCTGGAACACGTCGCGCACCAAACCGCTGTCTTTTCTCAGAAACACTCGACGGCCGTCACAAGTCATTATGCCGGCGGCGTCTTGGCCCCGGTGCTGCACGACGGTCAGCGCATCGTAAATGAGCTGGTTGACCCGCTGGTGAGAGACAATCCCGACAATGCCGCACATAGTTTGTTCGTTTCTTCCTTTGACTAATAGTTATTTAGTGGAATTACCAAGGATCGAAAGGATCATCTACCCGGGCGTAACTCCTGAACCATCAAGCGAGTGACCCACTTTGGTTGAAAGCCAGTCAACGGCCGGTTCGAGATACGGTACCAGCACGGACTCATTGTACCAAGCCTGGGCCGAAGCTGGGGTGAGTCGGGCCAGCAGGAGAAGAGCGATGATCAATATTAAGGCACGCAGCGTTCCAAATACCGCTCCCAACAGCCTATCCATGCCAGTTAGTCCTGTGGCCCGAAACACACGACTGATCAGACTTCCGGCGACCGACAACGCCAGCAGGACCCCGATAAAAACGGTGACCGCCCCGATGATATTCGCCAACTGGGAGTTTTTTAGCCAGGTCTCGAGCCAAGCCGCCACAAGATCGCTATATAAATAGGCGAGCCACAGCGCCAAAACCCACGACACCAGGGATAGAATTTCGCGAATCAACCCCCGGAATAGGCCAATTCCAAGAGACAGGCAGGTTGCGCCTACCAACACGAGGTCCAATAGCCCCGGCGGCGAAAACCCGTTTAACTCAGACATTAACGTCAGTGGTTAGGAGGATTTCAAGCGCTAACGCATGACTCATGGAGATCTCACAACAAAAGCCTGCTCCCCGGTAACGAGCACCGCTTTAGCACTTTCGCGTTCAGCCTCACTTTCGGTAGAAAAAGGCCCAAGATACAGCCGGACTGCCCGTCTCCCATTTAATTCAATCTCCTCGCTTTGAGGGATCATATCGTTTGCCTCTAAGGCGGACCGGCGCTTGTTTGCATTGGCCGACTCCCCAAACACACCAACCCGTACAACCCATCCGCTGGTCAATTTGGCCAGTGGCTCAGGTAAATCAACCTCGCGCTCGGGTTGATGTTCTTTCTGGCTATCGGTTGCGAGACTTTCGTTTGACGGCTCGCCTGTTTTTAAGAGGCTGGTTGACTCGGTTACCGGATCAATCTTGGAGATAAATTCACTGCTGGGTTGCAACAACGTGTCACTGCTAGGCGCGACATTTTCAGGAAAATACTCGGACCCGGTTAACAGCAGAGGAAGTATGATGACCAGTCCACCCACCAGAATCAGTGCGCCAATCAGACGGTGCTTCAAGTTGAGCGGAAGATCCGGTGACGCAGCCATTTACGCAACGGTCCTTTCAGAAATCGATCCCAGTATAGCACCCACTAGGTAAAACGAACCAAACACCACTACCCAGTCACCTGGGGCTGAATCGAGGAGTGCCTGGGTGTATGCGTCCGTAGGGCCGTGACACTTATCCAGGTCTGCAATATTCATACCTTGCAAGCCAGCTCGGAGTTCCGCTAGGCTCATCCCTCGCTCGCTCTCCACCTCGGCCAAATACCAACAATCCACCTGACCCTTTATCTCTTCAACAATACTAAAGAGATCCTTATCTTTGAGCAGGGAAAAAACAGCGCGCGTCTTGCCGCGTGGCCGAGCCCGACGGAGCATCCCAGCAAGGTCAGCGACCGCGCGATGATTATGCGCAACATCAAACAACCGGGTTACATCACCTTCGATTAATTCCTGGCGACCGGGTACTTGCAAGCCGCTAAGCACACCGACGTGGTGTGACGTAACCGGTAACCGACTTTGTAATTGCTGGACAGCCGCCAGGGTACCGGCGAGATTATTCATCCTGCCACCAGTTGCCTGTGAACCCTTCCCACTCCATTGTGATTCCACGCCAGGCCATTTATCGGAATCAGGACGCCAATGCCATACGTTCTCGTCTTCCCATTCAATCCAGAAATCCTCATTTAGTATCCTCGCGTCACAACGCAAGGCTTCCAATGCGCTTCGGACAGACTGAGGGGGCTTAGGATCTGACACAACCACTTTACCGCCATAGCGCAAGATTCCTGCTTTTTCACGACCAATCGCATCCCGGGTAGATCCGAGCCAGCCCTTGTGGTCGAGATCTATCGAGGTCACTACACAAAGATCCGGGTTAATCGCATTAACGGCGTCGAGTCGCCCTCCCAATCCAACCTCAAGAATGCCAACTTCAACGTCCGCATGACCTAAAAGATCCAGAGCTGCGATCGTGCCAAATTCAAAGTAAGTCAGTGGAACTCTAGATCTGGCCTGCTCGACACGCTCAAATGCGGCGCACAAGACTTCTTCCGGCACCGGCTTGCCATCAATTTTTACCCGTTCACAGTAACTGACCAGGTGAGGTGAGGTGTAGCACCCAACCCGATACCCGGCCTCACAGTAGACCGCGTTAAGCATTTCTGCGGTTGTGCCCTTACCGTTCGTGCCGGCGATCGTGACTACTATTGGGGGTAGACGTGGCTGCAGTCGATGCAACACGCGCCGAGTCCGATCAAGTGTAAGGTCAATACTGCGCCGATGAATCGACTCGATATAGTCCAGCCACTGAGCTAAAGGGCGTCCAGCCCCAGACCCATGACTAGCCACCGAAGTCGACCGGCTCCTGGAGCGTTTAGGCAGGGGAATGATCGTTCGGAAAAACGAGTTCTGCCTGGGGAACTACGACTGGGCCAAAACCCATCGTCTCCAGTGCCTGGCTGATAACCGCTCGTAGCTCCGGGCGCTCCACAACCATGTCAAGCGCTCCATGCTCGAGCAAAAACTCGGATTGCTGGAAACCTTCCGGTAAAGTCTCGCGAACAGTCTGCTCGATTACCCGGGGACCGGCAAAACCAATGAGTGCATGAGGTTCCGCCAGTATCAGGTCGCCAAGCATTGCCAGACTGGCGGAGACCCCGCCCATTGTCGGATCAGTAAGTACCGAGATATAAGGAATGGACGCCTCTCGCAATCGATTGAGCGATGCAGCCGTTTTCGCCATTTGCATTAAGGAAAACAATCCTTCTTGCATCCGCGCGCCGCCACTTGCGCTAAAACAGACAAACGGTGATTGCTTATCCAACGCTTCATCTACTGCACGAACGAACTTCTCGCCCACTGCCGACCCCATCGAGCCCCCGAGAAAGCTAAACTCAAAGGCCACCGCCGTTACCGGTATCCCGCTCATTAGGCCGCTACCCGCCACAAGCGCTTCAGTTTCCTCGCTGCGCTTTTGTGCTTCAGTCAGACGATCCCGATAGCGCTTACTATCCCGGAAACGTAAAACATCTACCGAGCGAACTTTGGATCCAATCTCTTCAAAACTGGAATCATCAAAAAACCCCTGTAGCCTGGCCCTTGCGGACAAGCGCATATGGTGCCCGCATTTTGGGCAAACTTGAAGACTCCGATCCAGATCAGCGCCATATAGGACTGCATTGCATTGGTCGCATTTTCGCCACAGGCCTTGCGGCACACCTCGGCGTGCGGCCGCCCCAACACCTTTGATCTTCGGCGGAATCAGTCGATCAAACCAACTCATCGGTCTAGGAGGTCCGCCTTTGCCCGTCAAACTCCCTGACGGTTCGGCAAAACATCTTTATTTTTTCAGCATCTTTAAGGCCCGGCATAACCTCCACACCAGTGCTGACATCTACCCCCCAGGCGTCTGATTGGGTCAGGGCCTCGGGGACATTATCGGTGCAAAGGCCGCCAGCCAGGATAATGGGCGCCTGGGTTTTGATTCGAGCCTGCGTCCAGTCGAAGGAAGCACCGGTTCCTCCGACTTCTTGTTGACAGTAGGTGTCGAGCAATAAGGCGCCTGCATTCGGATGCAGTTGATCCGTTTGGAGAGGGTCGATTTCCGGTTTCATCCGGACCGCCTTTATATAGGGCAACTTGAATTGCTCGCAGACCAATGCTGTTTCATTACCATGAAATTGAAGCACGGTCACTGGCACTTGATCCAGCACCGCCTCCACCTGCCCCGGCGCAGGATCGACAAATACCCCGACCAGGTCGACCAGCGCGGGAATCTCGCGGCCAACTGCTACCGCATCATTCATGCTCACGGCACGTCGACTCGGCGGAAAAAAGATCAAGCCTACCGCATCGACCCCAGCC
>JABINT010000022.1 GCA_018698075.1 Acidiferrobacteraceae bacterium
GCACAGTCACAAGGTCGGCTGGCTGACGAGATAGTGCCGGTTGAGGTTAATGGCAGCACCATTGATGCTGATGGCTGTCTGCGTCCGACTACTGACCTTGAAGGGTTGGCCGGCCTGAAGCTGGCCTTCGATGAGAACGGTAGCGTAACCGCCGGCACCGCATCACCACTGACCGATGGCGCGGCGGCGACGCTGGTCTGCTCGTCCGATTACGCCAAGGCGAACGGTCTTGAGCCAATGGCCCGCATCGTCAGTTTTGCAGTCTCTGGTTGCAAGCCCGAGACCATGGGGCTGGGCCCGATATTCTCCTCACGTAAAGCGCTGGCACGTGCCGGTATCAGCGCCACAGACCTGGATGTGATCGAGATCAACGAAGCTTTCGCGACTCAGTCTATAGCCTCGATACGCGACCTGGAGTTGGATTCGACCAAGGTAAACATGGATGGTGGCGCGATCGCCATTGGCCACCCGCTGGGCGCAACTGGCGCACGGATCACGGGCAAAGCGGCCCAGGTCCTGCAACGCGAGGGAGGTCGCTATGCCCTGTCGACCCAATGTATCGGTGGGGGCCAGGGTATTGCCACCGTACTTGAGGCTGCCTGAATGTCATCTATAGAAAAAGTAGCTGTTATCGGCTCAGGTGTCATGGGTTCGGGCATTGCCGCCCAGGCGGCCAACGCCGGGATGGACGTAATCCTGCTCGATATCCTCCCCAAGGAAGGGTCGGACCGGGACGCGATCGCAAAAGGCGCTATCCAGCGAATGCTGAAAACCAACCCGGCGCCGTTGATGCACCAACGCAATGCCAAACGTATCCGACCTGGCAATGTTGAGGATCACCTACAGTGGCTTGGCGAGTGCGATCTTGTGATCGAGGTCGTTATTGAAAACCTTGAAATCAAGCAAGCGCTGTACCGCAAGATCGACCAACATCGCAAGGCCAGCGCGATCGTCACCTCCAACACCTCGACCATTCCGCTCGCCCATCTTGTCGACGGCATGGGCGAGGATTTTCGCCAGCATTTTGCCGTGACCCACTTCTTTAATCCGCCACGCTACATGCGGCTACTGGAGTTGGTCGCGGGGCCCGATACCCATGCCGGGGTGATCTCCACCCTGCGGGATTTTGGTGACCGCATGCTGGGTAAATCGGTGGTGGACTGCAAGGATACTCCGGGTTTTATTGCCAACCGGATCGGCATCCTGTGGATGGGGGTTGCCGTGCGCTTTGCTTTTGAGGACGACCTCACTGTCGAAGAAGCCGACTCGATAATCGGCAAGCCCATGGGCATTCCCAAGACCGGAATATTCGGCCTGCTGGATCTCGTCGGCATAGATCTGCAGCCACACGTGGAAAGTTCGATGCTGGCAACACTGCCAGCCGAGGACATGTACCGTGACATCCACCGGCCCAGCGCCTTTATCGAAAAGATGATTGCGCAAGGCTCTACGGGACGCAAAGGTAAAGGCGGCTTTTATCGCCTCAACCGTACCGGCGGCAAAAAGGTGAAAGAAGCGTTGGACCTTAAGACCGGTGAATATCACCCAGCCAACAAATCCGCGCTCGCCAGCGTCGAAGCCGGGCGCAAGGGACTGCGTGCCCTGGTGGAACACCCTGACCGTGGCGGCCAGTACGCCTGGCGGGTGCTTTCGCACACCTTAAGTTATGCCGCCGCGCTGGTACCGCAGATCGCGGACCACATTCACGCGGTCGACGAAGCCATGAAAAATGGTTACGCCTGGAAATGGGGCCCATTCGAGCTGATCGACAAACTCGGCCCACAATGGTTTGCAAAAAAACTGGCGGAACAGGGCATGACGGTACCGCCATTGCTGCAACAGGTGGGTGAAGGCAGTTTTTACCAAATAGAAAACGGCAAACTGCAGTATTTTGGCACCGATGGTAGCTACCACAATGTGGGCCGCGCTGATGGCGTGTTGCTGCTGGCAGACATCAAGAGAGCCGGGGAGCGCATCGATGGCAACCGTTCGGCCAGTCTGTGGGATATCGGCGACAAGGTGTTGTGCCTGGAATTTCACTCCAAAATGAATGCCATTGACGAGGGCATCATGGCGGTAGCCTCCAAGGCACTCAAGATTATCCCGGCACAGGGTTACCGGGCTTTGGTGATTCACAACGAAGGGACGAATTTCTCGGTGGGCGCCAATGTCGGTGTAGGTCTTTTTGCTGCCAATATCGCAGCCTGGCCAAAGATCACCGAGTCCGTAAAGCAGGGCCAAGATGTGTACAAGGCACTCAAGTTCGCACCCTTTCCGGTGGTCGGCGCCCCGTCAGGTATGGCCCTTGGTGGTGGCTGCGAGGTCTTACTGCACTGCGATGCACTAGAAGCCCACGCCGAGACCTACATGGGCCTGGTCGAAGTGGGTGTAGGGCTGGTGCCGGCGTGGGGTGGCTGCAAGGAGATGCTGCTGCGCTGGAGTGAAAACCCAAGACACCCTAAGGGCCCGATGCCAGCCGTAAGCAAAGTGTTCGAAACTGTAGCCACAGCGACAGTTGGCAAATCGGCGGAGGAATCGCGGGCCTTACTGTACCTAAGGCCGAGCGACAACATCGTCATGAACCGCGACCGCCTGCTGGCAAATGCCAAGGAACGTGCGCTCGTCATGGCGCAGGACTATGCGCCACCCGAACCGCGCGAACTCACCCTGCCGGGACCCTCGGGCGAAGCGGCCATGACACTGGCTTTGAATGACTTTCATCGTGCCGGCAAAGCCACCGACCATGATGTCACCGTAGGTAAGAAACTGGCCCACGTGCTGGCCGGCGGTAAGGTGGACCCCACCGAGACCCTTAGCGAGGACAAGCTGTTCACCCTGGAACGCAACGCGATTGTCAGCCTGCTGCGCACGCCGCAGACCCTGGACCGTATCGAGCATATGCTCGAGACCGGTAAGCCTTTGCGTAACTGAATCCGATAAAGAGAAAACCATGCCCAGCTACACCGCACCACTACGCGATATGCAGTTCGTTTATAACGAGCTTTTCGACCCGACCGAGATCACCGCTCTGCCCGGCTGTGAAGATGCCACCGCTGACCTTGTTGATCCTGTTCTGGAAGAAGCCGCCCGACTGGCGCAGAACGAACTTTTCCCTTTAAACCACAGCGGCGATACCAGTGGCTGCCAGTACGAAGATGGCAAGGTCACCACCCCGCCAGGATTTGCCGATGCTTACCGCCAGTATGCCGAGGGTGGCTGGATCGGCCTGCCCTGTGACCCGAAGTACGGCGGGCAAGGTATGCCCGGAGCACTCAACGTGCTGCTCGAGGAAATGGCCTGCTCGGCCAACGTGGCGTTTGCGACCTATGTCGGCCTGACGCGTGGCGCCTACCGCGCGATAAATACTTTTGCCAGCGATGAGCTCAAAGACTGCTATCTGCCAAAGATGGTCAGCGGCATCTGGTCGGGCACCATGTGCCTGACCGAACCCCAATGCGGCACCGACCTGGGTCTTATTCGCGCCAAGGCAGTCGCCAACGAAAACGGCTCGCATGCTATCAGTGGCACCAAGATATTCATCACGGCCGGGGAGCATGACCTGGCCGAGAACATCATTCACCTGGTGCTGGCGCGACTGCCGGATGCCGCGGAGGGTATTAAAGGCATCAGTTTATTTCTTGTGCCCAAATTTCTCCCAAACGATGATGGAGAAGCGGGCGAGCGCAACCCAATTCGCTGCACACGGATAGAAAGCAAGATGGGAATCAAGGCTTCGGCCACCTGCGAGATGAACCTGGACAGCGCCACCGGCTGGCTGATCGGTGAACCGCACAAGGGTATGCGGGCGATGTTCACCATGATGAATGATGCCCGACTCGGTGTCGGCATCCAGGGACTGGGCTTAGGGGAAAGCGCCTACCAGGCCGCGGTCGAGTATGCGCGTGATCGTCAGCAGGGCCGTGCGCTTAGTGGGGCACGCTACCCCGAGCAGGCCGCCGACCCTTTGTTGGTACACCCCGACATCCGACGGATGCTCCTGACCATGCGCACTTTTACCGAAGGTGCGCGGGCACTCGCCGTATGGGTCGGTCGGCAAATCGATATCCGCGATCGCAGCGAAGATGCCGAACAGCGCAAACAGGCCGATGACCTGGTGCAACTGCTCACCCCGCTGGTGAAATCCTATCTCTCAGAAGTTGGCCACGACACGGCGCAGATGGCAATACAGGTATACGGCGGCCATGGCTATATTCACGATAACGGCGTGGAGCAATACGCCCGTGACGCACGCATCGCCATGATCTATGAAGGTGCTAACGGCATCCAGGCATTGGACCTGGTGGGGCGAAAACTGACCGCCCACATGGGTCGCTATCTGCGACGCTTCTTTCATCCGGTGCAGGCCTGGATTTCCAGCAACACGGCAAACGTCGAACTGCAGCCCTTTGTGCTGCCGCTGGCCAAAGCCTTTGGCCGCCTGCAACTGGCCACCGGACAGATTGCCCAGGCCGGCCTGAAAGACCCCAATGAGGCAGGCGCTGCCTCCAGCGAATACCTGAAACTTTTTGCCCTGGTGACACTGGCCTTCCTGTGGGCAAAGATGGCCAAAGTCGCACTGGAAAAACAAGACAATGATGACACCGGGTTTTACCAGGCCAAGATCGCCACTGCGCACTTTTTTATGGAGCGCATCCTGCCGCAAAGCGGCGCGCTTTTTGCATCCATCATGTCGGGTGGCGCCACCATGATGACCTTTCCAGATGACGCCTTTTAAGTATTTCGCCGGCGCTTTGCCAAGCTGATAAGCGCGTGTACCCCTTTTTGCGTGCCAGCCGGGTGTTCGGCCGGGCACTGACTACCCGGCTTAACCCTGCCCTGCGGCCATCGTTAATTGTCATGCGGGTGTGGCCCAACGATCTGGACACCAATGCCCATATGAATAATGGGCGCTACCTCACCCTGATGGATCTGGGACGCTTTGACCTGATGACCCAGTGTGGCCTGGTGGGTGTGGTATTGCGCCAGCGCTGGTTTCCCATTGCCGGTGGCGTCATGGTGCGCTTTGAGCGACCGCTGCATGCTTTTGAGAAAATTACACTGAAGAGCAGTATTCTCGGCTGGGATGATAAGTGGCTGTATTTTCGCCACGACATACTGACCGGCGACACCCGTGCGGCCCGAGCCACGACCCGCGGCCTATTCAGAACCCGTGGGCAATCTGTACCCACTGCCGACTTGCTGGATGCCATGAATTACGACGGTGCACCCATGCCTCCGCCCGATAGCGTCCGTCAGTGGGTGCGCGCGGATGAACTGATGCGCGGGGAAGACGAGTAGAGCGGCCCGAAGCCTCTATTTATAATAGTTGGCCGCTCAGCAGTGGCCAATATCAACGACCGTTTTACGGCAACAACACGAGGACGTGACAGCGATGTCCGTTCTTGCAAGCGCGGTCGTTAAAAGTGCCTGAAGATCAGTGCGTTCTTTGGTTTCGCCGCGATGCTTTAGGCATTCAACCAAACCGTGAAGAGACCAGACATTGTTTTTGTGTTGAGCGCAGCGTTGTACAGCATCAGTTAATCCTAGGTCTGCGCGATAGACTTCTTCCGCTTCTTTGTAGTGGCCTTGCTCCATCAGCAACGCTCCCAGAGCATGGCGTGGCGGATGCATCCAGGGCCATGGCTCGGAATAGTGTAGATCGTCGCAACGCTGCACACTTTCACGCAAATGCGCATAAGCGATTTCGTGATTGCCTTTGTGGTACTCCAATTCTCCGAGCAGCATCTTTTCGCCAACACCCAGTGTTTTGGTTGCCGGGTTATTGAAGAATTTTCGGCCCGGGTGTACCTGTCCAAGAGAGTCGTAAAACTGGCGCTGGTGATGTTCGGCTTTTGTGAATTCTTTCATTGCTGCATAGGCAATCCCTTTGGCGTAGTGATGCATGCAGGTCGAGACGCAATAAAGCTTTGGGTCTTGGGGCATTGGGGTATCAATGATTTCACGCCATTTTCCAAAACGCACAAGCACATGCATTTTCATGGCGTAGTAGCCCTCCATCGTGCTTGCGATAAACGGCTTGTCTTTCAGGTTAATCACATCAGGGGGCAGGTTGTCGCAAATCTCTTGCGCGGCGGCCATTGCAGGCTCGAACTGCCCCAGAAGCATGCAGGTATACATCATCAGATGCAGGTCATGGCACCGTGCCGTGGTGTAATAGTTGTAAGGCCCAGCGTAGGCGAGGTATTTTCGGTTCACGCGGATGGCCTCTTCGCTCGCGATCCTGGCTTTTTCATATTCGCCACACAGAACATAGATATGCCCGGGCATATGATGGATATGACCTGCATCGGGGCATAGACCGCCAAGGCGATCGGCTGAATCCATTGCCCGCTCTGGCGTGGGAGACATCTCAAGCAGGTGTATATGTAGATGTAAGATCGCCGGGTGTTGTTGTTCGCCGCTCTCATCGGCCAAGGCAATGGCCTTTTCACAGACCGCGATTGCCTCAAGCGTATCGGCACCTACTGTTGGCAGCCCTGTTTTGACGTCCCACAGCCGCCATGGTGTACGGGTCATCATTGCCTCAATGAACAGAGCCATGATGTCCTGGTTTTCGGGAAAGTCAGAGTAAACCTTTCGCATCGCCTCTGCGTAAGCATCATCCCAGCTGTCATATTCCGATTTACTGACAGTGTGCGGTTTTTGAACTCGCCCGGCGAGTGCACTGATCAGCGCCTTTTCAAGTGGCGTAGCGCTACCCGACAACGCCAGCGCCTGATCAATATGGCTCCGACAAAACGCAGTGCAGTCAACTGCTTCGGACTCGCTGAAATCACACCAGGGCATGTTGTAAAACGGCCCTGCCGCATAGGCCGCCCCCCAATGCAGCATTGCGCAATCTGAGTCAAATTCCAGTGCCCTTTGGAAACAGGCAAGCCCTTCTTCCTGATTAAAGCCAAAACACCAGTTCAGGCCCTGGTCAAACAGGCGTTGGGCCATGTCAGATTCGGTACTGACTGCAAAGACATGGCTTCCCAGATCAAAGCTTAGTATGCGGTCTTCTTGCATTTCTTGATCCGCCGATTAGGTATGCTGTCCCCACAATGCGTTTCAGTTAATCATACAAACTGGTACTTCACTGCTGTTGTAAGCGGTAAGGTGCATGACGCGCCGGTCGTCTCGCGCGAGCTCGCCGGTGGCTGAATGCCAGACCGAGCGGTTATGCCAGATTACCAGATCGCCTGGTTGCCAGGCGTGCACGTAGACGCTTTCCGTAGCTATCGCAGGATGCATCCAGGATTCGACCAGATGTCTGGACTCAGTAATGCCAAGAAAGACAGATTCCGAATCGGTTTCTGTCTCCAGGCAGGCGAGACAACGTGGTTGTGGCATAAGTGCCTGAAATTTTGTTGCCGGACAGGTCCACACCAGGGGATAGATCTGCGCCATCGGATCGTTGAAAACCGTGCCAGGCGGTTCGGACCCCTTCTTAAAACGGGCCTCGGCCTCGGGGTCAACGACCCGCAGACCGTTGTTGCTGTTACCTAACCCATAGGTTGCCTCAAATGGCCGAGGCAGATAATGCACCTGGGTGTGCAGGCATCGTTGCCGGACATCGGAGGGCATTAAGTCGTAAGCGATACGGCCACTCGCAAAGGCGGTTGATCCGGCCGGACACCACAGACGACTCTGTTCTTCATCGGTGCTGGTCAGCCAATGGCCCTTGCCTGCAGGAGCCTCGATACAACGCATCTGTGTATAGTGGCCGGGGGCGTGTTCATAGAACGCGCCATCGATATGCCATTGAAGCACACCACCGCCGAGCACTTGTGAACCTTCCTCCTCGCCATATGCGGCGCGGTCCCCGCCAAGAGTAACCTTGAGGCCATGGTGGTCGATGTCGCCCTTGCCGAGCACGAGCACACCCGGTACTTTGGGAATCTGGTAAGTGCCAGCCTTATTGCCCTGCTCAACCTTGTACCTTTCCCAGGGGTTATGGGTCTGATCACGCCAGACGGTGCTGCCACCGGGGTAAATCAAACGGTAGAACGCAACCTCCTGTTGCGGTGTCAGATGCGCTTGCCCGGGCAATACCACAATTTGATCGCGGTGCAGCGCGCTACGAATCTCCTTTATCGACTCGAAGTCTGCTGATGCACAGTCGAACCCAGGCGCAATAACCCCAAATGGCGCATTATCGATGGGCTGCAGTTGCATGGTGACGAGTATAGGAGGAACAACCCATCTATTTGAAGACTATGAGCGGATCCACTGGCTGTGAAATCCGCAGAATCGTCGGGAGTAGACCTTGTCTCCACCGAACTTTGGTCTGGGTCTTAGTGGTATGCCTATACAGCCCAAAGGGGAGCTTAAAGCACACCTAGCGACTGCAGGTGGAGCCATCCCCGCTCCGGCGAGTAAGGTTTCTTGTATGCGCTAGCCGGCCCGGTTGATTCTCGTCCGGCAGGGAATCCCGAATTAAACGATAACGGGAAAGCTCGATACAGGCAAGGCTTTACCTCCCCCGCTCAAATAACTAATCGCCTAGCAGTTCGGTGATGATCGCTTTGCAAGCGTTGCCAAGTTTCGCTTCGTGTGCCGCCAGGCAGGCCACTACCTGCCCTTGCCCAACCTCGACAACGATTTCCGTGTCGCTGGCCGGCGTTGCACAATGATCGACGATCTCCTGCTCGCAGGCCGTACCAATCGCAGCAATAAGACCCGCCAGGGCATCAATCGCCACAGCCGCATCGTATACAGCAATTGCACAGCCCAGCGAAATTTTGTCTTCATGCGCGCCCAGACACATCATGAGTCGGCCTTCTCCTGGTGTCACTGTGCTGCAGAAATGCGTTAACTCGTACTCGCACGCAACTATCGCCCGTTCAATGGGGTCAGCTGCCAAAGCAGCCTTGCCGAAGATACCTAGAACAACAAAGGTTATTAGCAAGAGAACTTTCTCAAAACGCCACATCGCATATCTCCTTTTATTAATTTAATGACGAGCGGTTACCAACCGAAAGAATTGTAGTCCCAACGCTTGTGAAAAGCACGAGATACAATTCAAAACGGAATTTTCGCAGTTAAGGCCAGTAACCCTAAGTATCGCCTGCAATCCATTCTTTGTAGACTGTCTGTACACTTTTGCGCGACTGAACCGCATCAGCAATGCGCTTGACGTTGGCAAACTCGTCCACCGATGGTTGACCTCGTGACGGGTCTAACCACGTAGTCAGCATAAAGAGATAAATATCTACCGAACTAAAACGCTCTCCTAATACCCATTGGTTACTACCAATCTGGTTGTCTATGACCTTCCACGTCTCGCGCAAGCGCCGAATACCGCGTCTCTGGGCGCTGGACTCATCAGCCGGGGTATCTGCAAAACGATCTGGATAGTAATCAAGCTGAAAGGCGTTCTGAACGGAATTTGAGAAATACACCAATGTCTGCAGATACAGGCCTCTGTCGGGATCATTCACAGCAGGCGCAAGGTTTGCCTCTGGATGGCGATCACAAAGAAACACGGTAATTGCAGCACACTCGTACATGGCTTTGTCACCCCAAATTAAAACCGGAACCCAGCCGTTGGGGTTCAGCGCTAACTGTTCTGGTGGGCGAGGCTTATCCATATCGATCGTTGTTTTAAGCAATTCATATGGCGCGCCAATCTCCTCCAGCATCACTCGGATTCCCATCGCTGCGCTGCCGGGCGCATAGAACAGTTTGTATGACATCAATTAACCTCCTTGTTGCTCAGGACGAGTTGTCCCCATGACAGGATCAATAGGTCCAACCTTCTGTATAGGGTCTGAGTTCCACCTCATTACTCCAGGCGGATCTAGGCTGTTGGTAGGCGAGCCAGTACGACTCGGCAACATCATCAGGATCGGCCAGCTGTTCTGGATCATAGTTTTGACCATAAAGACCACGCATGATCGGCGTATCAAGGTCACAGTCCAGTCTGAAATGCACAATATGAATACCGCGCTTAGCGTACGCCTTGGATAAACTCTGTGAGAGAGCGCGCAACCCAAACTTGCCGATCGCATAGAGTGGATGAGTGCTTGAGCCTCGAAAAGCTGCCGTCGCGCTTGAAAAGAATACACTGCCTCGGGAGCGACTGATCATCCCGGGAAGAACCGCTTTGGCCGCCGCAAATGCACCAACGACCTCTTCCCGATAAACATTCTCTAGAGCATCGTAGGACATGTCGAGCGGTTCGCAGGCGGCAAAGTTTCCCCGTACGTTATAGATTAGGAGATCGATCTCACCCATTTCTTGATCGATGGTCGCAATCGTCGATTCCAACGTTTCGGGCCGAGTCACATCAGCACAAAAGAGTCTGACTTTCGATGCACTATTTGCCGTAGCTACTGCATCTGCCGCGGCAGCACTATTTTTCTTGGAACGCGAGATTAACGCGAGATCAAATCCGCAGCTCACAAACTTTTCAGCCAACGCACGACCAAGGCCCTCGCCGAAGCCTACAATGATACATAAAGGTTTTGACATGACTTCTTCTATTGATTCAGATCGTTTCTACGCGGCACCGCTACGTCAGTCGGCATAGGCCCTTTCATCGCAGCTAGCAGAGTAACATGGGCTGGCGTCTGTCCAGATGGCGCCAGTGAAATCCGCACCCGTCAAGTCGGCTCCCTCTAGATCAGCACCGCTAAGGTTTGCTTGCCGAAAATCTGCTCCTACCAGCACAGCCCAACCCAGATCTGCCCCCGATAGATCTGCGCCGGCAAAAACGGTTTCTCGGCCCAGAGCCTGGCGGGCATTTGCAGATACTAGGCTGGCGCCAGTGAAATCGGCTCGATGCATTATTGTAATCAGCATCGTGGCCCCATCGAGTTTTGCACCGCTAAGCTTTGCCTCTTCGAGAAACGCCTCGGAAAGATTCGCATCGCTAAGATCAGCACCGCTGAGGTCGGCATGGGTAAAGACCGTTTTGCGTGCGTCAGCACCAGAAAGATCAGCCCGGCTCAAATTAGCGCCGGTGAATTTCACCCGATTGATATTAGCGCCTTTGAGTACTGCCCCTTGCAGATCTGCCCTTTCCAGAAAAGTCATCCACAGGGTTGCCCCGGTAAGATCAACACCGGCAAGGTCAGCGCCATTCAGGCGACACCATACACAGCGGTTGCTGGCTTCAAGCTCTTCGCGATCTGACTCGCAGCCGCCCACGATCAGGAACATGATTGCCACCAGAAGCAGTCGGCCTGGCCGATAGCCAGCCGGCAGGCTCCAACCTGGCGAGCGTGATGCGAACATTGCCATAACGAGTCAGCATTGTGACATACCAGTGCTAACGAGGCGGATCAAAAGGAAGTTTCACAATCGTGGCCTTCATCTCATCGCCTTGGGGCAGGTGAACTGCGACCTGCGTGCCCGGGTCCCAGTGGTCTTTTTGTATCAGGGACAGTGCCACGTTCTTTTTAAGTAAGGGCGACCAGATCGCACTGGTGATCTGCCCAACTTGCGTTTCACCCACGGTGACTGGCCAGGGTTTTGCACACGGTGGGCACCGAGGTCCATCTATCAACACTCCCCGCATACGTTGGGACGGCCCCTGCCTCGCAATCACCTCGAGCGCGGTACGACCAATGTAATCAACTTCGCCCGCCAGATGACAAAAACGATCCAGGTTAATCTCCAATGGATTGTTCTGACGAGTCATCTCATTTCCATAAGAGAGTAAACCACCCTCGATACGCTCGATCAGGTTAGGACAGCCCGGGGCAATCTGCATATCAACACCTGCTTGCCACAAAGTATCCCAAAGTGCGCTGCCCAAAGCGCTGTCATCGAGGTAAATCTCAAACCCTCCCTGCTTGCTATAACCCGAGCGGGCAACAACAAGATTGCGCCCGGCGAAGGCGCACTGTCGAAATTCAAAGTAGCGGATACTGCGGATCTCGTTACCAAACACACTCGCAACGAGATCTTCCGCATGCGGCCCCTGCACCGCAAGGGGCCAGACATCGGGCTCTGACACGTGCACATCAAGATCCATACCCAGTGCCAGACCCTTAGCCCAAAGCAAGACATCTGAATCAGCGATAGAAAACCAGAACCAATCAGAGGCGCGCTTGATCAGTACAGGATCATTCAACAGAGCAGCGTGCTCGTCGGTCAGGGGCGCGTAATAACACTGTCCCGGTTGCATCGTGCGAAGATCGCGCGGCGTCATCCATTGCGCGAGGCGAGCCGCGTCCGGGCCACGCAATTCAACCTGTCGCTGGCATCCGACATCCCACAACTGCACATGTTCTTTGAGGTGCCAGTAATCCTCCTCGACAGTTCTTTGAAACGATTTGGGCAACAAAGTGTGATTGACGATCGAGTACCCACTGACGCCGAGCGCCTCGACACGGTCGGTATAGGGTGTACGCCGGTTGCGCCGCGAGACCGCCAAACCCGACGACATGGCCAGGACCCCGCGCTAGCGGGACCACCACACCGAATGGTTATGCGGTGCAATCATCATTGGCACATGGCAACGCTGCGACACAGCCGACAAATCGAGGCGCACCACAACCTCATTGATCAGAGATGATATTTCATCGCTTTGCTGGCCAGTTGCAAAATATTCCCCGCTGAAAAAAACCACCTCGTAGCGTGTGCCCGGTACATCAGCGGCGGTATCCACCTCGATAGCGATTCGCCCGTCATCGCCCGCCCGGGTCTCAGTCACCATCTGGGGTTCCACCGCTGGCGCAAGGCGCTGGCATCTCACCTGGATGCCTGCAGCATCCCGCCCGGTTAGGGAGTCAAGCACATGGGAAGAAATAATCGGCATAGATCAATAACTCGCTTATTGGAATCAAGAAGCCCGCATTGCACCACGGCGCTATTCTATTGAGGCTTTATCCCTTTTGCTGGTCACTGCAGCCACGATAGGGCTGATCACGCCACGGCTACGCACATTAACGCAGGCCGTGCGACCGCTGGCCATCGCGCGGTTAACGGCAGGCGCAATCTCGGCTGGGTCTTCCACCAGTTCACCATAGCCCCCGAGCCCCTCGAACATACTGTGAAAAGGGATATCCCGAAAATCGGTCGCCACATGACGATCATGCCCAAAGAGGCGCTCTTGTTGCTGGGAGATGGTGGTCAACCCACCGTTATTATCAATCACCACCGTGATCGGCGCGTTCTCCTGGAAGGCTGCCTCGATACTGAGCCCACCTGAGAGAAAAGCTCCGTCCCCACTGATCACAACGGCATGGGCATCAGGGTGGGTCAGTTTAGCTGCTACTGCAAAAGACACCCCGACCCCGAGCATGCTGAATGCCCCGGGATGCAGAATCCCGCCCAATTCCTGCCCACGCCAACCGGAGATATTGATCGCGATCTCCGACCAGAAATGGGTATTGCCGCCATCAATCACCAGCCAGTCTTTAGGACCCATGGCACTTTGCACATCCAGCGCCAGTTGCAAAGGATGTACGCCCTGGCCCGGTGTCAGGTCGTTATCCATACCGGCCAGAGTCTGTACCACCCATTCACCACGGCGAGTACGTTGGGCGTTAATCCAATCGTCGCCCCGTTGCCAGAGCCCTTTTTCTTTAAGGTCAAGCAGTGCATTTAAGAACGCACCTGGATCACTTAACAGAACTTTGTCAGCCGCACGGTTGAGTTCGGTCTCCTCGGCAGAGCCGTTGACGCAGATGAGTTTGCACGAAGGGGGGAACAGCGGGGCATTGCCAAAATTCATCTGATTATCGAGTCGGCCGCCGATCATGATGGCGACATCGGCTTCTGCAAGGGCTGCCTTGGCTGGGCCATACTGGTGCACATCGGCCAGGCCCATGGAGGCCTTGCTGGCTTCGGGCAGCAGTTTCTGATGATAGGGAATGTTGTACACCGGAATCGCCAGTGAGATACCTACCTGCTCCAGCATGCGCTCTGCACCTGACCACCAGACCCCGTGGCCACCGATCAGCAGGGGGCGCTCGCTGGCCAGTAGCAGATCGATCACCTCTTGAAGGTCATCCGGACAGGGCCAGGCGCGTGGTGCGGGCCGTGGGTTATGATCAAATGGTCGCTCATCCAACTGGGCGTCAACAGGGAAGGATGAGAACATAATGTCGACCGGTACGCTGAGATGTACTGGTCCGGGATATCCACTTAGAGCTATCTTGTAAGCACGATCCACAAACTCACGGATACGCTCACCATCGGTGATGCTGGCGCTGTACTTGGTCAGTGGGGCTGCAATCGCCACGTCGTCGATCTCCTTGAAACCGCCGCTGCCCTGGCGTTTCAAGGTACTGGATCCGGTGACAAAGATCACCGGCGAGCGCTCGCCCCAGGCTTCCATCATGGCAGGCACAGCGTTAGCAAATCCCTCTGGACCAACGAGGCAAACCGTAGGTTTGCGGGTAA
>JABINT010000021.1 GCA_018698075.1 Acidiferrobacteraceae bacterium
TGTGCTCGTCTCTTCCAGATCGAGTTCTGACACCATCTTCTCCCGCATGAGGAACTTCTGCGGCTTTCCCATCACGGCGACGGTATCGCCAATGCCACGTGCCGACAACGCACCGGCCAGACGCCGACACGTCGCGGTCTGTGACCAGGTACGCTGGGGACGGCCGTCAATCATGGCCGCATGGTAACAATACACCCGCTCGGCCCGGGTGAGAAAGCTTGCGGGTTTTAAGGGGTATAAGTCGCCAGGGCTGAGTCCAGATTCTGATCGTAAATTGTGGTATCGCTGCCCTCAGGGACTTTGACAAGCGGTCGGATCGTACCGATTCCCATGGACTGTACTGATGCGCTCGATCAGAGAGTTGTTTAAAGGCAAAAAGATGCGTAAAATGGTGCACTGCAACAAACTTTGGAAAACCATCTTGAACTCAACCCAGACCAAGACCCCCTTGCCAGAATTCACCGATCTTGCCGCCACCATGGCCGACGTGATGGTGCGCAGTCAGAAAATCGCGAGCAATTTCATGTCCCAGCACGGGGGGGAGCTCGCCGGCAGTTTTGACCCAGGCAAATTAAGTGAAAGTTTTGCCAAGAATTTTGCCGATCTGCAAATTGATCCTGAGGTTCTGGGCCAAGCCCAGGCGGAATTCTGGCAGAGCTCAGTCGCCCTTTGGCAGCAGGCGGCGCTTGGGGTGCTTGGAGGTTCGACTGAGAAGGTGATAGAGCCAGACTCGTCTGATTACCGCTTTCGCAGCGACAGTTGGAATGACGGCCAGCTGTTTGATTTTATCAAGCAGTCTTACCTGCTAGCGTCACGTTATATCATGGAGTCCACCGCATCGGCTAAGGGGTTGGATGAAAAAACCCGAGAGCAGGTTCAGTTTTTTACCCGGCAATATGTTGATGCGATGGCGCCGACTAACTTCGCATTGACCAATCCCGATGTACTTCAGAAAACCCTTGAAACCAAGGGCGAAAATCTGGTCAAGGGTTTTAAAAACCTTCTTGATGATCTGGAGCGGGGCAACGGCACCCTTAAAACCCAGATGGTAGATACCGAGGCCTTTCAGCTGGGCAGGAATATTGCACTCAGCCCGGGCCAGGTGGTCTTCCAGAACGATCTGATCCAACTCATACAGTACGAGCCGCAAACCAAGACGGTGAGCAAAACCCCGCTGCTGGTCGTTCCACCGTGGATTAACAAGTATTACATCCTCGATCTGCAGCCAAAGAATTCACTGATCCGCTGGCTGGTAGACCAGGGCCACACCGTTTTCGTGATCTCGTGGGTTAACCCGGGTAGCGAGCTTGCGGACAAGGGTTTTGAAAACTACCTCCTTGAAGGACCGCTCGCTGCGTTAGAGGCGATTGAGGCCATTACTGGCCAGCCAAGCACCAATGTCGTTGGTTATTGCCTGGGCGGTACATTGCTGGCAGCCCTGTTGGCCTATTTAGAGGCAACCGGTGAGGCATCGCGTGTATCCAGCGGAACCTTTTTGACTTCGATGATTGATTTTTCTGACCCTGGCGATTTGGGGGTGTTTATCGATGATGAGCAGGTTAAGAGCCTTGAGCAGAAGATGTCAAAAGACGGCTATCTTGATGGAAGTGATATGGCAACCACGTTCAATATGCTGCGCTCGAACGACCTGATCTGGTCTTTTGTTATCAACAATTACCTGATGGGTGAGGCGCCTGCGGTGTTTGATTTACTGTACTGGAATTCGGACTCCACCCGCATGCCGGCCAGGATGCATAGCGAGTATCTGCGGTCTATGTACCTTGAAAACCGCTTTAAAGAGCCCGGCGGCATGACATTGGCCGGTGTGCCGATTGATATTTCGTCGGTTAAAACGCCGTGTTATTTTCTATCGACCCAGGATGATCATATAGCGCCCTGGCGTTCAACATTTGCCGGTGCGGGCCTTTTCAAGGGCCCGGTACGCTTCGTACTTTCAGGGTCGGGCCACATCGCGGGTGTGGTGAATCCACCGAAGGCCGGCAAATACGGGCACTGGACCAGTCGCTCGCGTCCGCGTGGTGATGCCGATGCGTGGCAGGCAAAGGCCAGCGCAAAGCAAGGATCGTGGTGGCCAGATTGGCAAAAATGGGCAGCTAAGTTCACAGGTACGCGTGTTAAGGCGCGCCAACCGGGGGCTAAAAAAGCCTTCCCGGCACTAGAGGCGGCTCCTGGGTCTTACGCCAGCGTCAGGCTCGACTCACCAGATTAAAAGGTGGGGCAGGATTAGCGTGCCCGCCAGAAAATCCGGGTGCCATGGCCGCGCCACTTGGGGTCATTAAAGGATTCACCGCGCCAGCCGGAGCCCGGCAGGCTTGCGATCACCTTGTCGTTGTCCCAATCCCACGAGCGGGTGAACAGGTCACGGGCGCCGTAGTTATCCATCGCCACTACCTGCAACTCATCGCCGGCACGGGCGGCCAGAATATCCTGGAGTTCATCCCGGTCATAACCATCATCGGGGTCTACAGATAACACTGAGCAAGCCCCAAGGCGGCTTGCCAGTTGGATGAGTGCCTGGGGGTCAGGTTCGGCAACGATATCGACATTGCCAAGGGCCCGTGTCCGCGCTTCGGTCACTACGGTATCTGCCCACTCGATACTGGGCTCAATGCCCAACACGGCGCGACAGCGTCTTGAGAAGAATAAAGTAGAACCACCAGTGCCAACCTCAATGACCCGATCATCGGAGCGAACCAGTTCATCAAGTTTATGAACAGCACCTGGTGTCATCCAGGGTACTTCAAACTCCATGGCAAATCCGCCGCTGACATAGTTTTCAGGGATTGTTACGGCCAAAGCGAGTTCCTCTTAGTAGGGTTCAGGTTTTGTATGGGTCAGCCGCATCGCGCAGACCGTCACCAAAGAAGTTAAATGCCAGAATAATAATGATCACGGGCACGACCGGCAGCATCAGCCACGGGTATAGCGCGACCACGTTGATGTTCTGAGCCTCGTTCAATAAGACTCCCCAACTGGTGATTGGCGGCCTTAGCCCCAGTCCGAGAAAACTGAGCGCGGTTTCCCCCAGAATCATCCCCGGGATCGATAGCGAGGCAGAAGCGATAAGGTGGCTCATAAAACCGGGTAACAGGTGCCGGCCGATAATCCGCCCGGGCTTTGCGCCGAGCAACTGGGCAGCGGTGCAGTAGTCTTCTTCGCGAAGTGCCATCAGTTTGGATCGAACCGAACGTGCAAGCCCCGTCCAATCCAGCATCGCCAGAATCACAGTAATACCCAGGAATATCAGCAACGGACTCCAGGTGACCGGAAGCACGGCCGAGAGCGCCATCCACAGTGGTATTTCCGGAAAAGAGCGAAGGACCTCGATTACGCGTTGCACGAGTGCATCGATCCAGCCCCCGTAATACCCCGCAAGTCCGCCAATGACGATGCCAAGAACAAAACTAAACGCGATCCCAACCAGGCCGATGGTTAATGATATCCGCGAGCCGTAGATAATGCGTGATAACAGGTCACGTCCAAGGCGATCTGTCCCCAGTAAAAACAAAGTACCGCCTTTGGTAGTCAGGCTGAAAGTCTCACCGTTGCTCTGGTACTTCATTGAGTTGGTGCTGGGGCAAAAGAAATGAAAGCGCGACTCGATAAGCCCCCAGAACTGGTACGGATCTCCCTGGCAGAAAAAGCGCAGCGGCTGAATGCTTTCTTTATTGACATTGAATTCACGCTTCAAGGTGGACATGTTCAGTTTGTAGTGATAGCCGTACACAAACGGACCAACGAATTTACCTTCGTGAAAAATGTGAACCGCTTGGGGCGGGGCGTGAATAAACCGCGCGTTACGGGTATGAAGATCGTATGGCGCCCACCATTCCGCGAACGCAGCAACAATGTAAAAGATTGCCAGAATAGCGCCACAGATCAGTGCTAACTTGTGCCGTTTGAGTTTCCACCACATTAACCGCCACTGAGAGGCCAGATACAACTGTTCCTGGGCGGCGGTAAGCCGTTCCACCGACTGAGGATCAAACGGTTCGGTGGAAACGTAGTGCGGTGTATCCGGATTGCTCATTTGGCCGGAGCTCCCTGCAGGCGGATTCGCGGATCAAGCATTGCCAGAAGTAAATCCGAGACCAGCATGCCAATAACAGTCAAGATCGCCAGAAACATCAAAAACGAGCCAGCCAGGTACATGTCCTGGCTTTGCAAAGAGGCAATAAGCAACGGGCCAGTGGTGGGTAGTGAAAGCACCACAGCAGTGACCTCGGCGCCAGAGATGATGCTGGGAAGAAGATTGCCGATATCGGACACAAAAAAATTCAACGCCATACGTAAGGGGTATTTGCGTAGAA
>JABINT010000019.1 GCA_018698075.1 Acidiferrobacteraceae bacterium
AGGTGGCATCAGTCAGGTTAGGTGCTCCCATGATCGGATTGCCAGTGCCAGTAGGACCATGGCAGCCACCACAAAACATCGCGAACTTCTGCCTGCCTGATTCCAGCCTCGCCGCATCGACCTCCCGCCCGGACAGGCTGATCACGTACTCCGCGACATCAGCCACGCCCTCGTCACCGCCCAGTGGGACTCCCCAGGCAGGCATTACCGCAAAACGCCCGTTCGCAATGGTCTGCTTAATGATCGCCGGCTCGCCGCCCCAGAGCCAGTCGCCGTCGCGCAGGTTGGGAAAGCCGGTTGCGCCGCGCGCATCGGAACCATGGCAGGTGGAACAGTAACTGGCATAAAGGCGCTCGGCGGTACGCATCGCATCCGGATCCTTCGCAAGGGACTCAAGATCGGTAGCGGCATAGCGCGCGTAGAGCGGCCCATAACTCTCGGCCGCCTGGGCCATTTCAGCTTCGTACTGGCCCTTTGAAGTCCAGCCCAAGGTGCCGGAAAAGGAACCCAGACCCGAGTATAGCACAAGGTAGATAAGTCCCCAGACAATGGTAATAAGAAACATATTGAGCCACCAGGCCGGCAGCGGATTGTTGTACTCCTGCAGGTCCTCGTCCCAAATGTGCGGCATCTTATCAACGCTGCCCCCTGTGGGTTTAGTGCCACGGTTACCCAGCGCCAACCAGGCGCAACCGAGAATGCCAAGCACGCTGGGGATGGCGATATACCAGCTCCAGTATTGGCTTACGAAATCAGCCATGCTTATCCTCCGCGGGAGGTATCAATTCGGTCTCAGGCTCATCGTCCTCCAGCGGTATCTGTGCCGCAGCCGCAAAATCGCCTGAGCGGCGCCGACTCCAGGCCCAAACCACGATACCGATGAAGAGGATAAACATCAGCACTGTCCAGATGCTATGAAAGACACTCATCATCAACGTCTCACCTTGACGTGAATACCCAGACCCTGCAGATAAGCAATCATGCCATCCATCTCAGTCTTGCCCACAAGCACCTGAGGCGCCTTGTCGATCTCTTCGTCGGTATAGGGTAAGCCCAGTACCCGCAATACCCGCATACGCTTCTGGATGCCTTCGCCGTCGATCGGGGCGCCTTCAAGCCACGGGTACCCCGGCATGATTGACTCAGGCACCACGTCACGGGGGTTGATCATATGCACCCGGTGCCAATCGTCGCTGTAGCGCCCACCGACGCGCGCCAGATCCGGGCCGGTGCGCTTGGAACCCCACTGGAAGGGGTGGTCATAGACAACCTCGCCAGCCACAGAGTAGTGGCCGTAACGTTCGGTCTCGGCACGAAAAGGGCGCACCATCTGCGAGTGGCACGACATACAGCCCTCGCGCTGGTAGATATCCCGGCCAGCCAGTGCCAACGCCGAGTAAGGCTTGAGCCCGGCCACCGGTTCGGTGGTGGATTTCTGGTAGAACAGTGGCACGATCTCGACCAGCGCCCCGACACTGATGGTGAGCACGGTGAACAGCAGCAGCCAGAAAAGATTGGTTTCGGTTTTTTGCTGTAGCGACATGATCGCGCCCTCCTAGTGTGCCGGGGCCGGGATGGCGGCTTCGACAGGACGGGCGCCGGCGATGGTGCGAAAAATATTGTAGGCCATGATCAGCATGCCGCTGAGGTACAGCACTCCGCCCAGCAAGCGAATGATGTAGTAAGGATGCATCGCCTGAACGCTCTCGACAAAACTGTAAGTCAGCGTGCCGTCAGAATTGACTGCGCGCCACATCAGGCCCTGCATGATCCCGGAGATCCACATCGAACTGATATACAACACAATGCCGATGGTGGCGACCCAGAAATGGATCTCAATCAGTCGTTTGCTGTAAATCTCTCGCCCAAACAGGCGTGGTATCAGAAAATACATGGCACCAATCGAGATCATGCCGACCCAGCCCAGTGCGCCTGAGTGCACGTGCCCAATCGTCCAGTCGGTGTAATGTGACAGTGCATTCACCGTCTTGATGGCCATCATCGGACCCTCGAAGGTTGCCATGCCGTAAAAAGAGATCGAAACCACCAGGAACTTCAGGATCGGGTCGGTACGCAATTTTTCCCAGGCACCTGACAGGGTCATGATGCCGTTGATCATGCCGCCCCAGCTGGGGGCCAGCAGAATCACCGAGAAAACCATACCCAAAGACTGGGTCCAGTCTGGTAGTGCGGTGTAATGCAGGTGGTGAGGTCCAGCCCAGATATAGGTGAAGGCCAATGCCCAGAAGTGCACTACCGAAAGTCGATAGGAATAAACCGGCTGGCCGGCCTGCTTAGGCATGAAATAGTACATGATGCCCAGAAACCCCGCGGTCAGGAAAAACCCCACCGCATTGTGGCCATACCACCATTGAATCATGGCGTCCTGCACTCCCGCGAAGGCGGAGTAGGACTTAGTCAGCTCGACCGGCAACGCGGCGCTGTTGACGATGTGCAGCACGGCAATGGTGATAATAAAACCACCGTAGAACCAGTTGGCAACATATATGTGCCGAATCTTGCGCCTGACGATGGTGCCGAAGAAAACGACCGCGTAGGCTATCCAGACCGCTGCTATCAGTAGATCGATCGGCCATTCAAGTTCCGCGTATTCCTTGGAGGCCGTATAGCCCAGTGGCAGGGTCACGGCGGCCAGTACGATGACCAACTGCCAGCCCCAGAAGGTAAATGCGGCCAGCGGACCGGCAAACAACCGCGCATGACAGGTGCGCTGCACCACGTAGTACGA
>JABINT010000102.1 GCA_018698075.1 Acidiferrobacteraceae bacterium
AGGAAAAACGGCTGTCCTTTGATACGCGCGTAATCGTGAAGTTTGGCCTTTGCACGATATAAAACAGCCTCATCGTGATCCATTTGAACACTGCGTGCACATATCCCGGCTCGAGTGACTCCACTAGAATTATTATTAGAAATCATTCGCACTTCATCCCAGCTCGGCGTCCACGAAAAGTCAGTCGGGTAAAGCTCAGGCACCAGTCGTTCGTGAAATCCATGCAGCATATCGGGACCAACAAAATGCTGTTTTCCAGACAAGCAGGTACGGTAACCCGCCAGACGAAGGTAATGCGCAACTGTTGGAATCTGTGCCAGATATTCAGCGCCATTATCAAAAGCCCCGATACGTGAGGGCAACATTCCTGACAGCATCGAGAAACGTGAAGGGGCGCACAATGGAAAATTGCAGTACGCATTCTCAAACACCACACCTTGATCCGCCAGTTGATCCAAATAGGGAGTAACAGCGAGCCCTCCATAACTGCTGAGTACCTGGGGCTTAAGTTGATCGGCCTGAATCAACAGGATATTGGGTCTGTTATGTGGCATAGCAAGTGCTCAGTAGGTTTCGCCCTTTCGGCCAGAAATAAAACCAGCTAACTGGGATTTGTGGCAATAGTAAGCTTAAAAAAATAGATCGACAAAACGTTGGTAGGCGTCTTTATCTTCGTTTGGCCATACCGCCCTAATTTGTCCGAACTTAAACAGACATCGGCGCATCTTTTCACTGCTCGGACATATTCACGGCAAAATCCCTCATTTATTCATGTCAGTGACTTTGTCGTTCTGAAAGTCAAATTGAGGTCATTGCGCGGTGCGTGCTACCGTTTTTGTCTTCTGCCATTAAAGGGCGACGATTTATCCCGGGCGCTTATCGAACGCTGGAATGTCTTCAGGAATATGGTGGAAATCCTGCTTATCGCAGGTAAAGATCGCTACAGCCGGAGCGAAAATTGAAGGGTCATCGAGGGTTCCCACCTTGATCACAATCGAACCTGGCCTGCTTGGGGTTTCTGATGCGACTCCAGTTCCGCATTTCTCACAAAAATGTCGGGTCACCGGTCGTTCAAGATCAGAGCGACGGAATTGCTTCATTTCACCAGATGTCAACTGAAAGCCCTCAAGAGGAAAAATCATAAGCGCCGCTGGATTTCCTCCGCTGATGTACTGACACTCCCGGCAATGGCACTGAAGTGATGCTTGTGCCTCACTGGTAATTTCATAACGAACTGCACCACAGTAACATCCTCCGGCTATCTTCATTTTTGCGCTCCTCTTACATGGTGTTTCTTCACGCGCTATTATAAGGCGAGCTATAAGGCGAGCGGTGTTTCGGCAATTACTTGATCGCAAAGGTCCCGCGATTGAACCTGACTGGGTCGTTTAATTGGCGCAGCACCTTTACCCAACCCTCGTAAGTACTTTTTTATCATGGGTTAGGCAAGGATCGAAGCTGTATCCACCTGTCCAAAGTCAGATGGTCTGCCCACACTCCAGACCGCTCTTATACCGTGCACTAGAAAACTTCGATTTTGCAAAAACCTTCTTGCTTATCTCAGGAGTGCTTTTGTTTTTGTTAACAATGCAAGAGGAGTTACATTGGCTATCTTACTGCGGCAGCACGGCCAAGTGATTATTGCTGATGCGCGAATATCGCTTTGATTAATCGAAATTGAAATACTCAGACGATGATTAACCCAACCCCAAGGAGTCCCAAACCGACTATCGCAGCTGCTCCTAGCAGGGCTATCATGCCTACGCGAAAGATAAACACGGCTACTAATGCCGCAACGACGAGTGCTACCGCTATCGGGTCAAGGGTTATGGGATCTGGAACTGCTACGCGTAGCCCAAAGGCTTCAAATGTTCCCACATCTTTGAACATCACATGCAACGCAAACCATACTGCCAGGTTAAGAATAACTCCAACAACAGCGGCGGTGATGGCAACAAACGCTGCCGACAGCACCTGGCTTTGTCGAAGCTGTTCTACATAAGGTGCGCCCATAAAAATCCATAAGAAGCAAGGCACAAAAGTCACCCAGGTTGTCAACAAACCGCCTAGGACGCCTGCTACCAATGGTGCCAGACCGCCCGCATCCCGGAATGCCCCTAAGAACCCTACAAACTGGGTTACCATAATTAACGGGCCCGGAGTAGTCTCAGCGAGGCCAAGCCCGTCCAGCATCTCTCCTGGCTCAAGCCAGCCGTACGTTTCCACAGCCGCCTGCGCTACATAGGCCAATACGGCATAGGCACCACCAAATGTTACGACCGCCATTTTCGAGAAAAATACTGAGATGTCGACAAATACATTACCCGGGCCGAGAAACAAGACCAGGCCTATTACCGGCGTGGCCCAAAGCAGTAACAAAACGACACTGATACCAAGAACACGACTAGCCCCAGGCCGGGCATGGTCGGGAACCTTCTCCCCGAGAATAGAATTGCCGCCCCCAACTCCCTCTCCATCTGTCGCGGTGGCCCCAGCACCTAGAAAGCTCTGTACGCCGTATCGGCCACTTAGGGCGCCAACCACTGCAGCAGCGATGATGATTACCGGAAAAGATATATCAAAGAAAAAAATACCCATAAAAGATAAGCCGGCCAATGTCGCCATCACGCTATTACGCAATGCCTTTTTACCGATCCTGACAACCGCCTGTAACACGATCGCCAGCACCGCCGCTTTTAGACCAAAGAACATGGCTGCGACGACATCCACCTCGCCATACAGGGCATAAATGCAGGTCAGCACCATTACCGCCAGCATGCCCGGAAGAATAAATAAAACACCTGCGACTAATCCACCCCGCCGCTGGTGCATCAGCCATCCCAAATATATGGTCAGTTGTTGGGCTTCTGGCCCTGGTAGCAACATACAAAAATTCAGCGCGTGAAGGAAGCGGGCCTCCCCTATCCAACGTTTTTCTTCAACAACTATGCGGTGCATCACAGCGATCTGCCCAGCTGGGCCACCAAAACTTAACATCGCAACTCGTAACCAAACGACAGCCGCTTCGCGAAAACTCGGCCACGGCCGTCCATCAGCACCTATCGTTGGCGATTTTGGGGTCACTACATTAGACATCGTGTCGCAATACTCTTATTAGCATGTTCATTGGCTATTCGGAATAGACAGTGGCCACGCCAAATCCAAACCGGCATCCTCTAGGAAAAAATCAGAAAGCTGAGACCAGCACGATAAACACGCCAACACCGGCACAAACCGCGAGCAGAACTCTGCGACCCAGCAAAAAGAAGACCGCAAGCCCGACAATAACCCCAAAAATTCTAAAAGATAGAGGCGTTTGAGTTAACGGGCCTATTGGCAGAACAATCATCCGGGCGATAAGCCCCCCCAGCATCGCGTAAGAAACGCAGGTGACCCATTGAAAGACTGCACCCTCATGATTGATACGTGACGCGAACAAAACTCCTAAGCCACGCCAAAGATAAGTGGCGCCGATGGCACCCAATGTCACTAATCCGATATCGATAGCCTGCACATCAATCATGATATTTTTTCCGATCCTGACGCATTTTCCCTACGAGAAAAGCCAGCGTACCTCCAACCACTCCCGTTATCAGTAGATCCAGATCAGGCGCTATCAGATGAAAAAGCACGCCAAGCGGAGCGCCAATCAGCAACGCGGTAGATGCACTGAGACCTTGAGCGCCTGCCAACAAAATAGCAAAGAACAACGGATTCAGGAAAATCAGTCCGAGCGCAATTGGCCGTGGCAACAGACCAACCCCTAAGAACCCGATAGCAGTGCCCAGCAACCCCGAGGCCATACAAATAGATGCAAATACAATGTAATAACGCTGCCGCAATTCAGGTGAGATTGCTGGAAAACGCCTCAGTCCTGCAGCCCAGGAATTAATCGACAACATCTGAACCAGGACAAACATCCATCCAGGGTGCGTAGCGCTGGACCGTATCAGCGGGACAAAGGATACGACCATTGGCAAGAAACGTGCGTTGGCCAGAGCCACAGCCAGAATGACAAAAAAGGCTGAAGCGCCGGCCGCATGTAGTTCGACCAGAGTCAACTGCCCTGGCAACCCCCAAATCCCGGCGGTTGCAGCCAACGCCACTGTAAAGGGCAATCCACTTTCGTGAACCAGCGAGCCAAATCCCGTCATGCTCGCAAGTAAAGTCAATGCGGGAAAACCAATCGCGTCTTTAACAGCAAGGCGGGTAACCTCGCCAGATTGATTAAGCATAAATTCGGCTAAGGTTTAGGGGGGAACACTGGTTGGAGATTCTTATGGCAACCATTTTGTATCGAATGACCGGTTAAATTGGAGGGCTTGCTTTTAATTGGAGGATGCCTTTTTCAAACCTTCGTAAGTGTCTGATTTATGGCGGGCCGTGTAGGGTTCGAACCTGCGACCACCTGATTAAAAGTCATACGGTATCACTGTCTACAATTGCTTTTTAACACTGATTATCGTTCCGTCAATGATTCGTCAATGAAATGCTTTGTCCATTGTCTTACTCCCAACATCCCGCTAAAACTATAAACCTTTCTAGAATATTTCACCAAGTGAACTAACACTAATTTAGTTTAATTCCTTCCACATTAGGACAACGTCGCCAGTGTCTTCGGAACTGGGGAAATGGACATATGGCCTACGACCCACTTCGACGTAGCCATTTCTCTGATACGTTTTGAAAGCAACCTCATTTACCTCTTCCACCTGTAAAGCGATCCTATTTGTACCAGAATCCTTAGCTATACTTTCCGCTTTGCCTAAAAGTTGTCGGGCTAATCCTTTCCCTCGATATTGCGGCAATATGGCAATTGCCTGCAGCAACCAACATCCACTAGCTATTCTTTCAAGTTCTACACATGGTCGAAAACATTCTGGCACAGCATTAAGGTCAATATCTGGATAGGGGTCATCCACGGAAAACCCAAAAAATGCGCCTACAAATTTAGATTGAAATTCTGCTACCAGCCAGTTTTTAAAATAAGCATTGTAATTGGCATCGGTTCTAATTCTTTCTCTGCCATACTCAAAATAGGATTGCCCTTGCCCCACTTCTTGGCTCCAAAGGTAAGATGGCATCCTTCTACCCGCTATATCCCGAATTAGCGCCAGTTCTGTACAGTCGTATTCTGTTGCCGTTCTAAATTGTAGTGCATCGCCCATGAAACTTACCCAAGAGTGTATGTGTATTTCATTCCCAACATCCCGCTAACACTGTAAACCTTTCAGCCTTTTCTGCTATGGCAATCGACATTCTTATCTCCTACCGATGAGTAGATTCCTTGAAATCATGTCATCCATCTCATATAGGTCTTCCCGCAATTCGTGTCGGGACTTCGCCATGCATGTTAGTCATTTGATATTGACAGGCGTTTAATTTAGCCGCCGAATTTTGTTGAAGGCATGCCCGAATTGAGAGAATCTATCGTTTTGGAGGATTCCTTTCTCAAACCCTCGGAAGTGTCTGATTTATGGTGGGCGCTCCAGGGTTCGAGCCTGCGACCACCTGATTAAAACTCAGATAGGCTAGCCTCGACAATAATCGGATTGAAGGCGCTGCGGAACAGCGTCGCATCCATCTCGTCGGCGATCTGTTCGAGCCGCCCCTTGAGGACCGCGAGTGTTACCGGATCAATCATTTGTTTTCTCGAAAGCTTTGGAATCGTAGCCAGCACCCAGCGCCAGCATGTCGTTAGTGTTGAGCAATTCGTTGAGGCGGTCGAAATCCAGCATCTGCTCCCGAAATGGCAGCGTCGAGCCATGTTCGCTCAGGCTGGCCAGATAGGCCTGCGCAGTGTAAGCCATCACGCGCACCATACCGCCGGGAAATATAACCAATGAAAAACCTAAAGCTTCAAGCTCTGAAGCGGTTTTATGGGGCGTTTTACCGCCTTCAACCATATTTGCCAACAAAGGAATACGGCCGTTGAACTGCTTGGAGATGGCATGCATCTGGTCTTGTGTTTGCGGGGCCTCGATAAAAAGCACATCAGCACCGGCTTCCAGATAGTGCTCGGCGCGCTCGGTCGCAGAGGCAAAGCCTTCAGTGGCAATACTATCGGTACGTGCGATGATCAGCGTTTCGGTGCTACGGCGCGCGTCCAGTGCGGACTTTATCTTGCCCACCATTTCTCCAGTAGGCACCAGCGTCTTGCCAGCCAGGTGTCCACATCGCTTCGGCAAAGTTTGATCTTCTAACTGGATGGCCGCCGCGCCAATGTTTTCGAACAGGCGCACCGTGCGCATGACGTTAAGGGCGTTACCGAATCCGGTGTCGGCATCGACGATGATAGGAAGGCTGGAGCGTTCGGTAATCGCCGATAAAACATCTGCGACTTCACTCATGCTGACCAGGCCAATGTCTGGCTGCCCAAAGCGGGTATAGGCGATGGAAGCCCCGGAAAGATAGGCAGAGTGAAACCCAGCCTGTTCTACCAGCACCGCACCTAAGGCATCGAATATACCCGGCGCCACAACAATACCGTCGTCGGATAACTGTTTTTCAAGATTTAAGTGTTTGGTCATTGTTCAATACTCTTTATTCGCCGAGTGCGTCAGTTTCTTTTTTGAGGTGCAGAACCAACCCGCCATCATGCACCATGGCAAGATCGACCGAACAGGTGATGATCTCTCTTGGAGCAACTTTATGCCGGCCCGCGGCACGGGCAATAATCTTTTCTGCGAGTGTTGTGGACATGATGACTTAACGTTCCAAACAGGGTTTTCCGTTCAGGATTGCCTCGGCGGTTTCGGTTCCTTCATCATGGTCCGCACAATACCAGTATCTGCTGCGCGCCACCCGATAACCTGCCGCCCAATCAGGAATAGCCATTTGCTTTTGGCAGATACGACGCCTTGAGCGGGGCGCATCGTTGTCACAAACGCTATTTAAAAAAACGGGCAACACACGGCCTGAACTGATCTTGCTGGTTTTATGACCGATCGTGCTAACTGTCTAAAAACTTGTCAAAAATGTTTCTCATCAGCCTTGAAATATTGTTGTTAAAATCGTTGTAAGGCAGGCTACCGCAGAAAGTGATCGAACCAGTTGAGAACACCGCACCACCTGAAGGTGTATCAAAGTACAGCATGTCAGCACGAATCAGTTCCTCGTTCGGCACTCCTGGCCAGTTGGTGATATGAGTGAGTTGCTCTTCAGGAACCAGAACGAAAGTATCATTGTGATTCTCGGACGAAGCAATCACCACAGCGTTTTCTGGTGAGCCCAGGTAGCGGTCATAGCGGTCGAGTTCGAATCCAGCTGCGCCACCACCGCTGAAGCCGAAATCACCAATCAGTTCATCGGTTATGCCTTCGAACATCCAGCTGAAACGTTGATCGTAGCTGTCGGGAGTGCGGCGATAGTAGGAACCGAAAAACCGACCCTGAGACGAGAATCCTACACCCGCTAGGGCTTGCGGTGGTCGTCCGTTACGACGCCACAAGCCACCATATTGGCCATCAAAAGCGTTGTAGTACTCGCCGGGTTCCGCTGCCCAAGCCCGTATGCCACCTTCGGCTCTGCGGATTTCGATGAGCGAACTATTCTCGGGGTGGATCGCAACACGCCAATAAAACCCATTCCCGCCCAGATAGGCAAGGTGACCGCCCTGGTCGCGGTACTGCTGCAACGCATCGAGTGTCTGGGCAGTGTGGTACTCGGGATGAGATCCTGTCGTCACCGCAGCATATCCACTCAGTACAGCCACACCTTCATCATGCAACTCCTTGTCGGTAATAATATCGAAGGCATAACCCTGATTTTCCAGCCAGGCTGTCAGGTGGCTATCGGCCTGAAAATGGCGCAATCCTGAACACTCGTTCGCGCCGAATGTGAGATAGCCAGGTCTCAGATTGAACAATGGCCGGCGATGGCTGGCATGACAGATGCCACTGCGGTCCAGGTGAAAATTGTAGGTAGAACACCCATAGTGTGGATACTCGGCAGGATTCCAGGGATAGGCGTTCCAGGCCTCGTTTTTGTCGAGCCAAGAAGGCTCGTAGTCAGGTCGGGCATGGTTACCATAGACCGTGTAGGTAAAGGTCGACACCAAGACGCATAATCGGGCAGTCCGTTTTCCGCGCGGCGGGCAGACAAACAGTGGGATCGTGTCATGCTGTTCTCCCTGCTCGAGTCGAATACCGTAGACCCCGGATTGGAGATCGTCAGGTACCGCAAACGCAAAATCTGTTTCCCACTCGAAGTCGTAAATGTCATCTTCATGAAAATGGATCGCGCCGTACTGGTTCGGCAAGTGTCGCCAACACATCTCAGTACCATCCCAGTTGGCCCCCGTCATTGCGCGAGCGGGAAAATTCACCAGCTCGCCGCTCAACTGGTGGGGGCCTGTATCGACAACACTACAACTGGATATGTCGCGTGAAAAATCCCAGCAAGCAAACACCGGTACACCGCTGGTTTGCGCTTCCAGCATATCCAGATTCAGCTGTCCCATATAAATCGTCGGACTATCTATCTTGCCGTTGAAGTGCATCTGCCGCTCGGTCTTTTCAGACGCCGCAACCATCAGGCAGTCCATCATTTCCAACTTTAGCGCGCTCGACCCGCTGAATTCTGCGTGCGAAGCTTCAGTGAACTGATCACCACTACAACGCAGAGTCAGCAAACCTTCTAAATGGCTGACGCTGGCCGAGAGCCGGACCCAGTAACGATCACCGATCGGATTGTCCAGCACACATTCGATCCAGTTGTGATCGGCCATCCTGATAGCAGCCCTGGGTTTACCAGCGCCGTCCAGGCCTAAGAAAAATGCACACCCAGATTCTGCCGCCCCCACTGAAACCACTGCCTGAGCCCCTTGTCCAGGCCTCGTTGGCCAGATCATTGCGGTCACCGTAAACGAGTCAGGCAACTGGCTATCTGCTTCCAAAGGTACTTTCAGACAGGATCCGGGCACAAACGGCTGTACACGTGCCGGATAAGCGCGTGCAAAATTACAATCGACCGCTTCCTCAACCAGTCCGGTCCCTTCAGGATTTGGGTCGGCGCAAATCGTACGCACAAGACGCGCCGTGTATTCACCGTCTATATAACTGCTGACCTTAACCTCGACCATCTCTTTGGGCCTGGCAGATAGCCGGTCAGCATAGCCTAGCAGTGGGGGATTCTGACGATTCATGTCTGGATTACCTGTGGCGTGGCTGGGCCATCACCTGAGATGACGGTTTGACGGATGTCTCTCAAATCCTTGGTCTCATTAAAGCGCCGAACATGGTGCATGGTCTGTCGATTGTCCCACATCACGGGGTCATACGATTGCCAGTGGTGTACATAGACTGTATGTCGTCAAACCAAATTGGACAGATGTTCTTCTGATTTAAGAGACGGTTCAGCTCATCAGATTTAAGTTATTGCGGTTACCGTAATGCATCTTTGGGCGCAGGGTCTGCTTGCTTTCCTCCAGCAGCAT
>JABINT010000038.1 GCA_018698075.1 Acidiferrobacteraceae bacterium
AGCGATACCCCAACGGATCAGATATAAGGGGAATCACATACTGCCCGGTAATGAGTAAAAACGACACATAGTGGGCCAGATGATAGGCAATCGCAATCGGGACCAGAGTCAGCACGAAAAGACTTGCAAGCTCTAGAGTGTTTTTCGGGTGGTCAACTCGGTTACTGTCGCCATAACGTTTGGCAAACTGACGCATCAATGCACAGAAAAATAGATAGATCAACAGAAACCCACCAGAAAATAGAACCAGTGCGGCACTGCCTACCCACCGGATTTCGCCGGTCAGGGTTCGGTCCAATACGTGGGTCCACAAACGAGTCTCCAATAAGCCATCGAAGGTAACCGTCGCCAGTAACACGATGACCAGGACCATCATCGAAAAAGTGACTCGCTGATCGTTCAACAGCCCCAGCGCTGGGGGTCGTAGATTCCATTCCCAACGGTCCGACGCGGCTCTACTGAGGCAGTGGTAACCGTTCACGCAATCTTGCGTTTTACCTCGACAAACAGGAATAGCACAGCTATTGATCAACGCCTTGTCATTGGCGACTCGTAGTTCCAGTGGTGCGAACCGAGCCAGTATTCCAAAGACGATCGAAAAGGCATCTGCGTTCTGTAACCAGACGTCACGCCCGTATACGAACATGCCGGCCCAGGTGACGAGCGCGTAAATAACGATCGCGGCAGCTATATTTTCCGGTACGGTGCCATCAGCCCAGATTAATTCCGCCCAGAAAAATATCAGTAGTCCAGCGACTGCTGGCCACATAGCTAATATCGGCGGGTACGGGCGAGCCAAGGACAACTGACCCCCGCTCGCCAGACGGTAGAACATCCGCTCGGCCCAAAAGAAGATTGTTCGAAAAGGGTTAATAAGCGCCCATAAATCCCCAATGAGGGCGCAGACGAATGCCACGCCAACCCACCAGACCACCCAGACCATCACCGGCGCAAGGTTAGCAAACGGGTCTTGGTCCCCTACGAATCCTGCCAGCACTGTTGCAACCAGGAAAATGACAGCCAATAGCCGGGCGGCTCCCAGTGGTAGCCAGTGCGCCAGGCCGCGTATAAGGCCAACCCTCAGCAGGTTTACGCGAGAATAGGTTGTTGTAGTTCTACGACCATGGTCGACCCGGCCAATAATCACGAAGCTGAGTACGATTGTTGCACCGGCACCAATCACCCACAACCCTAACGGGATGGGCAAATCATAACGTTGTCTGAAACCATGGGCCACGACCGCTGGCGAAAACGCAACAGCACTCACCGCCAGGATAAATCGACAGGCCGTACCCAAATTTTCTAAAACCTTGTTTATCCGCATTGCACCTCCTGCAAAGACAACGAACGGGCTACCCATTGTGAGGCTCTACCCTCAACGAGGTCAGTGGTAAGCGAATACCAAAAAGCGAGAACCGCTTAACATCAGCTCTCGGGCCATTTGGGGGTATCTGATCTTCGCCTCCGCATTAACTACAGTCGCGGTCGATATCACCCCAAGGCAATCGTGTACGACAAAGAATAGCTTGATCGATGTCAGACTCAATGCCGATTGCATTTGTCAGGTCGGCATCGGTTAAATCAGCGCTACCAAACCTTGCACCGGTTAGATCGGCGCCCTGAAGAAAAGCACCCGATAACTGGGCTTCGCGCAGATCAGCTTTCCTGAGATTTGCCAAAAGCAAATAAGCGCCTTGCAGATCAGCTCGACTCAGATTGGCTTTGCGCAGATCTGCGTTGATCAACCGAGCACCGCGAAGATCTGCCCGACTGAGGTTGGCGCCGAATAGATAGGCGCCGGTCAGATCGGCTCCGCTAAGTTCAGCCTCATCAAACCGCGCAGCGTTTAGATCAGCCTTAGCCAGCTTCGCTCCGTTCAGTACCTTACGCCGAAGATTTGCGCCGCGCAGGTCGCAGCCCGGGCATTCATTAGTATCCAAGAGTTGCGTTAAGCGGGCATCGTAGGACTCGGTGTCGCCCCTTTGATTCTGGTCGACTCCCCCGGGTCGAAAATGCACTGCAAGCCGGATATACGATCGTCCGCTGCTATCGAAGAGGGCTTGTGGGGCGAGCCGTTGTTGGCTTGTCGGTAGCGACTTTGCGGCGTGCACCGTGTCGCTATAGCCCAGCACAGACAGTGCTGAGAGGACAACGAGCGAGCCACAAAACTGACTAACTCGGTCTCGATACGCCCAGCCTAGTCTACGCATGTGTCCTGCGAATCCAAACAGTCCAGAAAGGGCAGCCAGGCAACCCAATAAATTTTCTCGCTAGCTGGGGGCAGAGCCTCCAGGCCAACAATTTACTGGGACTGGCTCACCATATAGTCAACAGCTGCCTTGACTTCATCATCACTTAAAGCTGCATTACCGCCTTTGCCCGGCATCACGCCAGACGAGCCCTGAAAGCCGTTGATGGCGTTGGCATATAGCGAATCGGCGCCCGCCTCAATACGTGACGTCCAGGCAGCAGCATTACCTACCTTCGGTGCGCCCGCTATACCCGCGCCATGACAGGCGATACACGATGCCTGATAGACCTTCTGTCCATCTACTGTAGTTTCAGTAGCGGCAGTTTCAGTAGCTGCACTTTGCGTAGTCGTCGAGGTACTTTGCGCCTGGGCTGTACCGATCTGGCCAACAGCAGCGAGTCGAGCTGCGATCCCTGAGCCGTCAGTCATTAGCGACAGGCGGCTCGCTGCAGCACGGTCAGGGGTATTGAGGGGATGCTCGACGAAAATGAATCCAAATAATAAGAGCGTTAAATGGAAAATGATCAGATAGATTTTCATGATTCTTAATTCTGTTCTAGTGCGGGTAACCTATACAAGGGCTTTACAGCGTTGACGTTATTCTGCACCACCAAAGAAGATCATTCGGGTGAGAAACGTGTGATCGCCTTCGAGAGTACCGATCCCTAAAAAGACCAGCAGCAACAACGGTGGCACGATGATTGTATAGACCAGCGCCATACGTTCCCACATCATGTGCATGAAAACCGCAACGATCAGTCCCGCCTTGAGCATCATAAAGACAATGATCAGAAACCAGCGCAGATAACCTTCGAACTGAAAGTAGTCGACCATGTAGGAGAACGCGCTCAGTACGAACAGCAGAGTCCAGATCTTGAAATAAATGCCAAGTGGATGTTGTTGACCTTCAGATGATGTCATGATTTTCCTACCAGAGATAAAAGACTGCAAATATGAATACCCAGACCAGATCGACAAAGTGCCAATACAGACCCATGATCTCGATCATCCCGTAATCCTGTTTACGACCTGTCATAAAACCGGGTTCTTCACGATCCATCTTGCCACGTAAAACTTTGAAAGCCATGATGAACAGAAATATCACACCAATAGAAACGTGTGTTCCATGGAACCCCGTCACCATGAAAAAGATGGCTCCAAACTGTGGCGCCCCCATGGGGTTCCCCCAGGGTCGTACCCCTTCATCGACTATCAGTTTGGTCCATTCGAAAGCCTGCATACCTACGAAGGTGGCACCGAGGAGCGCTGTTGCGAGTAACAACCAGAAGGTGACCATCCGGTTTTTTCGGTAACCAAAATTGACGGCTAAAGCCATCGTGCCACTGCTGGTAATCAACACAAACGTCATGATGGCGATCAGCAAAAGCGGGACATGATTCCCGCCGATGTTTAAGGCAAAAACCTCACTCGGATTAGGCCACGGAATCGTGGTCGACATCCGAACTGTCCCGTAGGCGATCAGAAAACAGCTGAAGATAAACGTATCGCTGAGGAGAAAGATCCACATCATTACCTTTCCCCAGGGGGTTTTCTTGAACGCACTCTGGTCAGAGGACCAGTCAGCGATCACACCTGGTGTGCCATCGAGCAGCGGTGCCCCAGCCATGGCGGCTTGCGCAGATTGCGTCATGTGTTTTTCTTCTCCTTAAGTGACCAACAACAGACCAAACATCACCAGCCAGACCAGCAGCAGAAAGTGCCAGTAGACGGCGCACAGCTCTACGCTCATTCGAATCTTGTCTGTTTCAGCACCTCGCCACAATCTGAGTGATGCCCGCAACCAGGCAACCAGGCCGCCCAGCAGATGCAGGCCGTGTAGCCCAGTGATGAGATAAAAAAACGAGTTCGAAGGATTAGTGTCGACAAAATAGCCCAGCGATCCCAGTTGTTGCCAAACCAGAAACTGCCCCACTAGAAATGCAAATGCAAGCGCGCCACCTGCCAGCAGTCCACGGCGAACACGATCGGCCTGTTGATGCCTGGCCGACGTACGGGCCCACTGCAGTGCGACGCTACTCAAGATCAGGATTGCCGTGTTCAACCACAACAACGCCGGCACGGGCAGTGGCTGCCAATCGGCATAGGTCATTCGGATAAAATACGCCGCCGTTAACAAACCGAAAATCGCGGTGACCACACCTAGAAATACTGACAGGAACACCCTGGCTGTCGGCAGACCAAACCCATGCGAATCCGACACGTAGCCGCGTTCGGCTACCCAAGGCTTTGTCGACAATGTGCTGAAAATACTCACGCTTTTAGATCACCTGGAGTCAAAACAGTAAAATTATCGTTGCGCCGTCAGATACTAACTGGCGTGGCCGGTACCTTTGCCAGCGGGTACATTCTGAGGAATAAAATCCTCTTCTGCACCTGGCACACTGTAGTCATACGCCCAGCGATAGACCGACGGCAGTTCTTTACCAAAGTTACCGTGTGTCGGCGGCGTGTCAGCGGTCTGCCATTCCAACGTGGTTGCACCCCAGGGATTTCCACCGGCGGGCTTGCCGCGTGTAGCACTGTAGTAAAGGTTATACAAAAACACCAGTTGAACACTTGCAACAATAATTGCGGCAATGGTTATTCCAACATTTACCATCTGGGCCGATTCGGGAAACCAGTCCGGCAGTCCGTTGGCGCCCGCGTTGGCAAAGTAACGCCGTGGCACGCCCAAAATACCCAAATAATGCATTGGGTAATAAATACAATAAAGACCTACAAAAGTCATCCAAAAATGGAACTTACCCATTCCTTCATTCAGCATTCGACCGGTGATCTTGGGGTACCAGTGATACACCGCACCAAAGACGGCAAGAATCGGTGACACTGCCATCACCATATGGAAATGGGCTACTACAAAGTAAGTGTCGGACAACGGTACATCAATAATCACGTTGCCGAGAAAAATACCCGTAAGTCCGCCGTTGATAAAGGTGAACACAAAGCCGATGGCAAATAGCATAGGCACGTTCAGCCGGATATTACCTTGCCACAATGTGAGCACCCAGTTGTAGACCTTGATCGCAGTAGGCACCGCAATGATCAATGTCGTCGTCGCGAAGAAGAACCCAAAGTAGGGGTTCATGCCACTGACATACATATGGTGAGCCCAGACGATGAAACTCAGGCCGCCGATAACCACGATGGCCCAGACCATGAGCCGATAACCAAAAATGTTCTTACGAGCATGGACGCTAATGAGTTCAGAGATAACGCCAAACGCTGGCAGGGCCACGATATAGACCTCAGGGTGTCCAAAAAACCAGAACAGGTGTTGAAACAGTATTGGACTGCCGCCAGAGTGATCCAGTTGTTGCCCCAAAGAAATGATAGCCGGCATGAAATAACTGGTTCCAAGCAAGTTATCCAGGCTCATCATAATGGCACTCACCAGCAGTGCTGGGAAAGCAAGCAGTGCTAAAACAGTAGCTGTAAAGATGGCCCAGATGGTCAACGGCATACGCATCAATGTCATACCCCGTGTACGGGCCTGCAGTACCGTGACTACGTAGTTCAACCCACCCATAGTGAATCCGATAACAAAAAACCCTAATGAAATACACATCAGGGTAATGCCCCAATCTGAGCCAGGAGTGCCAGGCAAAATGGCTTGCGGCGGATATAACGTCCAGCCTGACCCGGTTGGGCCGCCAGGCACAAAGAAACTAGCCAACAAAATCAGCACGGCAACCAGGTAGATCCAATAACTGATCATGTTTACGTAGGGGAACACCATGTCACGGGCGCCAAGCATTAGAGGTATGAGGTAATTTCCAAAGCCGCCAAGGAAAAGGGCTGTTAACAAATAGACCACCATAATCATGCCGTGCATAGTCACAAACTGGATATAGGCATCTGGGGTGATGAAGGATACTGCCCCAGGCCAAGCGAGCTGGACCCGCATCAGTACAGACAGCACCAGGGCAAGCAAGCCTACGGCCATGGCGGTGATGGAGTACTGCAGCGCAATGATTTTCGCGTCCTGGGAGAAAACGTATTTACCTAGCCAGGTCTTGGGGTGATACACCTCTGCCTCTTCGACCTCGGCTGGTGGGGCGAAATCTTGTGCATCATGCGTGACGTCAGTTAGTGCCATGATAAATACCTTTACACTTTATTTTCTGTGTGATGTCTAAATTGAGTTAGGTGTTTTCTTAATTTCAAAACGCGATTAGCCCGATGCGGACTTGAGATAAGCCATGAGGGCATCAAGCTGGTCATCAGTTAATTGTGCTGGCGGCATGATCGGAGCGTAGCCTTTGACCACCTTAGCATTCGGGTTCACGATCGACTCCCTCAGATAAGCCTCGTCGACCAGCACACTGCTGCCATCGATTAGAGTCTCGTTCTTGCCCACTAAACCCTTCCAGGTCGGGCCGACACCCGCACCACCGTCCAGACTGTGGCAGGCTAGACAGCCCTGATCTTTGGCCAGTTGCTCACCCTGCTCGATCGGGGTTCCACCTGAAGTGCCTCCGACTCCAGCCAGCAGTTGCGCAAAGGTCGGCTGTGTCTGCAACCAAGCCTGAAAGTCGGCTTCTTCCTCGATCACCATGCGGCTGCGCATGTTGTAATGCCCGGAGCCGCATAGCTCTGCACAAAGTACATCGTATTCGCCGATTTTGGTCGGCGTAAACCAAAAATACGTGATCATGCCTGGGACCAGATCCATTTTGGAGCGGATTTGAGGCACGTAAAAATCGTGCAGAACATCCTTGGATCGAAGCGTTACTTTCACCGGACCGCCGATGGGCAGATGCACCTCGGCACCACCGGCCAGCAGATCGTCCTGGCCATTGGTGTCATCCGGGTTTAAGCCAAATGGATTGCTGGCACTGACGTTGCGAGTATCCACAGTGCCAAACACACCATCAGCCCCAGGGTAGCGGTAAGTCCAGCGCCATTGCTGTCCAATTGCCTCAACGAGCATAGCGTCTTCTGGGACATCCACATACTTGCCCCAAACAATTAAGCCTGGAGCCAGCATCGCAATGACTCCAACTGTGGTGAATGCTGTCAGCCACCATTCCAGCTTCTGATTTTCAGGCTCGTAATCCGCACGACGGTCCTTGCGATAGCGATACTTGTAGATGCTATAGGCCATAAACAAATTGACCACAACGAATACAAAACCACAGACAATGAATGTAATAGTGAGAGTGTCATCGATCATGCCCCAGTTCGACGCGATCGGCGTCAGGTACCAGGGACTCATAAAGTGAAACAGCACCGAGCCAATAACCAATAGGATCAGGACAATGACTAGAACCATTCGTTCAACTCCTCTGAAATAGTCTCAGAAAATAATATTTAAGTCCCACCCAACGCAGGCTATCTTAGCCACCAACATTAATGGTGCGATCATCCCATCGCTATGGCGAGAAAACGAGAGCACCATAAAGGTGCCTTATGCTGCCACAAATTCTCTTTGAACCCAGCATAACCTCGGCGCGGATTCTGTCACAGAATATCCAGCACGGCAACAGATATGAGGTTCTAGAACGTTGCTAAAGCAAGTAGCTACCCCAAATTACCCACTGCGTGTCAAGTTCCAGGTCGTGACGAACACCTGGTGCAATATTACAGCTGGTACAGCAACGCAGCCAGGGAGAACGACAGGCGATGGAGCCGGAGCCAACGTTGCCGCTGCCAGTGTGGCACCTCATATTTGCACCACACCTTTGCAGCGTGGCTGGTGATGGCCGGAAGACCTTTACCTGAAGTCAGAGCCCTTCTGGGCCAGAGCACGATCAAGCTGGCCGGGCATTATGCCCATCTTCCACCGGAGAACTTCGTCAATGCCGTCTCTTCAACTGAAGGTCGACCCCATTTTGGCCCCAGTGCTGACAACAACTGGCCGGCGCAAGGAGATGCCAGCCCCCGAGTGATTGATCTAATGGATAAAAAATGGTGGGCCCAGATGGGCTCGAACTGATTGATAAGTTATTGAATCGTTATAGTAAGTTACCCAACCGCCCAATAGTTGCCGTCAAAGTTTCTGCTAAAGTTACCGACTAAAGTTACCGACTAAAGCGCTGGGTTTGGTTGGGCGTAATTCGATCCAGATGGATCACAAGGGGTAGTGTAGGTCAGATGGCGTCAGGAATATTCACCAGTCCCACACGGTTGTGACGGATTGTGACCCAAACCAACGGGCTAATGCCCTGTAATTAACGACTCCGTCAAACTGCGACTTACCACTTTGGGCAAAGAGTAGCCCTAACAGGGTGCGTGTCATCTCGTTTGGGGGGCTTGAGCCCGTCGATCACATCGAATGATGCTTGCCCGGATCAATAACCCGTTGGGTTCTCACCCCTGCGCGACCCCAGGTTTTAACCAATAGGGCGCACTAACGCAGAAATTCCAGGCGCTCGGCCACGCCCACCTAGCAAATCAATGCCCAAACTCAAGTGACCGCGCAGCGACTGGCGCCCGTTAACGGTTTGCAAGTAACGTCTGTGCAAGTTGTGCCGCCTGCCGCGCGATACTGGTAGCACCAGCCACATCACCAAGCGCAAGCCCGGTCGCGGGCCCGACACAAAAAAGAGTGTGATACGACTGGCTATCCGCCGCTACAACGCGCAACTCGGGTGTGACAAGCGGCTGTCTGGTAGATCCCATGGCAGTAATCTGTCCAGCCGCAATCATCGAATCGATCAATTGGTCGCGCCCCACGCCGGTGCAGTTGGCGACGATATCTGCCGTCAGCTCTTCACCACTGCAAAGCTGGACCTGCCAACGCCCACCGCCTGCTGCAGCCAGGCCACTAAAGCGCTCGTTTATGATGTTGAGCTGACCGCTAGCGTGCATGGCCTTTGCGGCGACCGCTGTCTGAGGGCCAGCACGAAAGCGTAGCAGTGACCACAGCCAACCCAGTCGACGGCGCAGTCGTATCCGGTCCTTAGCAGGCAAAGCCTGCCACGCCCGATTGATATGCACCCGCAGCGCCTCAAACCGTTCCTGACACTCTTGCTCATGCCATCGCCGAGTACCCAGATGCTGGCGGATCGTCCGTATAAAACCCGAGCCGCGCAGCCCCGTTGGCCAGTCATAGGCTGATCCGGCCACCCATGCAGCCTGCCGAGGCGGCAGCATGCCATGGGGAGACAACAGGCTGACCGGCCCTTGGTGCCTCTGAATCGCCAGTGCATAGAGGACATCCATCGCGGTCAGGCCAGAGCCGACTACACAGACATGCGCCTTCGACCCGACATCGGCGAGCCAATCTCCGCGCCAGGGGACTCGTACCAGAGACGGCGCATCACCAGGTCTAACCCCCCCTGGCCATTGTGGATCAGGATTGCCGGTTGCCAGCACCAACCGCGCTGCCCTGTACTGTGCCGCGTTATCGCAAGTGACTATCCAGCCACGGCCCATCGCGGCAATGCGGGTGGCTCGCGCTGTGACCCGGCGTAGAGCCCCGGCATCAGGAATTGCTGCCAGTTGCGCTTCTAGGTAGCGGGCGAAATCGTGGCGCCGGTAGAAGCTGCCGGCCCTGTCATGAGCCGCAGGATCCTGAGTATGTGCCGCTGCCCAGTTGGCAAAATGTTCCGGCTGATCTGGCCATAACCGCTGCAGATTCTCACGTACATTCAGTCGGAAAGAGTCGGCGGTACAGCCATAGGCCTGACCAGTACCCAGTGCGCCTGATCCAATCACCAGAACTTCATGTGTGGGTAATCCTGCATGGGTCAAGTGCGCCACGACCGCTGCCGCACTGTAACCCGAGCCAATAATGATCACCGATGCGTCCATAGGATATCCCAGCCTTGTAAGCGCAAAAGAAAACAACCCCACGCCTGACGCTGCAGTCTAGATAAAGATACTACTCAACCCGGCAGAGCATATTCGGATCAGGCTTGGCATCCAACTCGCGCGCATAACGATGGCCCGAGTAAACCGCTGCCGCAATAATAGCCGGTGCATCACAATCGCCAATTCTTCGCAATGAATGGAGCGGGGATTGTTCTTCATTTTCAATCCGGTAATGCAAAGCCTGATACAGGCCGTCATTAGGCTGTCGGGCCGTTACCATGATCAACGCATCTGCTTTGATTGACTGCTGATGCTCTGTGTGGGTGCAGGAAATCATTACCTGCCGACCATCGTAGGCAAGCAGGCTATGGGCTGTTTTAATCTCGACCCCAAGTTCCAATAGGCCTTTTTGCACCTGATACTGTTCCGATGTGTATTTGCACCAGGCGGATACCGTATTCTCAGGGGTTACCAGTATCACCGGTAGATTGGCGCGGCGCAGCTTTTCTGCAATAACGCCGCCCATATAAAAACTGTCGTCGTCATATACAACGGTAGGTCCATCGGGCATGCGTCCCGCCATAACGTCATCTGGTGTCAGAATATTCGTGCTGGGATCCAATGCTTTAAAAGGGTAGGGATGAGAGCGCCCAAAGCCATCGGTTCGCCATGTAGCGCCGGTTGCGATAACGACATGATCCGCCCCTACCGAGAGCACTTCATCAACGCTGAGCTCACTTTCCCGGAAGATTTCTACGTTTGGCATGTGTTCTATCTGCCCCAAGCGGTAGTCACGCACTCGGCACCACTCTCCAAGGCCCGGCAGGCTCGATTCACGGGTCACCCTGCCCCCTAGTTCTCGAGTCGCCTCGGCCAGCATCACCTGATAGCCACGCTGACCCAGTGCCCGCGCAGCCTCCAGACCCGCTGGGCCGGCACCGACCACCAATACACTCGCATCAGAGTGTTTCTTAGCGATCAATTCCGGATGCCAGCCGCGTCGCCACTCCTCACCCATGGTCGGATTCTGGGTGCATCGAATCGGAGTGCCCAGGCCATCGCCTGTGTAACAGATATTGCAGCCGATGCATTCGCGAATATCTTCTGGGCGGCCTTCTTCGATCTTCTTTGGCAAAAATGGATCTGCGATTGAAGGGCGCGCCGCGCCGATGAAATCAACAACCCCGCGTTTGATCTGCGAGACCATCGTATCAGGTGAAGTAAAACGCCCGACTGTGACAACGGGCTTAGTGGTGACCGACTTCACGAAGGACATATGCTCTTCAAGGGAGCCTTCCTTGATGAACCGCGAGACACCCATTTCCTGATAATAGTTGTTGATGTTGATATCCCAAAGATCTGGTAGCTCTGCCAGCATCTCGAGCCGGTCCCGGCGTTCCTGAGTTAGCGACTGCGCTTCGCCATCATCACCCCCCACTGAATAGCGCACAGCAACCGCGCACCGATCCCCTACCGCATCCTTGGTATCTTCGATCAGTTCACGCAGCAACCGAGTGCGGTTTTCCATCGAACCGCCATACTCATCGGTGCGAAGGTTGGTTTGGGCTGATAGAAAATGAGACAGCAGATAGCCATGGGTGGCATAAACATACACGATGTCAAAGTCTGCCTCCTTGGCGCGAAGCGCGGCCTCGCGATGCCAGCGACGCAATTCACGGATATCGGATTTGTCCATCGCCCGGGGCTGATAAGGATGTCCCGCCAGGTTAGGGATGCTGGCCACATCGATCGCAGTCTCACGGGTGTAGTGGTTCGCTGAGCTGGCGCCTCCAAACCAAAGCTCCACCCCGGCTAGTGCGCCATGGCTGTGCACTGCTTCTGTCATCAAGGCATGGTCTGTGATGTGATCCTGATTCCACAATGCCGCATTAGGATGAGGCAGGTCGTCAGAAGCCGGGTGGATAGAGCACCACTCGGTGCATACCACCCCCCAGCCGCCTTCAGCCTTCATTCCTCGAAGTGCAGCCGCCATCTTTGGGCGCAGCCAGCCCATGCCGGTGCAGTGCGGCACCTGATAGAAGCGGTTTTTTGCGGTTACCGGGCCGATTATTACCGGTTCGAACAGCAGATCATGGCGAGAATCGCGCAAGGTTATCAGACTCCCTTACTTTCTATTAGTGAAGGCACCAGGGTATCCTAACAGTTCAATTTACTCTTTCGGCCAGATTTTCTATCCTCAATATATCGTGCGCTTTCGCCCTCAGGCAATATTTGCGAAGATCCTTGAATGAGCATCAAATCACAACATGACCGGCGCCTACTGCTAAAAGCCCTTGCCACATCCGTGTTGGTGCCACGACTTGCCATCGGCAATACACCCACTAATCCAGATGTGGTGATCATCGGCGCCGGGATTGCGGGTCTGGAAGCGGCGAAAACACTAACGAAACAAGGTGTGAGTTTCATCCTGATCGAGGCCAATAACCGTATTGGGGGTCGTGTCCATACCAATACCAAAATTCTTGGTGTACCGTTTGATACCCATGCTCACTGGATGAGGGCTTCACCGACGAACCCGTTGATCTTCCATGCGCAAAGCAAT
>JABINT010000018.1 GCA_018698075.1 Acidiferrobacteraceae bacterium
ACTGGCTCACCATGCGCGCCCAAGGCGGTTTCGGATTAACCATGACCTGCGCGTCACACGTGCAGGCGATCGGAAAAGGGTTTCCGGGCCAACTGGGGATTTGGTCTGACGAGCACATTGCGGGATTGACACGCCTGGTAGGCGCGACCCATTCCCATCAAAGCATCGCGATCTCGCAACTGCATCATGCCGGCATGCGCTCACCGAAGGAGGTCATCGGCGAGGCCGCGGTGTGTCCATCGAATGATGAAAAAACCGGCGCGCGTGCACTGTCGCACTCAGAGGTAAAACAACTGATCGAAGACTTTATCTCAGCCGCAGTGCGAGCAGAAAAATCCGGGTTTGACGGCGTGGAACTGCATGGCGCTCACAGCTATATTCTGTGTCAATTTTTCAGTTCCGAAACCAATCGACGTGATGATGAGTACGGAGGCGATCTTGAAAACCGTTCGCGCATACTGTTCGAAATTATCGACGGCGTTCGCAGCCGATGTGGTAAGGATTTCATACTGGGAGTCAGGCTGTCCGCAGAACGATTCGGTATGAAGTTGAACGATTCGGTCCAGATCGCGCAGCGGCTCATGAGCGAGGACAACATCGATTTTCTCGACATGTCGTTGTGGGACGTCTTCAAGGAGCCCGAGGAAGAAGCGCACCAGGGACGCACCCTGATGAGTTTCTTCACTGAACTCGATCGGTACAACACGCGGCTCGGCGTTGCCGGCAAGATCCGCACTCCGCGAGAAGCCGAAGCGACCCTTGCAGCCGGTGTCGACTGGATTATGCTCGGGCGTGCGGCAATGCTGCAGCATGATTTCCCAAACCGATACAAAGCGAATCCGTCGTTCAGTCCTGTCGAGATGCCGGTTACGCGAAAGTATCTGGAAAGTGAAGGCATCTCCAAGAAGTTTCAAGGCTACATCGAGGGTAGATGGCCGGAGTTCTTCGCTGACTAGCGCTCCCATCAGGGCGTCGCGGCAGACAGTCAATTACGATAGTCGGGCTCCTGCCGATCGAGCATCCGCTTGAGTGCCGTAAAGTGCCTTTGCGCCAATTTTGGCAACTCCTTGTCAACCTGGCGCCGCGTGCGGGCAACAATCTCATCTGGAATCACACGAAAGGGCCTTCCCGTTGATCTGGCCAGCACCTGGAACATCGCGGCACGCTCAAGATAATAGAGATCATTGAATGCCAGCGCCACCGAGGTGCCGGAGACCGCTACCCCATGATTGGCCATCATAAGAATTGAATGCTCGCCCATCGCGGCAGCAATACGGTCACCCTCGTCGCAGTCCAGAGCCAGGCCGCTGTAAGCATTGTCGTACGCGATGCGGCCGTCGAACAGTAGTGCATTCTGTTCGACCATTTCCAAGCGTGTGTCGTCAAGCAATGTCAATGCAGTTGTATAGGGCATGTGGGTGTGAAGCACTACGATAGCGTTAGGAAGGTTGGCATGTATTCGGCTGTGGATGAAAAATGCAGTGTCCTCAATTTCGTTATCACCAGAGAGGACATTGCCGTTCTCGTCACATAACACCAACGACGATGCCGTAATTTCTGACCAGTGCCATCCGTAAGGATTGATGAGAAAACGTTTACCACGAATCACTCCATCGTCGTCAGGCACAGCCATGGAAAAGTGATTGTCGACACCTTCAGATAAGCCAAAGCGATGTGCCCAACGCAGAGCCGCCGCAAGATCCACCCGCGCCTCGTCGAGATCAAACTGCGTGACCGCCGCCGACGCCAGTACAACCGATTCAGTCATGATTCAGTCCTCGTTACAAAAAATACCACGTTCGGGTAACAATCATACCGCGCTTACATACCACTAGCGACTCAAGCACTAAACCCATACCTGTTGCGTGGCTTCACCGATTGCCAGGGCAAGGCCCGCATCAACCGTTTGAGGTTGTGAGGAATAGGAATAGGAATAGGAACTTGTTTTGGCAGGTGCAATGTCTTGCGCCATCAGCCGGCTCGAAACTGGGCCGTTGCCGGTTTCACGTTACTGCTTTATCCCTGATAGCCATTTCCCCGACTCCTTCTTTGTATATTGAATTCACGTCGCGCAGCGTTACCGGTTCTGTAGCTCTTTTTCAAGCACCCATACCACCCAGCGGCCACAGGATGCCTTGTCTGGCATCAAATAATATGCGCCGGCACCAGAGATTCTGCGTCAAACGCTAGCGACGAATATCGTCCTCCAGAAACCAGCGCACGGTATCGGCAAAACTTTGGTCCGTTTTGAATCCCAGCCTTTGTCCATTGAGCGGCTTGCAATATGCCCGCCACCCTTTAACGATTTTCTCAATTACCGGATCTGAATCCCACGTGATCCGCTCCTTCGCCTCTGGGCCGAAAACCTCAGTCATCGCATCGATCATATCGCCAATCGAGTCGGTTCTACCCGGTAGATTGATGTTGCGGTTCGTGCCGAAGGCGCTGCCCTCAACCTCTGCCGCATGGATCAGATTGTTAACGACCGTACGTGGCGCCGTGTGCCAAATTGGAAAATCACGTGACACCGGGCAATTCGACGCCTCTCCTTGCATCGTGTCGCGAAAGATTGAAGACATAAATGATGAAGCGGCCGCGTTGGCCTTGCCGGGTCGGATCGAAACAGTCGGTAAGCGGAGTCCGCGTCCGTCGAGGAGACCTCGCCGAGTATAGTCGTTCAGTAAAAGCTCGCCGATCACCTTTTGTGTGCCGTATGAGGTCTGAGGATTCAACTCAACTCCATCCTCAATCATTGCCGGCTCTTCGCCGCCGTGTGCCGCCCACGACGATGCATAGACCAGCACTGGGCAGTTACCTGCGACCCGCGCGCCCTCGAAGACATTCAGGGTGCCCTGTAAGTTCACGCGCATCCCAAGATCCAGGTCTGCCTCTGCGGCGCCGGATACTACTGCGGCCAGATGCCAAACCACGTCGGGCTTGTGGCTGAAACTCTCAACCAGAAGTGCCGGATCAGAAATGTCGCGGGCCTCAACCGAAACGGGAAAGTTGGCGTCTACCTTGGCCGGAGGCAACACATCGATCAATTCCATGGCTGAGATCGACTCTCCTAGAATCGTACCCCGTGCTGCCAGCGCATGTGCCAGTTTCTGACCAAGAAATCCGCCACCGCCGGTAATCAAAACTCTCATACCCTTACCCTTGTTATCTTTACGAAAGTAGAAAGGGTAATCACTCCTCGCACTGCGTGCAAGCGGCCCGAACCGGTGGCGCTGCCTGTTTCACATCATTCCTGTTATTCGTATAAGCATCCGGGTAAGTTAGCCACCAGGCAGCAGGAACACCAAGTTCAGTAGAAACAAGGATGATGAAGGTCCGGGGTTTTACAAGAGCCTTAACCAGGGCTATGGCCCCGCTCGTGTCACTATGGCGCTTCAGTTTCGAGCTTATTCAAGCAGTCATCGGCCAGTGGGACAATGGGTTTGAAATCCCGATGTGCGATGAACTCCGCCCGCTGGTAGCGGCGAATATGATTAGACACGGCACAAAGGCTCAGATACACAATCGTACGTCCAAAAGGACTGATATTGGGGGGGCTGGCATGGACTAGATTACTGTGGAACATCACTACCGAGCCGGCCTTACCAACAGGTGCAGCAATACCTCCTTGCTCAGCTAAACGGGTTACTGTTTCCCTATCCAGGGTCCACAGTGGATAGGATGTGGTCTCGATATCATGGCCGGCGGGCAGAGTGCCTGCCGTGTGGCTCTTTGGAATAAAAAGTAACGGGCCATTCGCTGCGGTGACGTCATCCAGGTAGATCGCAATGTTCATGGCCCGAGGTTCGGGCATTTCGTCATCTCGATGCCAGGTGCCAAAATCCTGGTGCCACTGCCAGACCTCCCCGTCGAATGCCGCTTTTGCATTGACTTTATACTGATGCATGTAAACTTCTTCGCCGAGTAACTGCATTACAGGTTTGATCAGGCGTGGGTGGGCTCCGAGTAGACGAAATCCCTCGTTGTAGGTGTGCGCAGCGAACGCAGTACGTGCAGCACCACTTTTCTCCCGAACAACCTCTGTTCGGTCCATGGCATAAACTTTGATCGCTTCCCCTAGCAGCGTGGACGATTCTGTACGGGAGAAACAATCTGGCAGAAAGAGAAATCCGTCTTCGTGAAATTGCTCTAACTGATTACCGTCAAGCATCATGATATGACTCCCGGCATTGGGTGGGTGTTGGGTTTTCCAGAGTGCTGTTCAATGCAGTATTACGGTGTTTATACATTAGGAATCATAAGTAACCGTCAAGAAAAACGAAATCGGGGTCGATAGCGCCATAGGCTTGCCATCAGGCCCTCTAGTGCTCCTGCGAACAAGGCAAGAGGTTCGATTCGGCAGGAGAAACAGGTATTTTCTGGACAAAGTTAATCAGGATCAGCCCCGTAAAGGCCAGCACTGACAGTGTTATGAACACAGGCTGATAGGTGCCAGTCGCATCGAAGACGAGCCCGGCAATGATCGGGCTCATAGCGCCGCCGATCGTGCCGTGAAGCAGAACGATCGCGAAAATCACGCCATGGGACCTGGTCCCGAAGAACTCTGCCACCGTCGGGGAGATCAAGGTAAAAAACGCACCGTGGGTAAAACCGTAAATGGGAGCAAACAAGAACAATATCCACGGGTTTTCTATGAAGAGAATCCAGATCAGGTTGCCTGTGAGTAGCAGGTAGGAGATGGTGAGTGCGCGCTTACCACCCATCCTGTCTCCGAGACCGCCCATGACGATCCGACCCACAATACTGGCCCCACCGATAGCAGCCAAGACCTGGGCAGCCCGCCCGGGCGCAAATCCCAGATCCCTGGCATGGGGCACAATGTGAACCATGATTGCCATCAGGCAGAAAAATACGAGAAACTGGCCGGCACAAAAAATCCAGAAGTTAGGCGTAGCCGCTGCAGTGCGCAGTGTCATGCCAGTTTCGCTCGCGGCAGTGCCTGATGTAACTGGTGGCTCATTGCTGAGAGTCGGGTTCGGTGCCGGAGGTGGATCCCGCCGCAAGAACGGCGCCAAAAACACGAGTGCGATCGTAGAGGCAATACTGATGAACAGGCAAGCGGTCCGCCAGTCGTAGACCGCCAGCACACTGGCAAGCAACACTGGAGTAATGAACTGGCCCACACCAGCGCCTGCTTTGACGATACCGGACATCAAGTTCCTTTGGGTTGTGAACCACCGTGCGACCGTGGATAACGTGAGGACGTCGTGCGTGCTAAAGCCCACCGCTGCGAGCACACCATAAAATAGATAGAGCTGCCAAGGCGCCTGGATCATATACATCAGGGCGTAACCAATGCCGTGGATCACAGCGCCAGCAATCATGATTCGACTGGGTCCAAATCGATCATTGAGTTTTCCGATCACGACCCCGACGAATCCGGTTGTGAGGAGAAATACTGAGAATGCGCCAGAAATAGTGGTACGGTTCCAACCAAAGGCCTGTTCAAACTCCAAGAACATCAGCCCAAATGTGAACAGGATCCCAACATAGACAACCTGAATCGAGAAGCAGGTGCCAACGATAACGTAGCTTTGAGAACGTCTAGTGCTCAACGCCAGATCCAGGAGTTGAGAGTTTCGGCCGGCCGGTAGTAGTCATTTTTCTCCAAAGAGGTGTCTTACGGGGGCTTTGCCCGTATGCTAAGTAAATTCTGGTGAAGATGATAGCGTGTCCATATTGGTGTTGGCCGTCGCTATAGAAAACTTCATTAGCTAAAGCGTACCGGCGACTACCTCGCCCAAGCGTTCGACCTTCAACCTGTGCACCACCGGCGTGGAAAGCGAGGCCCTTTGTTTTGCGCTATCCGCCACGTGCTGGCCGCCAACCCCAATTTTTGGCGGCCGATGAATGCGCCGCGACTCTGGATATCCCAATTCAAGTCGATTTCCTGAAGCTGTTGAAATCACAGCAACAGCAACACGACCTTAGGTTCTTGTTCATCTCCCATGGAAGTTGCTGTGCCAACCATAATAGCGTACCAGATGTTCTCCCCGGTCTGGGACGTGTTGGATAAGAAGCTTTAGTCACCGCGCTCCTGGCATGGCCTGAAAATTGTGTTTCAGAGTGGCTTGCCGCAGTAGATCACAATACCGCGCTTCACCTGGCACACCTGCTTCTCTAGGGAGGCGTAGGCTTTCTGACGTAGGGTGTCTATAGAGCTGCGCTCGGTCGAGCGCTTACCGCGTCATGCCATCGCCTGGCTCGGGTCGCATCCTCGGGCAATGACAACTTTCGCCATTTCGCAAAATCAATCAATACCAGCAGATCAATATCGGCCACAGTAAACGCATCACCGGCCACAAACGGTTTGTCGCCGACCAGGTCATCAACTTCCCTAAGGAAGCGTTCGATTCTAAGCTTACCCCGCTCAGCAAGTGCTGGGATCTGTTCATAGTTACCCGAGCCAGTCAGAGCCCGGCCCTTAAACCCTGGGGCTGAATTTCGCAGGTACTCTGCCATGGCCATAAAACCGCCCGTCTCAATATGCCACTGCAGATCGGCGATGCGGCCCCGATCGCTTGGACTCATGCCCATCAGTGGCGGATCAGGATACTTGGCATCAAGATAGTGCCAGATCGCAGCAGTACTCGTAAAACAGGTGCCATCTTCGAGCTGCAATACCGGTACCGTACCGTAGGCATTCAGAGCCACAAATTCCTCCTTGAGGTGCTCGCCCGCGCGAAGGTCAACTTCGATGGTCTTAACCTGAATGCCTTTTTCGGCGATAAAAATTCTGGCGCGCCGTGGCGATGGCGCAGTCTTACAGTCATAAAATCTCACAGCTTTACCTCCATGAAAATTGCAAGTTATATACCTCTTGTGGTGACCAGTGGTGCTCGGGTTGGCGGTTTTGGACGTCCAATTTACTCCTCTTTCAGGATTACAAATGCATGTATCGTTGTGCCACTTTCGGCTTGTGTCAGATTATTGAACTTCTGACTGCAGGAGCATTAGCCCAGATCTTGATCTGTAAAACCTACGAAAGCCCCAATCGATACTCAAACTCTGGCGGCATCTGGTTTAGGCGCCGAGAAATAGGCATTTGCTTTCAGTGAGCACTGCCAAATTATTCATCAGTATAACCAACGGGTCCGCCATTGCCGGTTTCGCTGAAATGAGTGCCATTAACATAAGTGGCGGCAACCAAGTAGGCTCGCCTGGTAGGCTTTTTTGATCAGCCTTGCGAAAGCGCTGTGGGTGAGTCCAGCGGAAATAACCCGACCAGCAGCGGGCCTTACAGCCGGCCGCGTGCGAGCCGCGCGCCCGCGACCATCACTTTGAGCTTGTGCCGCGCGACCGCCGGGTCGAGCGGCACAAGACCGCAGTCCGGTGCAACCTGGATCTGATCGGGCGCCATGTGCTCTGCGGCCGCCAGCAGACGGTCCGCAACCTGCTGTGCAGTTTCGATACGCTCAAATCCAAGCGCACCGTTGTCGATGCAACCAAAAAGAAC
>JABINT010000123.1 GCA_018698075.1 Acidiferrobacteraceae bacterium
AGGTCGGCTTTACAAGTCGTTTCATCCGCAAAGGTAACCGGCGCATCGGCCCACGACTTTGCCGGAAGCAATGCAAGGGCGATAATGAACCCGGCAGTTAGCCTAGCCACAACAGGGGAACGAATCATTTTTTACAAGCTGCTCCATGGATCGGTCGTAGCGGACAAGACCGTTACGTCATAAATCTCACACCGCCCAGCGTAGCGCGACGGGTCGGAAGACACGGCTGCACATAGTCCAACGTATATAAGAGTCAATATTATAGGCAACCCAGCCGGCTGCCGGGAATTTACAAGGATTTATACTACCTCACTCCCAGGGAAGCTCTATGACAATCAGATCGGCAATGATACTCGCAGCCGGAAGAGGCGAGCGCCTCGCGCCGCTGACCGATGCCATTCCCAAGCCTTTGCTCAAAGTCGGGCCGCGGTGTCTGATCGAATACCACCGGGATGCCCTGATCGAGGCAGGTATCGACCAGATTGTAATCAACGTAGCACACTTGGCTGATATGATTATTGAACGACTCGGCCATTCAGCCCAAAATGATACCCAGATCTGCTACTCCCGCGAGCCTTCTGAAGCGCTCGAAACCGGCGGCGGCATTCACAACGCCCTGCCCCTTATTAAGTCAGATCCATTCATTGTCGTGAATGGTGACATCTGGACGGACTACAATTTTGCCAATTTGCACAAGCCTTTGCCAAAACTGGCCCACCTGGTGCTGGTGCAGAATCCGGACCACAACCCCAAAGGAGATTTTTCCCTTCGTGGTAGCGATGTCATAGCTAACGATACAGGTCACCCGTCATCCCTAACCTTTTCAGGTATCGGGGTTTACCGTGCCGAGTTGTTTGAAAAGTGCACTCCAGGGCGCTTTGCGCTTGCGCCGCTACTGCATCAGGCCATCGCTGCCGGCACCGTCAGTGGCGAAATGTATAGCGGGCGCTGGATGGACGTCGGCAGTCCGGTAAATCTTCGCGCAGCACAAGCCAAGGCAGAGGAACTGATCAAGTCAGGCTCCTGATCTGTAACCACTGCCGATCTTCGCTTAAAGGCCCGCCCGCTCCCAGTCATTGACCTCTTCGGTCTAAATTACAGATCACCCCGATCATCGAGCTGATCTACCTCAAGGTCTTCGCCAATTTCTACTTCATCGCTGATTTTTTCGTGCGGTTGCAAAAGGTTGATTGCTGCCCCGACGAAATCACTGCCACTAATGATTCCAACCAGTTGCCCCTCATCGATCACCGACAGACAACCCTACTTTATGGCCTTGGGGCACCTGTGCTGTCTGTCTGAGGCTCGAGCCTGGGGTGGTGGTGCACGCCTCGGTGAGGGTGATCTGCTCGAGAGCCAGCTGCGCCGCTTCAGGCTTAAGAGATTGGTCAAGGCTGTCATCAAAAAATGAATGCATTGCGCAGACCACATCATGTTGGGGCGCTAGGCCAAGCAGCTGCTGGTCATCAGCAGCCATGAGTACATGACCAATATTTTCCACTGCCATCTGCCGCTGGGCATCGCCCATGCGTATCCCGCTCGCTCGGCGCGAACGGCTTTTCTAGCATGATTTGGTCAACGGTAATGACGGGTGAGTTACAGAGCGGCTATGGTGTCAGCCATGTCAGGCAAAGAAGATATCGTTTGATTAGGCATCATCAAGAAATCATTGGGTTCTACAGGCGCTGATCACGACCCCGGCGTTTGCCTGAGAGCCTGTGACAGAATCGCCTGCACCCGGTCAGCGGCTTGGGCTACTGTGAGCGAAACTCCCTGCTTTTCCAGGCTCGTTACTGCAAGATCGACGAAACCGCACGGGTTGATTCGGCTGAAGGGCTTAAGATCCAGATCAACGTTAAGGCTGAATCCATGATAGCAACATCCTGAACGTACTCGAAGTCCGAGCGCCGCGATTTTCTCCCCGGCGATGTAGACCCCGGGAGCACCAGGCTGTGTTGCCGCATTGAGCCCCAGATCCGCCAGTAACGTAACCAGCGACTTCTCGATGACATTGATCAGTTGGCGCACCCCGAGCCCTCGGCGGCGAATATCGAGCAACAGATAGGCAACCAACTGCCCTGGACCATGATAGGTGATCTGGCCGCCGCGGTCCGAATGAACCAGGGGGATATCGCTGGAATCACCGGTCGGCCGATCCTTGCAGCTTACCCCTTGGGTATAGATCGAATAATGTTCCAGCAACCAGATCTGATCCGATGAACTTTCAGTACGGGAATCGGTTAGTGAACGCATCGCCCGCAGCGTGTCGCTGTAGTCGCGCAATCCCAGGCGATGAAATTCCAGGCAATTCACATTCCAAGGACCACGTCCATCAATCTTGGAATGTCACAGCGTGACCAGTACGTCACTCTCGCTGTTGAGGTCAAGGTAAATCGCGTCCAATTGCTGACGGCTCGTCGCCTCGATAGTGCAATTGACCGATACATAACTTGCGCCGCTACTTTCGCGTGTACTGACATCCAGTATAACCGCGCCATCGAGGTGACGGCTCACCACCTTAGAGACCAGAGTGTCAAATCCTTCGCTCTTCCGTCCCATCACCTTGATCTGGAAACGACAGGGAAAGCTGAACAGTTCCACCTCTTCTGCGAGGTTTTGATCTGAACGACCCGACATCAGTGAAACCATAAACGAACCACATCAGCCATGCGGTTGAACCATGTCCCCTCGGCGACAGCGTGCAAGGTCACCAGCGGGCGCGACAACAAGTCAGCCCCGTCCATTTGGACTGTGAGTGTTCCCAGTAACTGACCCGCTTCCAGCGGTGCCACCACAGGGTCTGTCAATTGGACAGTTGCCTGCAAACTCTTACCGGCCCCCTTGGGCAGCACCAGATCGATTGGATCAGCCAGCCCCACCTCAACTGAGGTTACTGCGCCCTTGAATACTCTTGCATCCACAATCTTGTGCTTTGCCAGGTAAAGGTCATGGCGCTCGTAGGCGGCAAAACCAAAGCGCAACAGCGAATAAACAGCATCGGCGCGCTCCCTGTTACCCTCGGCACCCATTACTGAACCGATCAGGCGCATCCCGTCACGGTGTGCTGAGCCAATCAGACAATAGCCAGCCGACCGGGTATACCCGGTCTTGATGCCGTCGATCGAGTCATCCCTGCCTAACAGGGGATTGCGGTTCTTTTGGGTAATATCGTTCCAGGTAAAGTCTCTGATGGCGTACCGTGCATAATGCTCCGGCTGATCGCGGATAATCACCTGAGCCAGGAGAGTGAGGTCATAGGCCGTACTGAAATGATCTGGGTGTGGCATGCCGGAACTGTTTGTAAAATGGCTGTTAGTCATACCCAGTTCGGCAGCGACCTGATTCATAAGATCGGCAAACCCGACCTCACTACCGGCGACGTACTCAGCCAACGCCACTGCGGCATCGTTGCCTGACTGAACAATGAGTCCCATTAACAGATCATCAATCCGAACCTTGTCTCCTGCCTCGATAAACATACGTGAGCCTTTCGATCGCCAGGCTTTCTCACTCACCACCACTTCGTCTTCTGGGCTGACGCTGCCACGTTGGATTTCGCGAAAAACGATAAACGCGGTCAGCAACTTGGTCAGACTAGCCGGCTCAACCGGCTTGTTCGGATTACTGCCTGCAAGCATCGCACCAGTTGCAGCATCCATCAGTACCCAGGAGGAAGCCTGAAGTTTGGGTGGCAAAATGGTTGATCGCATCTTGCCTGCCAGATCCGATTCGATCTCGCTGTGAACTGCCGGTGACACGGTTACCAGGGCCAGGCACAATGCGCCCCAGCCAATACCCCTCGTCCATCTTTGAACCATATTCAACAACACTCCTTCACCACTTTAGGCTCGATACCTGTTACGTTTATGACAATACCACGCTGAGTGCTCACCGCCGCTGAGCCGTGTATTGGGCCTACCTGGACTCGATGATACAGGTTCTGTCCGATCTGGACGGTGACAACTCGGATGTCGGTTACCCCGGCCCCAGCCAAATCAGCCTTGAGCCGATGCGCGTTAGTAGCTAATCGGAAACTTCCGGCCTGAAGGAAAAATACAGCTTCAGGACGATCAAGGGCTATGGACTGGACCGGCGCCTTAGCTGGCACCGGGCCATCGACAACTTCAATCCTGACTTTGGCAGTTCCGGTCGCCACAACACCAAGTTTTTGCGCTGCCATGTATGACAAATCCAGAATGCGCCCGCCCAGGAAGGGGCCGCGGTCGTTCACTCGGACCACGACCTCATGGCCATTAGCGAGATTACGCACCTGTAAGTAAGTGGGCAGTGGCAGAGTCTTATGTGCCGCTGTCATGCCATACATATCATAGACATCTCCATTGGAAGTTGTACGACCATGAAATTTTCGACCGTACCACGACGCTTCCCCAGTCTCTACATGGCCCACCGATACCTTTCGTATCGGCACATAGGTCACGCCATATACCTCGTAAGGTGAATTACCGATCCTGCTGAGCGGTTCGGACTTAGGCACAGCATTGGCGACACTGGCGGGATTCGGGCCGCCATCAGGCGGTCCATCATCTTCAAAGTAGGCGCCGGACGGTTTATCTCGGAAGAAACTGCAACCGGGCAACAGGCACACCAATAAGACGTACAGCGCAATCGAGCGCCCGCAAGACTTCATTCAATTCCTGATCGCCACCGCGACCTGCTCTGCCAGCTCAAAAACCGACATCCCATAATTCTGGCTGTGGTTATAGCGGGTTATCACAAAAAAGTTGTGGTGCCCGAGGCGATAAGCGGTGCCCATCTTGCCATCAAACTGCATCACACCCAGTTTGTCGCCACTGCCTGTCGATACTGGCACGCCCAGAGCGCTAACTTTGGCAACCGGCGTTTGTGCTTTTAGACCACGAGTTGTCATTGCCTGCAATTCATCAGGGGGGTCAATGACTCGAGTGACAATAGGCTCGCCAGGGCGCCAACGATGCTGTGCCAGGTAATTCGCCACACTACCTATTGCATCGGTAACACTGTGGATCAGATCTGCTCGTCCGTCACCATCAAAATCAACGGCATACTTGCGATAACTGCTGGGCATAAACTGAGGGACCCCCATGGCGCCAGCGTAGGAGCCCTTGACCGATAGCGGGTCCAGCCCTTGCTCCGAGACCAAGTGCAGGAAATGTTCCAGTTCAGAGGAAAAGAACTTGCTGCGCCGCGGGTATTCCATGGAGAGCGTTACCAGGCTATCCAGTACACGCAAATTGCCCAGCACCTTACCGTAGCGGGTTTCGATACCAATGATCGCTACGATAATCTCAGTGGGCACTCCGTATTGCTGTTCGGCGCGAGCGAGGGCCGCTGCATGGTGTTTCATGAACTGAACCCCACCGCTGATGGAGGCAGAGTTAACAAACAGTGACTGGTAACGGTGCCAGGGTAATCGCTCTGCCGGCCGATTCATCGCATTGATGATTTTCGACTTGATCGCAGCATCCCGAAACCAGTCTTTGATCTGCTCGCCATTGAGCCCGGGTGTCCCGGCCATGCGATTGGCTAATTCCACAAGGCGCGGATACTGATCAAGGGAGACAGCCATCGCCGGTGCCACCACTGCTGCTAATACGACTAGTACACAAACCTGCGCTAGTCGTTCTATATTCGCATAGCCCCAAATTATCTTCATGCCATTAACCTACGCCTGGCGTGAAGGCCCATGATAATTCCAAATGCTGCCATCAGTGTAAGCATCGATGTACCTCCGTAGCTGATCAGTGGAAGTGGCACCCCCACGATAGGAAGGATACCTGAGACCATACCGAGATTGACAAAAACATAAAAAAAGAAAGTCAGTGCCAAACTGCCGATCAATAATCGTGAGAAAGTCCCCCGCGTATGGTACGCCATCACCAGGCAACGACCCACTACAAAAAGATAAAGCAACAGCAGCATAAGCACTCCGATTAAACCAAACTCCTCCGCGAAAACAGCGAAGATGAAATCGGTGCTGCGCTCGGGAATAAATTCGAGGTGCGACTGACTGCCCGCTAACCAACCTTTGCCGGATATACCCGCCGAGCCAATTGCAATCTGCGACTGGATGGCCTGGTAACCACTACCCATGGGATCAGCCCAAGGATCAAACAGCGTCAGAATCCGCTGGCGCTGGTACTCCTGCAAGCGAAACCATAGATAGGGGGCCACTGCAGTCACTGCGGCCAACATCATGAGTACATGCTGCCAACGGATACCGGCCAAGAAAAGCACAAAAAGCCCGGACACCACAAGCATGATAGCCGTGCCCAGATCAGGCTGTACCACGACAAGACTCGCCGGAATCAGGGTCAGCGCCAACGCAAGCAGCACGATAGCAAACCTGGGCGGCACTTGGCTGCGGGTTAGCAACCAGGCCACGACCATCGGTACTCCCAGTTTCATCAGTTCCGAGGGTTGAAATCGGACCAAACCGAGATCGAGCCAGCGTTGAACTCCCTTGCCTGCAGCGCCCATAACCAGCACGGCCACCAGCAGGATTACACCCACGGCAAAAAGGTGAGGGGAAAAACGCCGCAGATTCTCAGGAGATACCTGGGCCACCGCCACCATGACTACCAACGAGATACCAAGCCGAAGCCCCTGGCGGGCCATAACACTCCAGTTCTCGCCCGAAGCACTGAAAATTACAACCAATCCCAAAGCGCTCAAGACCAGTAGGCCAATCAGCAGTGGGCCATCCAGATGTAATCGCCTACCCGAAAACACCGAATGCCCCAGTCAAAGCTGCCCGGTGCAAGCGTTTGAGAAAAAAGTAATCCATCACCTTGCGCGCGATCGGAGCGGCCACCGCTGCACCGCTACCTCCATTTTCTACCACGACGGCGATGGCGATCTTCGGATGATCGACAGGCGCAAAAGCGATGAACAGAGCGTGATCACGCAGTGTTTCACGCAAAGATTTTGCATCGTATTCGCCATCCTGAGCAATGCTGACTACCTGTGCAGTGCCGGTCTTTCCGGCCATGCGATAAGCACTGCGCCGCCCACTGGCTCGTGCCGTACCACGGCGCCCGTGCATAACCGCCGTCATTGAGCGGATAACCCACTCGATATCCTTCTCGTTAATGGCCAGTGCCGGCGCCTCTGATAAAGCATCGACCTGCGTCTCTTGCGCTTGGCCCGTGAGCGGGTTCTCCTGACGACGCAACAGGGTTGGCTTGACCAGTCGACCGCGACTAGCCAGCATCGCGCTAGCGCGGGCTAGCTGTAAGGGAGTCGTCAGCAGAAATCCCTGGCCGATCGCGGTGATAACATCCTCACCAGGATACCAAGGTTCCTGGCGCGTGGCCCGCTTCCATTCGGCGGTGGGAACGAGACCGGAAGGCTCACTCGGTAAATCCACCCCGCTTTGCTTGCCAAATCCAAAACTAAAGAGATACGAAGCCATCTTGTCTATGCCAAGACGGGCTCCCGTCTGGTAGAAGTAAGTATCACAGGATTGCTCGATAGCATCGTGCAGATTGACGCTGCCGTGCCCAGTACGTTTCCAGCAACGGTACTTACGAGTACTATCCGGCAGCATGAACCAGCCTGGGCAAAACACCCTTTCCTGTGGGTTCACCCCGGCGTCCATAGTGGCCAAAGCCATAATAGGTTTGATCGTCGATCCGGGAGAATAGCGTCCATACAGGGCGCGGTTCAGTAGTGGCTTGTCGGCCAACTGGATTAAGGCCTGGTAGGTCTCCCGACTGATGCCATCAACGAAAAGGTTGGGGTCATAAGCCGGGGCACTGACCATCGCCAATATCTCACCCGAACCCGGATCCATCGCGACAACGGCGCCACGGCGATTGCCCAGCGCCTCCCGAGCTATTCGTTGCAGACCAACATCGAGGCTGAGGTATAGATTCTGCCCTGGTATCGCACTCTCCCGGTTGATAGTTCGTAGCGTGCGGCCATGGGCATCAATCTCGACCTGCTCGAACCCAGAACGCCCGAGGAGCAAGCTCTCGTAATAACTCTCGATACCCAACTTTCCGGTATGAGATACGCCCTGATACGCAGCGGAGTCCAGGCGCGCCTCGTCCTGCTCACTGATACGCCCCACGTAACCAAGCACATGCCCAGTCAGATCAGCCAGCGGATAATCGCGGTGCAACATGGCCTCAAGCGTCACACCAGAAAAACGGTATTCGTTAACTGCAAAACGTGCAGCTTCAACGTCATCCAACTTCGACTTCAGCAGGTGTTTCTCAAAACTTGGCCGGCGTCTAAGGTTTTTCTTGAATACTGCAATGTCATCCTCTTGAAGATCGACCAGTTTGCCTACCTCGTGTAACAGCAAATCCATATCGCCAACTTTTTCCGGTATTACCTGCAGGGTGTAGACTGCGGTGTTTCGAGCCAAGACAACGCCGTTACGATCCAGGATAAGCCCGCGTACAGGCGGTAGAGCCTGCAGGCGGATATGATTTTCCAGTGACAGAGTCTGGTAACGACTGTAGTCGGAGACCTGTAACACGTAAAGCCGCGACAAAAGCAATGCAGAAAGCGCCAGCGCCAACAACCCGGCCAGTCGTAGCCGACTCCTGATAACACTCGCCTCCATAGGTTGCCGGTTAAAAGACTGGGTCGCCGCCATGCCTAGCCCCTCAGTGGCCGAGCCGCGCAAGGTGACGGGCACGACGCAAGATCCAGTAAACCACGGGCCATACCAGAGCGCCTACCACCACAGCGGTCCAGCGTTGCAACCCGCTCAGGTCGCCACTAACAATAAAATCGATGAGTGTCAGTATCAGCGCCTCAATGCCGAGCAATCCCAGTACGACAATTGTCTGCTGCCACAAAGGATAGGTCCGCACCCTAAGTGCCAGAACACGGGCCAGATACACCAGCACAGCCTTGCTGAGAGCATAGGCACCAGGCAAGCCGAAGCTCACAATGTCGACTACCAGCCCAACCGACCACGCCATTCCAACCATCATTCGTGCCGGCAAAGCAAAAGTCCAGTAAATCAGGACAAGAGATACCCAGTCTGGCAAAAACCCTCGCAGGGGCTCTTCGCTCGGCAGCGCAAAAAATACCAGGGCAACAATCCCCGTCGCAATCGGAACCCACGTACGGCGTTGCATTGTATTGACGCTAATCAACCAACTCACCTTCTGAGTCGAGCAAGTCACTCGCCACCGGCTGATCTAGCGCCGGCAACCAGAGCAATAAGACTTCACGCTCGCTTCCAAGATACGAGGTCGGTTCAGCGGCAACATTCATAAATGATTCGCTGAGATTCCGTTCCACTGCGGTGACCAGAGCAACCGGGTATCCGGCAGGATAGCGGCCAGCCAGTCCGGAGGTTACCAGCAGGTCCCCAGTGCGAATATCAGAATTACGATCCAGATACAGTACGCGCAAAGGTCGGTTACGCCCCCCGCCGTAAATCACCGCCCGTAAACTGGTGCGAGCAACCTGGACAGATATTCCCTGATTCTCACGGGTCACCAGGCTAACCGTGCTTCGAAACATTCCCGGTCGTGTGACCTGGCCAACAATTCCACCGGCATCAACCACGGGCTGGCCCTGAAAAACGCCATCTGCGCTACCCTTGTTGATTAGTACTGCTTGGCCTTTCGGATCCGGATTGACTGCAACCAGTGCCGCAAGCGTCACTTTTTCTGCCGTTGCCGGCACCGCAGAAAGCAGCCGACGCAACCGGATGTTCTCGCTCTCCAGAAACTCGAAGCGATGCAGACGGGCCTGTAAAATGAGGTTGTGTTCGCGAAGCGCTGCATAGTTGCGGCGCAACTGATCTGTAGGCTCTAACTTACCCTGCATCCTCTCGAGTACGGTACTGGGCAAGGAAGCCAGAAAATGCACTGGCACCCCAATAACAGCTGCGAACTGGAATATCTGGCGAACCACCGGACTATAGTGGTCGGCAGTAATCAGCCCAGCCGACAGCAATACATAAAGACTGAGCCCTCGAATCGCACTACTCCTGGTTCGATTCACCGGGTAGGGCCCAGAAAAGACTCTGAACGTTCAGAGCCACGAGGACAGTGTATCCAGCACGACGGTGCAGACACGCTGTAACAGCCTATTCGTGGGTAAAGACGTCACCCAGCGCGCTCATCTCCTCCAGCGCCCTGCCGCAACCTCGGGCGACACAGGTCAGCGGATCATCGGCAACCACTACCGGCAATCCAGTCTCCTGCATAAGACGCCTGTCCATATCGCGGATCAATGCGCCGCCGCCAGCAATCACCATACCCCTGTCACCAATATCAGCCGCAAGTTCCGGTGGCGTATTTTCCAATGTCTCGCGGATCACGCGCACGATCTGGCGCAGCGAGTCACTGATCGCATCGTAAACTTCATCGCTGCCAATAGTCAGGCTATGTGACATCCCTTCTGCAATGTCCCGGCCTTTGACTTCCATCTCGCGGTGATCGGATTCTTCCCAGGCAGTGCCAATCGCTTTTTTGACCCGCTCGGCAGTAGCCTCTCCGATAAGCAAACCATGGCGTCGACGGACGTAGTTGATGATCGCCTCATCAAAGGTATCTCCCGCGACCCGGATCGAGGTGGCATAGACAATGCCGCCCAGTGAAAGCACAGCAACCTCAGTAGTACCGCCCCCAATATCCACAACCAGGGAGCCAGTCGGCTCAGCTACGGGGAGCGATGCGCCGATTGCCATTGCCATCGGTTCCTCAATCAGAAACACCTCCCGTGCTCCGGATGTGATCGCCGACTCGCGTATCGCGCGTCGCTCCACCTGGTTTGAGCCACCGGGTACGCAGATCACGATCCTTGGAGAAGAGAAAAAGTGGTTCTGCTGGACCTTGCGGATGAAGTATTTGAGCATAACTTCGGCAACAGTAAAGTCGGCAATCACGCCCTCCTTCAGTGGCCGGATCGCCTGTATGTTGCCTGGTGTTCGTCCCAGCATCATCTTGGCTTCCTGCCCCACAGCCAGTACCGTCTTTTCCGGGGCCAGGGAGCCAGTTCGGATTGCCACCACAGACGGCTCATTCAGGATCACGCCTCGATCAGGAACATAGACCAAGGTATTTGCAGTGCCAAGATCCACGGCCAAATCGTTTGAGAACAGGCCCAGAAAACGCTTGAGTATCATGAGTCGCCTTGGGAGAAAAAGAAGTTTTTGCGCGCGTAATTTAACACAGGGTGTCAGGATAAGCCCGGATCACTGGGATATAATCGGTCATCTATCATTCTTGTATATTAAATTCACAGTGTCCATCTCTAAAAAAGACGTCGAGCATGTCGCTCACCTCGCCCGGATCCGGGTCGCTCCGGATGAACTGACCCGCTATCAGGAGGGACTGGCCAATATTCTTGAGCTGATGGCCCAAATGCAGGACTGTAATACCGATGGGGTTGAGCCGATGGCCCATCCCCAGGATATCGCCCTGCGACTCCGGGAAGATCGCGTAACCGAGATAAACGAGCGATCTTCTTTTCAAAAAGGAGCGCCGCTGGTTGAAGACGGCCTATATTTAGTACCGCGGGTAATTGAGTAGCGCCTAGCTGTTAGCCACTTGACTGCCAACCCTTCTAACACCTAAAAACCTGCTCTCGTCATGCCCCACCGGCACAGCCTGACCACCTTGCGCGATATGCTGCGCCAGCGCGAGATAAGCAGCTCTGAGCTGACGCGACATTTTCTCGACCGCATCGCCCGTTATGACGACCTCAATGCCTTCATAACGGTGCAAGAGGAAACTGCCATGGCCAGCGCACAACGGGCAGACAAGCACCTCTCTAACGGAGAGTATGGACCCCTCACTGGCGTGCCAATTGCTCACAAGGATATTTTCTGTACCCGCGACATATTGACCACCTGTGGCTCAAAAATGCTGCGCAACTTTATCGCCCCGTATGATGCGACGGTTGTTGAGCGTCTGGCTGATGCTGGAAGCGTGCTCACCGGCAAAACCAATATGGATGAGTTCGCTATGGGATCATCCAACGAGACCTCGTATTTTGGCCCGGTTCGTAACCCCTGGAACCGCGAGCGCGTTCCCGGTGGCAGCTCTGGAGGTTCAGCGGCGGCCGTCGCCGCACGGCTGGTGCCTGGGGCAACTGGAACCGACACTGGAGGTTCGATCCGCCAGCCCGCGGCTTTTTGCGGATTAACCGGACTCAAACCAAGTTACGGTCGAGTATCCCGTTACGGCATGATCGCATTCGCCTCCTCACTCGATCAAGGTGGTCCACTGGCACGATCAGCCATGGACGCGGCACTACTGTTGAAATGTATGGCAGGTTTTGATCGGCGTGACTCAACATCAATGGCTCACGATACAGCCGACATTGATGGAGCCCTCAAGATCAATCTTCGTGGACTTCGCATCGGACTCCCGACAGAGTTTTTTGATGACTCGGTCAACCCGACCGTATTGACCCGGGTGCGTGAAGCGCTGGCAGTCTTTGAGGAGCTAGGTGCAAGCCTGGTCGATATCGCACTACCCAACAGTCGTGCCGGAATCCCCTGCTACTACGTGATTGCGCCAGCTGAAGCCTCATCCAACCTTTCCCGCTTCGACGGGGTGCGTTTTGGGCACCGCTCGGAGCAGGCGACCAACTTGCAGGAGCTGTACGAATATTCCCGCGCCGAAGGCTTTGGTGAAGAAGTCAAGCGACGAATCCTGATTGGCACATATGCCCTGTCTGCAGGCTACTATGATGCCTACTATCTTAAGGCGCAGAGGATTCGACGGCTAATCGCACAGGATTTCTCTAAAGCATTCGAACAATGCGACATCATTGCTGGGCCAACCGCGCCGACCACCGCCTTTGGCTTGGGCGAAAAAACCCAGGATCCGGTTGCGATGTACCTCAATGACATCTTTACCAACACCGTTAACCTGGCTGGCCTGCCAGGGCTTTCTATCCCCGCGGGCCCGGACGACAGCGGCTTGCCGGTGGGGATGCAGCTGATCGGGCAATTTATGGACGAAGGCCGACTGCTGGGCGCAGCGCACCGCTTCCAACAGGTCACTGACTGGCATCAGCGCGCGCCTGAAGGGTTCTGAATATGACCTGGGAAATCGTTATCGGCCTGGAAGTCCATGCCCAGTTGATGACCCACAGCAAAATTTTCTCGGGGGCATCGACTGCCTACGGTGCTCAACCCAATACCCAGGCCTGCGCCGTCGACGTCGGCCTGCCCGGCGTACTTCCGGTAATGAACCGTGAAGCGGCGCTGATGGCAGCCCGCTTTGGCCTCGCCGTTGGCGCTACGATCAATCGGGTTTCAGTCTTTGCGCGCAAGAACTATTTTTACCCTGACCTGCCCAAGGGCTACCAGATCAGTCAGTTTGAGATTCCCGTCGTCAGTGGAGGAACTCTGGAGATTCATACTCCCGAGGGAGAAAAAACTATCCGGATTACCCGCGCTCACCTTGAAGAAGATGCCGGTAAGTCACTGCATGAACAATTCCACGGCATGACCGGTATCGACCTGAATCGTGCTGGCACACCACTGCTGGAGATCGTCTCTGAACCCGATATGCGCTCGCCTGCCGAAGCGGTGGCTTATCTTCGCAAACTGCACTCGCTGGTACGCACTTTGGAGATTTGCGATGGCAATATGCAAGAAGGCTCTTTTCGCTGCGATGCCAACATCTCAATCCGCCGCCACGGTGACAAGACTTTAGGTACACGTACTGAATTGAAGAATATCAATTCTTTTCGCTTTGTTGAGCGCGCCCTGCACCACGAGATCGAACGCCAGATCGCAGTGGTTGAGGACGGTGGCGATATCATCCAGGAAACCCGTCTGTACGACCCCGAGCGCGATCAGACCCGCTCGATGCGCAGCAAGGAAGAGGCTCACGATTACCGGTATTTTCCTGACCCTGACCTGCCGCCGCTGGTGATCAGCGAAGCTGATCTGGAGCAATTGCGCGACGAACTTCCCGAATTGCCTGATGCGCGGCTTGCGCGCTTTATTAGCGACTATGACCTGGGCGCAGATGAAGCAGTGCAGTTGACTTCGCAAAAGGAGATTGCTGATTACTATGAAAATGCGGTAACAAAAGCGGATGGTGAAACACGCCTGACCGCCAACTGGATCAACGGTGAACTCATGGCCTGGCTCAACCGGTGTAATACGGCGTTCACCGATAGTCCAGTTAGCCCAACGATGCTGGGGCAATTGGTGAAACGCATACAGGATAAGACTATCTCGGGCAAGATCGCGAAAGAAGTCTTTCAAGCCATGTGGAATGGCGAAGGAAGCGCAGACGATGTTATCGCGAGTCGGAGCCTCACCCAAATTACTGACAGCAGTGCCATCGAACAGGTCGTCAGCGATGTCATTGCCCGCTTTCCCGACCAATCCGAACAGATCCGCGCAGGACAGGAAAAAGTAATCGGTTTCCTGGTGGGACAAGTAATGAAAGCGACCTCGGGTAAAGCCAACCCGCAGGCGGTGAACGATATCCTGAAGAAACAGTTGCTGAACTAAATGCCGGAAAAAGAGGCAAGTCGGTGTCAACAGAGGGACAAAATTTTACCGCTGTGTATAACTTGCAGTACAGCCCCAGAATAATCGGGTAAAGTAACCCAACTGCCCTAGTAGACAGAACCGAAGATGATGACAGTACGCCCGTTCACCCTTTTGTTAGTCGTCGCGCTGACTACGACCCTGCTGAGCGCCTGTGGCGGCAGCAGCAGCGGGGGTGTTTATAACCAGGCATTTAATGTATCCGGTCGATGGTCAGGAATAATTAAAGATACATATTATGGTGAGGCGCTCATCACTATGACTCTTTCTGACAACGGGGGAAATGTCGTTGGTCAAATGATTACCTTCGGCCCCAATAGCTGCTTCACCGGATACTCGATCGCCCAACTTACCGGCACGGCAACTCAACTCCCTGCCAACACCTCTGGTGATAACCCCCTGACGGGCGATCAGGAAAACAGCAATCAAGGCTCTGTGGCTTTAAGTATGACTGTAGATGAGACTCTAACGACAGTTAACGCGGATGGAGAAGAAGAGGAAAATACGGCCACATACATCGTAACCTTCGTCCTGTCTGGAAACTCCAGTACGTTAATCGGTAATTGGGGTGGAACCTGGTTCGGACCACTACCAAAAAGTGCTAACTTCTGCCGATATCCCGGCATTGAAGGTAGCATCACCCTTCAGCGCATTTAGGTCATTATTCGTCCTGAATACCTCTTTTGGCAGCTTGGCTAGCCGCGACAGCGGAATTTGGACAACCCGTCCACGGCTACACCAGCCGGACCTGCGACACGGTGATTCACTCACTCCCTTGAGCTGATGCAACAAGGGTTTCAACCAGTCACTCGATCTCGTACGTAAACCGGCACTGCCTCATGCCAGGCACCGCTAGCCCCCTGGGCCAGCAACCGCCGGGCAATGGCAGCTACATCCAGAGCATGCGGAAATCTCTGCGCTAGCCATGGCATGGGCCTGTCGCCCATAAACACATCCGAATACCGATCCCAACCGCTCCCGACACCAGTACATCCCGAAATAGGTACAGCTACCTCTCGGGGTTCACTAACACAGGGCATCTCATCCCACCGCCAATGACCCGGCGCTTCTGGATCCGATCTCAGACGGGCCCAGTACACCTGATCCATACGGGCATCAATAGCGGCCAAAACACTATTGCAGCCAGGCTTCTCTCTTCTTAC
>JABINT010000026.1 GCA_018698075.1 Acidiferrobacteraceae bacterium
AGGTAGATCACCTTACCCCCAGCGGCAGAGCGAGCCGAGCGGATAGCCCCCGCCAGTGGCGGCGCCATCATCACCATGCCGGGCCCACCGCCATAGGGCCGGTCATCCACCCGGCGGTACTTATCTTGGCAGAAGTCCCGCGGATCCCATAGCTCGAGTCGCAACTTCTCGCTCTGAAGTGCGATCCGGGTCATTCCAAAGTCGCGTACCGCATCAAACATCTGCGGAAAAATGCTAACTACATCTATACGCATACTTAAGCGCATACTTAAATTGCGCCCCCAACGTCACAACAGTCCAGAACGATCAGAAATGTTTATCCCAGTCCACCTCGATCTGCCCCGTTTCTAAGTCGACTTGCCGAATCACGTCCGGGCCGTAAGGGATTAACCGCTCACGGTCTCCAGCCAGCACCAGCACATCATTGGCGCCGGTCTCTATCAGGTGATCCACCCGACCCAGCGACTCACCAGCCAAATTAATGACTTCCAATCCTTCCAACTGATACCAAAAATATTCCCCAGCCTGGGGCGATTCAAGCCACTGCGGATCTACCGCAACATCTATTCCAATTAGTGTTAGCGCCTGATCGCGGTCGTTGCAGCCGTCAAGATGCGCCACCACGCCCTTACCTTGCCGCCGCCCGTCTAGCACGGCTACTTCTTGCCACTTTTCGCCTTGCCGCAAGAGCCAGCGCCGATGGGCGAGTATCGCGCCGCGCTCACGCGAGTAATCAAAAACACGCACCCATCCCTTGATTCCAAAAACACCGCTCACTTGACCCATAATCAGCGGTTGGGCTGCCAGTGCTGGCATCGATTTTGAAGTCCGCCGCCCCCGGCAAACGCAATAGGTCAGGCGGCTTTCGTGTCGGCCTGTTTCAAAAAGGTAGCAACCCGTTCCGAGGGTTGGGCGCCATGGCCTATCCAATATTGCGCACGTTCGCGATCGAGCCGTAATGTTTCTTCGCCGGCCGCTGCCATTGGGTTAAAGAAACCGATGCGCTCGATGAATCGTCCACGCGGTTGCCGCTTGCGGTCTGACACCACAATCGAATAAAACGGGCGCTTTTTGGAGCCGCCACGGGCGAGCCGAATGGTCACCATTAAATCATTCCTCTTAAAAAATCCGTTAAACCAGTCAATTTTAACATAGTTTGTATCCTTTGAAACCCAAAATCCGTAGCCATCTTTAACGGGCAAAGGGGTTGCCCGTGCCCGGCATAGCGCCTTTCATCTGCCCCATCATCCGTGCCAGCCCCCCTTTTCCTTTAGCCTTTTTCATCATCTTTTGCATTTGTGCAAACTGTTTGAGCAGGCGGTTGACCTCCTGCACCTGAGTGCCCGACCCAGTGGCAATGCGTCGTTTACGAGATCCTTTTATCACCGCCGGAAAAGTACGCTCCCCGGGCGTCATTGAATTAATGATTGCAATCAATCGGCCAGTCTCGCCACCGCCAGCCTGAGCCCGGACCGCTGCCGGCAGATCGGATACGCCAGGCAATTTCTCTATTAAACCTCCCAGGCCACCCATCTGTTCAACTTGAACCAATTGTTCTCGAAAATCCTCAAAATCAAAGCCTTTGCCCTTTCTGAGCTTACGAGCCATTTTCTGAGCCTGGCCCTCATCAACACTGCGCTGCACTTCCTCAACCAGGCCGACAACGTCTCCCATTCCCAGAATCCGGGAGGCAACCCGATCGGGGTGAAAGGCTTCGAGTGCATCGATTGCCTCACCTACACCGAGGAACTTGATCGGCTTTGATGTGACCTCACGAATTGACAGCGCTGCGCCGCCGCGCGCATCGCCGTCGGCTTTGGTCAGGATAACGCCCGTCAGTGCCAGTGCCTCGTTGAAGGCGTGCGCACTATTGACGGCGTCCTGGCCAATCATGCTGTCAACCACAAACAAGGTCTCAACCGGATCGACGGCCGCATGAATCTGGGCAATCTCGGCCATCATTTCGTCATCCACATGCAAACGTCCTGCCGTATCCACAATCAGAACGTCATCAGCACCCACCCGGGCCTGAGCCAGGGCATCGGTCGCAATCGCGACCGGGTCATGCCCTTTTGCATGAAAACGGGCGCCGACCTGATCTGCCAGTTGACGAAGTTGCTCCATAGCCGCGGGCCGATAGACATCGACGCTGGTCAGCAACACCTGCTTTTTTTCCCGCTCTTGTAAAAACCGCGCCAGCTTTGCCGCGCTGGTGGTCTTTCCTGCGCCCTGCAGTCCTGCCAGCAGTATTACTGCCGGGGGGCGAGATACAAGATTGAGACTTTCGTTTCGCTCGCCCATCAAAGTGACCAGTTCGTCATGAACCACTTTGATCACTGCCTGGCCCGGGCTGAGGCTCTGGAGCACTTCTGTCCCCGCGGCCCGCACACGAACCCGCTCGAGGAAAGTCCGAACCACTGAAAGCGCCACATCAGCCTCGAGCAACGCAATACGCACCTCACGCATGGCATCGCGAATATTGTCGTCATTCAGGCGGCCGCGGCCCGTTAGACCCTTAAAAGTCGCTTTAAGCCTATCGCTGAGTTGGGGAAACATATCGGTTGTCCAGGATTGCTGCGGGGTCCAACGCCTGCTAAGACGCCAAACCGCAATGAAACCTTACGCAGTTGGGATAAAATCAGGAAATCATAAATCTTTAGAGCATCTATTTTACATGGTCATTGAATCTGATCAGAAACTTAAAGTCCCGGTTGGAAGAATCATCCGGCCGGCCAATGGCACCACAAACCCATGACAGAATTGTTTAGCCTCACCGCCGCGCTGTTTTACCTCACTGCAACCGTCGTCATTCTTCGCCAGAATAGTGGGCCTGCAGATTCGCCTCGCGGCCGATCATATGAAGCCCTGCTCGCCTACCTCGCCGTCGGTGCTCACGGCTTCAGCTTGGCGCCACTGGGGCTGTCTACCGGAGGGATAAACCTCGCCCTGGGCACGACGCTATCCTTGATCGGTTTTGTCGTGGTTGTCCTTTACTTGATTGCTCGGCTACTCCAGCCTGTTCATATTCTTGGCGTATTAGTGTTTCCCGCTGCCACACTGGGAGTCACCATAGGCTGGCTTTTCCCGGGAGATGCTTACGCGATTCAACTACAAGGCACGACCGGACTGGCTCATATCCTCGGTGCGGGCCTTGCCTATGCCCTTCTCAGTCTTGCGCTGGCTCAGGCACTGCTCCTCAGTGCCCAGGACTGGAACCTCAAACACAAGCACTCCAGTGGAGTTTTATCCGCGCTTCCCCCGATCCAAACCATGGAAACCATTTTATTTCAACTGGTGTATATCGGATTTACGCTCCTGAGTATTACCCTGGTAAGCGGCGCGCTCTCATCTGGGCAGATGTTCGGCAATACCTTTTTGTTTAACCACCACACGTTGCTGGCACTGCTGGCGTGGATCAGCCTTGTAATCCTTATATCTGGCCGGCTTATTTTTGGCTGGCGCGGGCGCATCGCTGTCCTGTGGACAGGCGCCGGATTCGCTCTTTTGGCCTTGGGCTATTTCGGAACCCGGTTTGTCCTGGAGGTCATGCTAAGTTCCTGAAAGTCAGCGCCACGCTGGGCTTTTATGGATAGTGGACTTTCGAGGCTGATCAAAAACGCTCAGATCACCTCAAAATGACAGTCCTTGGGTGGGGCACCCCACCCGCCCAAGACCTGCAGCCTTTCCGTGATCTGCCGGAATCCTGACCGGTTCCAATTGACTTATCCCACTCCTCCTAGTTTGCGCTGATCGTGCGTTGCAGCTTGTTCAGATAACTTCTGGTATTTATGCGTACACCAATCACGTGCCCAGATTCCTGTATTTTCCAAATACCTGAAACAGTAAGAAAACGTCGTGGTAATCAGTAAAACGAAACAGATGGCGCAAGAATTAAAAAAGTTAGAGTCGATAGGCGGCCATCGTCGCAACTGAAGTCGTCACCGCCATCCTCAAACAGCAACACTTTGTAACAGTTTTTGTCGGAATGTTGTCGAGCACGGGACCCGTCAAACCTGCATCGACAATGAGGCAGCCATAGGTCATATTCTGGATGCCTGGGTTTCCAGTACCCTGGCCAACGTGGTCACGCCAGCCTTAATAGCCGACTGATCAATGCCACTGAACCCCAGCAACAGGCCATTGACATCGGCATCACTGATGCAAAAACGGCGAATGGGTGTGACTGTGATGTTGTGCTTCTCGGCACGGGCTGCCACGTCGGTATCGATCAATCCGCATTGCAGGTTACCAATGGTG
>JABINT010000017.1 GCA_018698075.1 Acidiferrobacteraceae bacterium
CCAAACTACGGTTGAGGGGTTTTTCGGTCTTGGAGAAGAACAACAGCATAAGACCACATACAGCTTCGACGCAGATCATCCTGAAGTCTTTGCCTCGGAAGACAGAGGCGCGACGCCTGTTGAGATCGTACTCGCTGGGCTTGCCAGTTGCCTTACTGCCGGTGTCGCCGCTGTTGCGCAGCACCGGGAAATTCAACTGAACTCGGTATCGGCGGTACTCGAAGGCGGAATGGATGTCCAGGGCATCCTGGGCATGGATAGCGATATTCGAAATGGTTTTGACGGCATCACGGTGACCTACAACATTGATGCCGATGCGTCCAAGGAAGACATCGAGGCCCTTGTGGCGCAGTCGCAAAAACGGTCTGCGGTCTACGACATTATTACCAATCCCACCAATGTCACAGTACAGGTCAACTAAACTTATTAGTTAAAAAGCTGTGACACAACAAGGCCCGGTGCAGATCGACACCGTAATCATCGGTGCCGGTCATGCCGGGCTGGCTATGAGCCGCTGCCTCAGTGATCGAGGCATCGACCACGTAGTGCTGGAGCGAGCGGATGTCGCTAATTCCTGGCGCACCGAGCGCTGGGATTCGTTGCGCCTGCTTACTCCTAACTGGCAAAGCAAGTTACCTGGATTTTCCTATCAAGGGGACGATCCCGATGGCTTTATGGCTGTCCCTGAAATTATCAGCTTTGTAGAGCACTATGCCGATGCAATCTCAGCGCCAATCGAAACCCAAACCACAGTCACATCTGTGCGTACTGCGGGCGATGGCTATCAAGTCGATACTGATCGGGGTTCGTGGAGAAGCCGTACCGTCGTTATTGCAACCGGGGCATGCAACCTAGCCAGCGTTCCAGCAATCTCAGCGTCAGCACCTTCCACCATTGATATGGTTACGTCAATGGATTACCGCAATCCGGGCCAGTTGAAAGAGGGCGGCGTACTGGTTGTCGGCGCTTCAGCCACGGGCCTTCAACTTGCCGACGAAATCCATCGCTCCGGTAGACCAGTTACGTTGTCGGTTGGGGAGCATGTGCGGATGCCTCGGGTTTACCGCGGCCGGGACATTTTTGGGTGGATGGATGCAGCTGGAGTACTTGACGAACGCTACGATGAAGTTGATGACATTAACCGCGCGCGCAATGTGCCGTCTCCACAACTGGTTGGCTCACCAGGAAGGTTGACACTGGATCTGAATGCGCTTACTGAAACCGGTGTCAATATCATTGGCCGCCTTGCGGGTATAAACGATGGCAAGGCACAGTTCTCCGGCTCACTGCGTAACAATTGCGCGCTGGCTGATCTCAAGATGAACAGATTGCTCAATACTATCGACGAGTGGGTGTCCGAAAACGGTCTCGATAATGAAGTGGAGCCCCCGCATCGTTTTGCGCCGACCATCGTGGAGGACTCACCCCCACTGGGACTTGATATCCGTAACGGCCAAATTGAAACCATAGTTTGGGCGACTGGTTTTCACCCCGACTACTCATGGCTGAATGTACCGGTACTGGATCGGAAGGGGAAAATCCGCCACGATGGCGGAGTGGTGGACTCACCTGGCATGTACCTGATGGGCATGACTTTTCTCCGCCGGCGCAAGTCGAGTTTTATTCACGGCGCAGGGGATGACGCCAATGATCTAAGCGATCACCTAGCGGCATACCTGGCAAACAGTACTTCCCTACCCCAGTCCTGAGTTCCGTTAGTCTGTGACAACGGCGGATGCTGATCCGGTGAGGTGACCCTGTTGATCTTGTGGGATGTCGGTACGGCCTTTTGATCAGCGCCCTTCCGGGTTGGGCGCCTTGGAAGGCTTCTTGTTTAGAGTGTCAGGTACGATGGGGCTTGCCACCTTGGCAAGGAGCGTCTGCTGTTTTTCGTTGTTTGGGGAATACCTCAGAAGCCACACCGATGACAACCAAATAACGCGGGCTTAGGCTTCAACAAAAGGATGCCCACGGACTATTAATTGGCCGGTCAAAATAGCTATCGCCTGCCCTATACGCCGCGATCTTTGGAATTTGTTCAAATGACTCAAGGAAACTGTGAAGCGTCGGACGGTTGTTGACCGTAATGGACTCCGGGACCATCAGCCGTACCTGCCATATAAGCTCATAGAGAATAAAGTCGACTAAGGAAATACGGCTTCCAACAAAGCAGTTCTGAAGCTTGCGATTTGATAAGTGATATTCAAAGCCATTGAGATATCGTGGCACTGCAGTCAATTTGAATTCGGCGAAAGTCTTCTCGTATTCGGGGCCCAGCGTGTATGCAGTGTCAACAATCAAATTGCGAAAGTCATATGCTTCATCCTGTAACAGATCTATCCAGGTTTGGTGTATGTCTGTATCGCCATAATAACCAAACCGTCTTGCAAGAAAACGCATGATGGCGTTACTTTGCGTCATTCGAATCTGATCAGGATGTTCCAAATCAATCAGGTAGGGAAGATTCGCAAATGGCAGCGACAGTGCGTCTTTATGGTCCTGCCAATCCGGCGACTCATCCTCAATGAGGCTGCCATCTTGATTAATGCCAAAGCGTACTTCCAAGATTTCAACCCCGGCATGAGCCAGGAGAAAGCGTATTGGCTGAGCCAGCCCTCTGATGGCCCAATACCCAAGCTCAAACCTCGCGTTTGCGTTTTCGATTCGCTGCACTATGTCAGATCTCCATCAGGTGAATTATTACAGGGCCATTTCTTAATCTGCGAGACCAACCCCAAGTTATTGATTCGCGATTAAGCTAACAAATCGCTTGACTGAGTAGCCGATCAAAAAACACAATATCATGTCTTTAAAAGGAGGGTATATGAGTAACACCTATTACAAGTCGTTGTCAGAAGCGCTACCCGATATTAAGCGGGTCAAGGAAGAAAAGAGCCGCCTTGAGTCCTGTGGCGTCAAATATATCCTCTCATGCTGGATCGATATGTTCGGCGTGCCCAAAACAAAACCCGTGCCGATCAGTGATTTTGAGTTGTTGTGCATGGGCAAAGGCCCGCAGTTTGCGGTTCATTCGATCTCATTTGTCCCGGAACTTGGCCCAGCCGACTCCGATCAGATCCCACTGCCTGACCTGGATAGTATTGTTGTGTGCCCCTGGGATAAGACCCTCGCCTGGGTTTTCGCAGATCTATGGTGGGAGGGCAAGCCCTATAACCTATGCCCGCGCCAGGCCTTAAAACGGGCGATTCACGATGCCAAGGCTCAAGGCTACGAAATGTACGCCGGCATAGAACCTGAATTTATCGCGATGAAGTGGGATGAAAACGGTTTACCGGTTAAAGCCTTTGATAACGACCCCACTGGCGCAGTGCGTCCCCGGCGCCAGGCCTTCGGATACGATGTGGAGTACTCAATCGACTCCATGGGCTTTCTCGGCCAGATGATCGACATCCTCGAGGATCTTGGATGGAACCTGCATGACGTAGTAGCCGAAGGAGCTTATTCACAGTTTGAGCTCGACTTTCACTATACCGATGTACTCAACATGGCGGACCGCATGGTGTTCTTGCGGGTCCTTTTAAAGGAAATCGCCAAAAAACATGGCATGTTTATTACCTATATGCCCAAGCCAACAATAGGCGACTGGCGATCCGGCGCTCACATGAATACCTCAATGCAGGCTATTGCCGCACCGGGCGTCAATATATATGAGGGTAAGGCAGGACAATGGAGCGAGCAGGTCTTTCACGCCCTGGGTGGAATTCTAAAACATGGAGGGGCTATTACCGCCATTGCCTGCCCTACCGTCAACTCCTATAACGGGCTGGTACCCAAGGTCGGCGGGTTTGAGGGAGGTACTTATACCTGGGCTCCGACTCACATGGCATATGGGAAGAACAATAGGTCCGCCATGCTTCGGTTGCCACAAAGCCGTTTCGCCATCGAAAACCGCGCGGCCGACATGTGTATGAACCCTTACCTTGGTCTGGGTATGATGCTCTCTGCCTCGGTGGAAGGCCTGGTAAATAAAATCGATCCGGGACCCTCTTTGGATGAAGATCTGTACGTTATGGCGGAATCTGAGAAAGCTGAGCGCGCTCTCGCGCCGCTGCCCCGCAACCTTCTCGAAGCAACCGAGTTACTCTCGCAAAGCGAGTTGGCACGGGGCATGCTGGGCCCAGTCCTGCTCAACTCTTATCTAACATACAAAATAGATGAGTGGGAGCGCTACCATCAGGCTGTGACTGACTGGGAAGTACAGGAATATCTAAGACTGTACTGATGACCCAGGATATCTTTTCGCTGGGAGATATTCAACTGCAGTGTGGCCTAACACTGCCTGATGCAAAACTGGCTTATAAGACCTATGGCACGCTAAATGCCAAACGCGACAACGTTGTTTTATTGCCCACGTTCTACACGGGTACCCATGAGCGAAACGAGGGGTTTTTTGGACCAGGCCGGGCGATCGACCCGAGCCGACATTTTGTTGTTTCAATCAATATGTTTGGTAACGGGTTGTCGTCTTCACCGAGTAACGCCCAGGCGCCAGCAGATCGGGGAAATTTCCCGCTCGTTACCCTGTTTGACAACATCAATAGTCAACAGATTCTGCTCCAAGAGCTTTTTGGAATAGAACAGATACTTCTGGTCACCGGTTGGTCGATGGGCGGTTGCCAGGCCTTTCAATGGGCCGCCCAGTTTCCAGATCGCGTCATCAATGCCCTTCCCTTTTGCGCTTCGGCACGTACCTCAAGACATAACTGGGTATTTTTGGAAGGCGTCAAGGCTGCGCTGCTGGCTGATGCCGCTTTCAAAGGTGGCTTCTACGATAATCCTCCTGAGGCCGGGCTTAAAGCCTTTGCCCGGGTGTATGCCGGCTGGGCTTACTCACAAACCTGGTACCGGAAGGAATACTACAAGCAACTAGGCTGTGATAACGCGGAGGCGCTACTTCAAGACTGGGAAAACGATCACCTCAACTGGGATGCAAATAATCTGCTGGCCAAACTGGCAACCTGGCAGTCTGGCGATATCAGTAACAATGAGTTGTATAAGGGTGATTTCGAAACCGCTCTTGCGAACATCAAGGCAAGTACCATTATTATCGCTTGCAACAACGATCTCTATTTTCAGCCAGCGGATAATCAACTAGAGATCGACCATATAAAAAATGGCGAACTGCGGGTGTATGAATCCCCCTGGGGCCACTGCGTCGCCTCACCCGGCAATGACCCCGGCTTTGCATCTTATCTGGATCGTTCAATTTTTGAACTTATAGGTTGACCTTCAAGTCCATGGCCGCAAACACCCAGGATCGCAAGAACTTTAGCCGCTATTGCGGCTACCATCAAAACTGGGAAGGCGAACCACTTCGCGATCTGGCTGAGACCGATTCCGGTACTCTCAGTGGTGAGCTTCTCAGGCGTTATTGGCATCCGGTTCATATTGCCAGCGAGATAGGAGCGCGCCCCAAATTGATCAAAGTACTGGGTGAAGAATTGGTACTTTTCAAGGACCAATCCGGTGCATACGGCCTGGTTCACAAAAAGTGTCCACACCGAAGAGCATCGCTCGAATACGGGCGTTGCGAGGCCCATGGAATCCGCTGCTGCTACCATGGATGGGTATTTGATATTGATGGAACAATTCTGGAGATCCCGGGCGAACCGGATGGGTCTCCTCATGTCCAACACGCGCAAGAACAGATTCGCCTGGGCGCTTATCCGGTTAAAGAGTTCAAAGGGTTACTGTTTGCATACCTTGGCCCCTTTGAGCACCAACCGCCATTTCCGATCTACGATAGCTATGGCATTTCCGAAATGGTCATGACTCCCTACGCCGTGCCGTTTAACTGCAACTGGATACAGGTACTTGACGCGATTGTTGATCCGGTTCACACCGCATTTCTTCACCAGTCCCAGTTTTCCGATGGCTTCGGTAAGTTGGGCGAGATTGAGTTCTATCAGCGCGACAAGATTCGTTTTCTGGGCACCGCTTCTCGCCGGATCGGCGATAACATCTGGGTGAGAGTAAATGAACTGATCTTGCCGAACTTTACCCAGGCAGGGTCCGCATTTGCCTGCGACGGAACAGCCTCACGTTATTTTGGGCGCAGCGCGTTCACACGCTGGGTTGTGCCCTTAGATGACCAACACTGTATTGCTTACGCCTGGGGTAATTTTGGAGAACGCGGAGATCCAGACGAATACAACACCGTGGAAGGCATGCAAAAGATCGAACAGGGCGAGATACTCGGGCGCAGTTACGAGGAGCGTCAACGGCATCCTGGCGATGTAGAGGCAGTAGAGGGAATGGGGCTGATTTCCGATCATGAGCGCGAATACCTTGTCCCAGGTGATCGGGGTGTCACCCTATATCGCCGTCAGATGCAGCAGTTGGCTCGCAATCTGCAAAAGGGTCAACCCCCTCCCCAGCCAACCGATCTTGCGTCGAGCGTTATTCCCACCTACGGAAGCGATACGGTCCTGTATCGACCGCTTCAATCGGTAACTGACGACCACGGGTTACTACGCGACACCGGGACGAAGGTTATGGATATCCTTTTTGATTCTGACAATGATCCGGCTCCGAAGCGGGATGAGCGCATTATCAATAAACTGAAAAAACTAGGCTAGAAAACAGTGTTGCGAGTCCATATCAAGAATAATCACTATCGGCCTGATACCTTCCCCAATACTGCTCAGGGTGAAAAAGTTTTTACCATTACTCAACAGCGCTTTGATGCGGCGAGCCTCAATCACCCTGACGTGGCGCGAGAACTGGATTTGTCTATCGGCTGGGATACGGACCAGTTTGAAAAACACATGGCAGCTGCTGATGTATTGGTGACATGGGATCTTCCAACCGAAGGCCTTGCCAAAGTTGCCCCCAATCTAAAGTGGATTCATATCATCGGCGCGGGAGTAGAGCACCTTGCGCCAATGGATTGGCTCCCCACCGAGGTCGTCCTTACCAACAATAAGGGAGTTCACGCCAAAAAAGGTGGTGAATTTGGGATCATGAGTATCCTGATGCTGCATAACCATATGCCCCAGCTTATTCATAATCAGAGAGAGGCCAAGTATGATTCGCTGTACTCAACTCCAATCGCTGGAAAAACACTAGTGATTATTGGCACTGGAAGCATCGGGCAATCAGTGGCACAACAAGCCAAGGCTATGGGTGTGTATGTTATCGGCGTATCACGGCATGGCCATAAAGTGCCCGAGGTGGATGAGGCGGTTTCGGTTAAAGATCTGGACAGCGTTTTACCGCGGGGTGATTTTGTTTTTGTAGTTACACCATTGACCGATGAGACTGTGAATCTGATCGATGAGCGGCGCCTAGGGTTAATGAAACCAGGCGCAGGTCTGGTGAATATTGGCCGCGCTGCAGTGGTGGACTACGATGCACTGGCCGTAAAGCTTCTGGATGGCTCGGTCAGCGGTGCAATTCTGGACGTGTTTGATCCCGAACCACTACCCGCTGACTCCAGGTTCTGGAAAGTGCCTAACCTCATCGTGACTCCCCATATATCTGCGGACGATGGCAACGCCTATGTCTCGCTTACGTTGGAACTCTTCTTCAACAATATGCGACGGCTCATCAACGGTGAAGCTTTGCAAAATCAGGTCAATACCCGTCTGGGGTACTAAACCGTCATGTACGCTGTAACGGAATACCCACCAGCACGTCTGTGCGGCTCTTTTGTCCTGGAGCACCAACTGATCATCACAACCACCGAATCCCCCGTAAACGACAGTCAGGCGCTACCGTTCAAATCTTTTAGTGCGTCCAGGTTGCTGATTTCTCACGGGATCCCCCGGTCCGGCCATTTGACTGATATTGAAGAGTCGGAGATTTTCAATAAGGCCGTTCTTGATTTTCTGTGGAGAAAACCATGATCATTGGATTCTTAGGCACGGGCGCTATCAGCGAGGCAATAATCCGCGGTCTTTGTGATAAGGCGAGCCACTCTGATCGTATCCTGATCTCCCAACGTAGTCCTGAACGCTCTGCAAAACTTGCGCACGATTACGAGCAGGTTGAGGTGGCCAACGAAAATGCCTCGCTGGTAGAAAAAAGCGACTGGGTGATTGTCGCCGTACTGCCAGACCAGGTAGAGGCGACTCTTGCCAAACTTACTTTTAGATCTGACCAGAAAGTAATCAGCCTAGCCGCTGGCATACCTCTCGCTCGGCTGTCTGAATGGGTATTCCCATGTACGAATGTGAGCCGGGCCATTCCAATGCCGCCTATCGAATTTGGCATGGGGCCAGTAGCGCTCTGCCCGCAAGACCCATCTATCGAAGCGCTATTCGGGCGGATTGGCACAGCAGTCAGTGTATCCGATGAAGAACAGTTCAACCTGTTCGGTGCCGCCAGTGCTGTTATGGCCGATTATTTCGATCAGGTTGCAACCGTGTCATCCTGGATGGAATCACACGCTATGGAGCCAGACACCGCAGCGCGCTACACCACTTCGCTTTACCATGCACTCGCTTCGCTGACTCTCGGGCAAGCGCCTGAGGATCTGCAATCGATGAGTGCTGAGTGTCTGACCCCAGGAGGGCTAAACGAGCAATTCCTGGCCACGTGCACAGATAGCGGCTCTCGCGATACGTTAAAGGCTGGGTTAGACGATGTGCTGGCCCGCCTTGAGTCAAACACCGATAGCGCCTCATAATCTGTCTCACTGTAAGACCGCTTTGAAAATGAAAAAAAAGAAACCATCGGAGTCTTCCGACACGAAAACCGATCAGGGCAGTTCGAGTCTGCCCAGATCGCCTGTCGACAAAGAGCAATCACCAGTTAGTCGCGGCAAGATGTACTGGAAATTTGCAACACTTCGGGGCTGGCGTGCCAATGACCACAGGCCATCTGCCAATAACAAGATTGCAGACAAAGAGTGACCGCGGCGACACTCGATTATCCCGACAAACCCCTACGCTATGACAACATCACACGATCCAACAAAAGATGACTTTAAAGCCCAAGGCACAGGCTATCTTTTTGATCACCTGGGAATGAGCTTTTCTTTTGCCGATTCTGGGGAAGTCACTGCCCGGCTGGAACTTGAAAGGCATCACTTTGCCTGGAAGGGCCGCATCCATGCCGGCACCCTGTTTGCCCTGGCAGACTCGTGCGCCGGACATGGCTGTATCAAGTCTCTGCCCGAGGGGGCTAGTGGCTTTGCCACCGTAGAGGCCAAAACCAATTTCGTGGCCACAGTCGATAGCGGTGCGGTGCGCGCTGTTGCACGTCCGCTTCACCTTGGCAAAAAGACGCAGTTGTGGGATGTAGAGGTCGCCAGCGAGGAAAATCAACAGATACTGGCCTATTTTCGTTGCACCCAGATGATTATCTGGCCACGCTAGAATCCCATGACTATGCCCTCTAACCAATCTGCTCACCGCAAACAATTAATCGCGGAAATTGCTCAGCACTATATCGATAAAGGCGAGTTCGCCAGTATCGAGTGGCGCATTCTGCATAAAGGCGAACTCCTTAATGCCGGCGCCATAGGGTCTCAAACCGCCACATCACCCCTGCCTGAACGGCCCATCTATCGAATCTACTCGATGACCAAGCCCATTGTCGCTGTGATGGCCGTCATGCTGCTGGAACGCTGCAAACTGCATCTATTTGATCCACTGGGTAAATTCCTGCCGGAATTTCGAGACCTGCAAGTTCTAAAAGACGACGGCAGCACCGAGCCTGCCGCACCGATCACGATTGAACAACTTTTTACCCACCGTGCAGGCTTCAGTTACAACTTCATGCCGGATTGCCCGGTCGGTGCGCAGTACCAGGCCGACGGGCTGATCAGTGACGCTGACTATTCGCTCGCAGCCTTCGCCAGTCGGGCTGCGGGTTTCCCACTTGCTTTCCAACCAGGCACCAGGTGGCATTACAGCATCGCGACCGATATTCTGGCGCGAGTCCTGGAAGTTGTTACGGACCTACCTCTAGGCGCCCTGCTGCAACGGGAGATCTTCGACCCCTTGGGTATGGGTGAGACCCAGTTTTTTGTGCCCAAGAGCGAGCAGCACCGACTGCTGCCCATGTATGGTCGATCACTGGATGAAATTCTGGCCGCACCGCAATCTGATGGCTCACCGAAACTTCTTGATGTAGAACCTTCCTACCCCAGCGACCCGCAAAGCGGCTTTGCCCGCGGCGGCCATGGGCTTTTTTCAACCGCACAGGACTACCTGCGCTTTGCCAGCTTTACCTTGGACGGATGCACCCCATTGGGGGCGTCGTTGATTTCACGGAAAATGGTCGAATTCATGTGGCAAAACCGCTTATCCAAAGAATTATTGCCCTATTGGCTTGGGCCATTTGTAAACCCTGGCTATGGCTTTAACCTTTTGGGGCGGGTAATGCTCGACCCCGGTCAGGCAGTCTCTCTTTCGGGGCCCGGCGAAGGGGGATGGGGAGGTGCTGCCTCAACCTATTATTGGGCTGATCGAACAGAGGATTTTGCCGGCGTCATTATGACCCAGCATCTAGGCTCACTGTCGCTGATGCGAACTGACCTAATGGCTGCCGCCTACCAGGCGATCGACTAGCGATTGCCATCGGCGCTACCTGGATTCTTTCTGGCGATCGAGATAATTCCATCCAGTCCGACTGCCCCCAGAATAATGGCGCCTCCCAACAGCGTCACCTGCGCCGGCATCTCAGCCACAACAAACCAGGCCCAAAGCGGGCCAAGAACAGGTTCAACCAGAGCGAGCAACCCCACCTGGGCTGCCGGGACATAACGTGCGCCTAAAACCATAAGGATAAAACCCGCCCCGACCTGGAACATACCGAGATACAGCGAGACACCCAGGTCATGAACACTGATTGAGAACTCGCCGACGAAGGGCAATGTGCTCAGCGTGGCGACTCCTGCGGCGAGACACAGCGCGACCAGCATATCTGGCTGCTTCGAGCGGCGCACCAGGATAACTGAAATCGAATATGACAGTGGCAACCAAAGCGCAATCAGATTTCCCAATTGTCGCTCTCCGGTCAGTCCACCGCCAACCATAATTCCAAGTCCGATCATCGCGGCAGCGATCGCCACCCAGGTTCGTGGCGCTACCCGCTCGCGCAGAATAAGCCAACCAAGCACCGCAGCGATAAAGGGTGCCGAACTGAAAATAAATAGCGCATTGGCGACAGTCGTTTCCAGCAACGCAAACACATAGGCTACAAATCCACTACCCAGAACCACTGCGAGCAACCAGTCTTCTCCAGTCAGCCGCCGAAAACGCGCAATGACCTGACCGCGGTGGGTAAACGCCAAAACAACAAAAACCATCAGCATCATGCTGATGGAGCGGTAAAATAAAATCTGCCAGCCGTTGGCCTGCTCAATGATCCTAAGGCCAATGCCCGAGGTACTCAGAAAAAATGCTGAACCCAAGATCATCAGAACACCGCGCCTGTAATTACTCATAAACGCTCCAATTATTGAGTTCAGTTGTGCCCGATGTTGTGCGCAGGCAGTGTGATCTCAGCCGCGCCTGGCGGTTCCACGATCTCGTGCCCACCATAAACCCAACACCACCAGTGCCAGCGCCGCGCCATGGTAAGCGCGAAATATCTCGCCCAGCAATGCTACCGCCAAAAGCGCTGAGAAGATCGGCGTCAGGTTAACAAAGACCCCGCTGCGTCCCGGTCCGATGAGGTCGACACTTCGTAAAAAGAAGATCTGAGCCAAAAAAGATGGGAAAACGGTTACGTAAGCGATCACCAACCACCCGGCACCTGTTGGCCAGATGATCGATCCACCCCACCATTCGGCCGCTGCGAAAGGCAGTGACAAAGCTGCACCAAAGAGCGAAAAATAGCAGAACAATACAATACCGGGAACGGCGGGACGGCTCTTCAGTCCAAGCGTGTAACCGGCATAAAGCACGCAGGCGCTGGCCATCAGCACATCTCCGAAGTTAAGAGACAGATCGGCTAGCCCTGAAGGCACGCCGCGCAATGCGACTGTTAGCACCCCGGCCAAACCCACGATGACTCCAAAGACCTGCCGACCAGTAATCCGCGTACCGTGCAGCGTAAACGCTCCAAGCACCACGATAATAGGAATTGCCCCCTGGAGGATACCGATATTGACCGCAGCCGTGTGATGCGCAGAAATGTAAAACAACAAGTTGAACACGGCCAAACCTAATCCGCCCATAGCCGCCAGATATAACCAGCGGCCGCGTAACACTGGCCAAACTGCGCGCATTTGTCGCGCGTACAGCAGTGGCAGCACAAGACTCAGCAGCGCCCACCTCGCAAAGGTTAGAAGGCTCGGCGAGATCTCTCCTACGGCGACCTTACCCGCAACGGTATTGCCGGCCCAGAACAGGGTTGTCAGTGTCAGTAAAATAACCGGCTGCCCCCAGAGCCATTGCATCAAACCCTTCACCGACTGCCCCGCAACACACCTTCCATTTCTTCAAGTTCGGCCCAGCGCCCAAGGTGGCGATCCAACTCGCTTTGAAGATCAGTCAACTGATCAAGGACCGGCTGGGTATCTGTATAGGGTTGTTCATAAAAACCAAGATCCAGGGTCTGCTCGCGCAGTCTTTTTAGATTGTGCTCAACCGAGTCGATGACCTGGGGAAGCCCATCGAGTTCACGCTGAAGCTTGTACGACAGTTTGGTTCCACCTTTCAATGCGCGGGGAGAGGCAGAATCCTCCACGGGCAAGCGCTCGGCCGACGCCGCTGAATCGACAGAAGCCAAAGACTTGCCTCGACGCAGCCATTCGCTGTAGTTGCCCAGATAAGCATGAACCGCGCCATCTTGCTCAAAGGTGAGTATGCTGGTAACCGTGTTGTCTAAAAAGGCACGGTCGTGGCTCACTACAATCAATGTACCGCTGTATTGAGCCAGGCGCCCCTCAAGAACCTCTAGTGTTTCCACATCCAGATCATTGGTCGGTTCATCCAATATCAGCAAATTCGCGGGCTGAGTAAAAAGCCGGGCCAGAATGACGCGATTGCGCTCACCCCCAGATAACGCCCGAATCGGCGTCAGGGCCCGCTTGGCGCTAAATAAGAACCCCCGCAAATAGCCTATGACGTGCCGCGGTTTGCCATCCAGCGTAATGTAGTCACGCCCCTCGCCGACGACTTCGGCCACTGTTTTATCCAGATCCAGTTCCCGCCTATGCTGGTCGAAATAGCCCACCTGGATATTAACCCCCCACTTGATAGATCCCGAATGGGGCTCCAGTTCGCCAAGCAACAAACGCAGTAACGTGCTCTTACCGACGCCGTTATTACCCACCAGTCCGATTCGGTCACCACGGCGGATCTGCAGCGAAAA
>JABINT010000016.1 GCA_018698075.1 Acidiferrobacteraceae bacterium
CAATGAACGTTTTCGGGGCCGGTCGGGCCCGACTAACGTATTGTCTTTTCCTTTTGAGACACCACCGGGGTTGCCGGAGCCAACGTCACAGCTGGGAGATATCGTGGTTTGCGCACCACTGGCCGAGCGCGAAGCGGCGACCCAGACAAAAGCTGTCGAGGCGCATTTTGCGCATCTGGTGGTTCATGGCGTGCTGCACTTGCGCGGGCACGATCACCAGCAAGAGCGCGAAGCACAAGAAATGGAAACACTCGAAAAAACGATCCTTGCCGGCCTGGGTTTTAGCGACCCCTACCAGGAGGCTTGAGTTTTTATGCCTATTGAGATCAAACCCCCTGGCGAAGCCGCTCGCGGCAACGTGTTGCAACGCCTTGGCCATCTGTTGCGTGGTATCCCTTTTACCCGTAGCCAGTTGTTCACCACGCTGGGTGAAGCCCGGCAGCGTAATCTGCTGGATGACGACACCCTGCAAATGATGCGCCGGGTGGTCGAAGTATCAGACCTGCAGGTTGAGCAGGTCATGGTATCGCGCGGGCAGATGGTAACTGTCGATTCCCGGCAGACTCTGGACGATGTGCTGCCGGTGATTACCGAATCCGCCCATTCGCGTTTTCCGGTAACCGATGGCGACAAGGATGGCGTGATAGGCATTTTGCTGGCCAAGGATCTGCTGCACCAGCTGCAAAGCAACGGCGGAGATGCACTGCCATGGGCCACATTGCTGCGCCCCGCGGTTTTTATTCCCGAAAGCAAGCGTCTCAATGTACTGCTGCAGGAATTTCGTGACAGCCGTAACCATATGGCGATCGTAGTCGACGAATATGGCGGGGTGGTTGGCTTGATTACTATTGAGGATGTGCTTGAGCAGATCGTCGGTAATATTGAAGACGAGCACGATGTCGATGGCGCCGTTGGCATGGTGCTGCGCCGTGGCTCAGATTTTTGCGTCATCAAGGCGATGCTGCCGATCGAAAGTTTCAATCATCTATTCGGGCTCGATCTGGATCCGCTGGAATACGACACCATGGGTGGTCTGGTAACCGGGGCATTGGGCCATGTGCCACGCCGCGGTGAGACCATCAAGGTGGAGGGCATTACGGCCGAGGTGTTAAGTGCCGATAGTCGTCGGCCGCGCCTGCTGCGTATTACCGACTTACCCTCTGGCGATTAAACCTGCCCACCCGCAACGGTGATGCGCTTGTCCGGTGTCCGGTTTCGATTCTCCTTGGCGCTGGTGGCCGGGGCGCTCTACCCGCTTAGCTTTGCGCCTTTGAATCTGGCGCCCCTGGCGCCCTTGTCATTGGCTATTCTTTTTTTTGTGTGGCGCTGTGCGTCGGCGCGTGAGGCCGGGGTACTGGGCTTTGTTTTTGGCCTGGCAACCTTCGCGGTCGGTATCTCCTGGGTCTACGTCAGTTTGCACCAATACGGCAATATGCCCGCGCCGCTGGCGGCAGGGGCGGTAATAATTTTTGCCGGGCTGATGGCTATCTACCCGGCGCTGGCCGGCTGGGGTCAGGCGTGTTTCAGGCCTTTGTCGCCGGCGATGCGCTGCATTACCGTTATGCCGGCATTGTGGGTGGCGGGCGAATGGCTGCGCGGCACACTGCTCAGCGGATTTCCCTGGCTGTACCTGGGTTACAGCCAGGTGGATACGCCGCTGGCATCACTGCTGCCGCTGGTGGGTGCTCTTGGCGTTAGCCTGTGGGGCGCGCTTGCGGGCGGTGCATTGCTGCTGGTGGTGATGCAAAAAGGTCGCGAGCGTACCGGAGCACTGGCAGTGCTGGCAGTACTGGCGATCGGGGTTGCACTGTCGCGTATCCCGGTGTTTGTGCAGGCCGTTGGCGAGCCCATCGAGGTTGCCGTTATCCAGAACAACATATCACTTAAGGACAAGTGGCAAAGCGGCCAGGCCCATGTAATAGCCACGCGCTACTTTGAGGCCAGCCGTCCATTGTCGGGCGTGGATCTGATCGTCTGGCCGGAGGGTGCACTGCCGGCTTATCTGGATCAGATCTCGGCAGGTTTTCTAAATGCACTGCACCAGCACCCGTCCGACTTTCTCATCGGTCTGCTGGAGCGCTCTGATCGCGTTGCCGGGTCGGATTACTACAATGCAGCGCTGGGTATCGGTGAGCAGACTTCGCTCTATCGCAAGCACCAGCTGGTGCCTTTTGGCGAGTACCTGCCGCTCGCACCCCTGCTGGGGTGGCTACTGGATTACCTCAAGATCCCGATGTCTGATTTTTCAGCCGGCCCGGGCCAACAAGCGCCACTGCCGCTTGCCGGGCAGCAGATCGGCGTCAGCATCTGCTATGAAGATGCCTTTTCTACCCGGATCAACACGGCGCTGCCGGATGCAACGGTATTGGCAAATCTCAGCGAAGATGCGTGGTTTGGCGATTCTCTTGCGCCACATCAGCGCCTGCAGATGGCCCGTGCCCGGGCGCTTGAAACCGGACGCCCCATGATCCGCTCCAGCAACAACGGCTTGTCATCGCTGATCGGGCCTGACGGGGTGGTTAATGCATTGGCGCCGCAGTTCGAAACTGCGGTTGTGCGCGGCACGGTGCAGCCCATGACGGGGCTAACGCCGGCTGTGCGCTACGGTAATCTCCCGGTAGGGCTGGCTTGCCTTTTTTTGCTGG
>JABINT010000096.1 GCA_018698075.1 Acidiferrobacteraceae bacterium
CGCCACGACCTCGGCGGTTGCTTCGACGTGGTGGCAGCCCTGGTCATGCTCGTAGCCCGCGCGGGTTCTGCGCAGAAAAAGGTCGGTCAGATTCAAGACTTGCTCTTCCCGGACGATATCGCGTACTAGCTCGTCCGGAATCCTGCCAAGCGAAGTCGTCGGATCCAAGTCGTCCAATCGCGCGGAAACCTCGCTTGCTTCGTGGGACAACTGCCGCGGCCTTTCGGAAGGATCGACCCGTTGGGCGACGGCGTCAGCGAGTTCCTTCCCAATGATCCGAAAGGTCATGATGGGCCCTCCCGTCAGTATGAGCATGTTGGGGGAGCCCAGCACTGCCAAGTCGTGAATCTTGACTGCCCGCGTGCCCTTGGGCTCGGACTTGTCGAAGCTCACGGGCTGAATGCCGGCCCAGCTGAAGAGGATATCGGCACGCGTGAGCCGGAGGGCAGGGAGGGCATGATTGGTCTCGGCCAAAACCCAAGCGATTTCCTCTGCGGTGGCGGCTACTTCGTCGAGGTTGTCGCCATAGGGCGTCCGGGTGGGACCGATGTAGTGCATTCCATTCCAGGGGAGGCAATAGAGCGTCTCCCCCTCGCGGGTAATGGCCATGAGGCCCCAATCGGCGAGCTCCGTGGGGAGGCGGACCATGAGGTGGATGCCCTTGAGGCCCACCATGCGCTGCTGCTGGTCGCCGGTCAGTTTGGCGGTGGTGCGGTCGGCCCAGGGGCCAGTGGCATTGATGACCAGCTTGGCGCGAACGGTGACAGAGGCCTCGGGTGCTAGGGAATCGCTCAACGTGAGTTTCCACTCGTCGCCGACGCGGGTCGCTCCTCGGCATTCCGAATAATTTCTGGCCACCGCGCCGAGCTGGCAAGCGTCTTTCAAGGTGTCGATGACCACCCGCTCCGCGGTTACGAATTGGTAGTCGCGAAAGACGGCGATCCCCTGGAGCTGGTCCCGATCGCGAAGCCACCGGGCATACGGCACCTCGTCCATAGCCTCCTTGCGGTGGCGCACATAGTCCAGCGAGTGTCCGCGTGGCCCCAAGATCTTCAACAGTTGAAAACCGGCGTCCATTTGCCAGCTGGCGTAGGGGCCATCCTTGTAGATCGGAATGCAGAACTTGAAGGGCCGGACCAGTTTATCCATCGTCTGGGCCACTTGGTGTTGCGAGATCATGGACTTCCTGGCGTTCTGGCAGGCGACCAGGAAGCGCAGGGGATGGCGGGCAAATTCCCACGCGGAAGTGCCCGGCGCAAGATGGCGAAGCCCGCAGTGCAGGATACGACTGGAGCGACTGGTGGCACCCTCGGCGAAATCCCCTTTGTCAACCAGGAGAACACGATAGCCGCGGGACGCGAGTTGTTGGGCCGCGCCGGCTCCGTTGACGCCCCCGCCGATCACGACCACATCGAAGGTGCCTTGGGCGAGGGCCTCGAGGGAGGGACGGCGCATGAGGATCTCTTTGTCGCGTTTCGGATGTTGGCCAGGAGCAGGTGTGTAGGAAGAATAAACGCCCTATATGCCCAAGTCTATCGGCCGTTTACCGCCGCAGAGTGATTAGGTAATGCACTCAGTAAAAAATCAACTTCTTGCGAGTCATTAAAAAAGCCGGGAAAAAAATAGAGTCTGCAACGTGGGCTTATGGAGTATACCCGCCATCCGAACTACTTTGCCGAGTGAATGGAATGGACTGGAATCGGTTGAGATGATTATCGCAGCAATACCTTCCTGGCTTGCACTTCGTGAAGGAGAATCTTTTATTAGCTGGCTAGTGGTGGAGGCGAGACTGTTGTTTGCGTCCTGGAAGATGTACACCACCCTTGTGTACCATACCAGTGCAGAAACGTCCTGACTATAAAACGTATCGACAAACAACTAATATGTTTTTACCGGGACCCAATAAATAAGGATCTTTACCATGCCGAAACCCACTCTTTTTAACGCCTTGGTCGTTAAAGAAACTGCGGATAACACTTTCACTAAGAGCATCTGTCGGCGTGATATCAATGAGCTGCCTGATAACGAACTGTTAATTGAAGTGCATTACTCTTCGCTAAATTATAAAGATGCGATGTCCGCCAGTGGCAATAAGCGTATCAGTCAGCATTTTCCTCACACTCCGGGAATCGATGCCGCGGGCATCGTTGTCAGTGATAAGTCCGCTACTTTTAGGCCTGGTCAGCAGGTATTGGTTTTTGGCTATGATTTAGGTATGAATACCGCCGGCGGTCTTGGTCAGATGATATCGATCCCCGCCAATTGGGCGGTGTCCTGCCCCCCTACCTTAAATCTTAAAGAAGCCATGACCTACGGAACAGGCGGATTAACAGCGGCTTTATGTATCCAAAAGCTGGAGAAATTAGGCGCCAAACCCAGTGATGGCCCGGTAGCTGTCACTGGCGCGACAGGCGGCGTAGGAAGCATGAGCGTGGCGCTCCTTAAGCAGCTAGGCTACGACGTCGTGGCCTTTTCCGGCAAGCCTGAGCAAAGCGAGTATTTAAAATCACTGGGGGCATACGAAGTGCTGCATCGGGATGTGGTCAATGAAGTTAATGCGAACCCCGTTGGTAAAGAGCTATGGGCTCATGGTATCGATACATTGGGTGGTGAGTATCTGGCAAATCTGCTCAAACAGTTAAAATCTGGCGGCGCGGTGGCATCTTGTGGCTTAGCCTCATCACCTGAGTTATCGCTGACAGTAATACCATTTATCACTCGAGGCGTATCGCTGCTAGGCGTTGATTCGGTCTATATTCCACTGACCGACAAACAGCACATTTGGAACCGCGTCGCTACCGATATGAAACTCCCACAGTTGGATAAATATTGTGAAGAGATTAATCTGGCGCAAACACCTGAATATTTAGATCGTTTTTTCCAAAGTCAGGTAGTGGGACGTTACGTCGTTAATATGCGTGACTAGCCAACTAGATAACTCAGCGCTGGTGCAAAGGGCAAAGGGCAAAAGGCAGGGATGCCTGGGCTAATTTGGAGTCGCGTGTATAGGAAAAATAAACGCGCTATATGTCCGAGTCCATCAGTCGTTTACTGCGGTAAAGTGACCTAACAACGCACTCAGTAACTGTCCGATAATCCTGATTGAGCCCGAACTGCGCTCACGTCGTAAAAATCCCGCTGACTTTCATGCCACCGCTACAGGCGCGACAGGTCTTAATGTCGTTCCAGAAGATCAGTTTTTAGCGTTGTGGCACGCATCATCGATGCACGGCGCTCGGCCGAGGTTCGCTCCTTCATGTCAGCTATTCAATCAGATAGAGGCTATTGAGCGGATGATGAATGTCCAACTTGCTGACTTTGGAAAACCCGGCTTTTTGGCTCAGTTCCCGCAGGACCGTTTCGGGAAGGCCAACTGTTCCAAGCCCTTGCCCGCCCTGCCACATTGAGGTTGTCATGCAAAAATGCAGGCTGATACCCAATTTAAACACGCCAAACGGGCCATCATTGTCCACAGGGTCGTCTTCGGCCTCAATATCCATCAGCAGAAATAAGCCGCCCTGGTTCATCGATTCTTGAATTACCCTCAACCCCAGTTCCGGATCAGGCAGGTCGTGAATAAGATCAAAGCAGGCTACGACATCATATTTGCCTGGGCTACCTTCGCCAATATTCCAATGTTTGAAGGTGATATTCCCCCCTGCCCCGGCGGATCTGGCATTTTCATCGGCCTTGTCAATATTGGGTAAAAACGCGTCATATCCGACGAAGTTAGAGCTTGGGAACCTTTTCGCCAATTCAACGGTTGATCGGCCTGTCCCGCAGCCGAAATCGGCAAAGCTGGCACCGTGGGAAAGTTTTTTAACCAAAGAAGGCACATGCGGCAACCAATCATTTATCAAAAAATGCCGATACCGGGAACAACCCGTATGATCAAGTGCTTCCCACAGCGCCGGGGGGTAGTCTTCAAATCCGATTCCACCGCCGCCCCGAAACGCCGCTAATAATTTGTCATAGGGCAAAAGGGCGCTGTTGAGAAGTTTAAAGGCTCCATATTGCGCGAAGCGCCCACCCTCGTCGACGAGAACCTGTGCTTGCTGCGCGCTAAGCCAGGCTTCCCGAGTGGTTTTGTCAAATTCGACATACCCACTCAGCACGATGCCATGCAGCCATTCGCGAAGATAACGTTCGTTCAACCCTATCCGAGTGGCAATCTGCTCCGATGTTGAGCGACCGTTTCGATCCAGGTCTTGGAAAATGCCCAATTCAACACCGATCGCGCAAAGCCGAGCTGAAAAGGCGCCGGCCATATCACGACTGGCCTGGGCCAATAGCTCTTTGGGTTTTGTCTCACTCATGGCAGGGTCTCATTTCAAACATTAAGGTGTTCATTTGTGATTTTACGAGGGCAGATCAATTTATTCCTAAAGATTAGTACGCAATAGAGAATTGCGTTTGCGCAACCCGCATGACGAAATCTTCAAGATTGAATCTTGCAGGTGCAAACTCTCAAGAAGCCATTATCAAACGATTTGGCCCTTGCAGTTTCCGCGGTGGGATGCTTGGAGCGTAGCAGGCAATTGTGGCCGCTCCCACTCCCTTGCTCATCGATGACGACCATCGCCCGACCGAAACCTCGTTGTGGCCTGCGCCCGCCCGCACCTGACGCAAGGATTCACCCATTCAACGCTCATTTGAACCGACGATAAGTTGCGACTGGGTTTCGTGAATCATGGCTTTGCTTTAGAGGGATTTCCGATTTTTTCCTGTCCCATCAGTTTTCCTGCTCACCTGTCCCGACTCTGGCTTTGTCCACGTGAGCGCGTTCACACCAATAATCGGCTAAACCGGAAAAATCTTTGCTTCCCCAACCATCTGCCTTCGCCGCGCTGACACTTTCTCGAATTACTGCTCCAATCGGTAAGGGGACTTGCATTTGGGCCGCAGAATCCAGAATCAAGCTCAAGTCCTTGTGAGCTAAATTAATCTGAAAACCTGGCTCGATATCACCTTTAAACACTTTGTTAGCGTAGTTAATCTTGAGCTGGCCATTAGTGGCGGTCGTGCCATGTATCACTTCTAGAGTCGTAGTGAGATCCAATCCGAATCCTTGAGTAAGCGCAACAAACTCTGCATTCATCATGCAAGAGCCAATTGCCAGGAAATTGTTGCACAATTTAGTGCGAGTCCCAGTGCCAGGCGCCCCGCAATGAATAATTGTTGTGCCCATTGCTTCGAGCTGCGGCCTGATTCGCACAAAATCCTCTTCGCGTGCCCCGACCATAAACATCGAAGTACCTTCCCAAGCGTGCTGGGCCAAGCGACCGATGGGTGCATCTACGAACGAAACGTCTTTGGCAGCGCAAGCCACGGATAATCTGTCTGAAGTATCTGGAAGAACTGTTGAAAGATCCATGATGACATCACCTGCAACTGCATTGTCGAGCAGTCCGTCGGCTCCCAGGATCACCTCTTCAACTTCTTTTGGCCCTGGCAAAACAGTTA
>JABINT010000015.1 GCA_018698075.1 Acidiferrobacteraceae bacterium
AAGAGATGAAACCGCGAATCGATAAGACCCCAGAACTGGTATGGATCTCCCTGGCAGAAAAAGCGCAGTGGCTGAATGCTTTCTTTATTGACGTTGAATTCACGCTTCAAGGTGGACATGTTCAGTTTGTAGTGATAGCCGTAGACAAACGGGCCAACGAACTTACCTTCGTGAAAAAGGTGAACCGCTTGAGGCGGAGCGTGAATGAACCGCGCATTACGGGTATGCAAGTCATATGGCGCCCACCATTCGGCGAAGGCGGCAACAATGTAGAAGATCGCCAGAATAGCACCACAGATCAAGGCTAACTTGTGGCGCTTGAGCTTCCACCACATTAATCGCCACTGAGAGGCCAGATACAACTGTTCCTGGGCGGCGGTAAGCCGTTCCACCGATTGAGGATCAAACGGTTCGGCGGAAACGTAGTGCGGTGTTTCCGGGTTGCTCATTTTGCCGGGGCTCCCTGCAGACGGATTCGCGGATCAAGCATTGCCAGAAGCAAATCCGAGACCAGCATGCCTATAACGGTCAAGATTGCCAGAAACATCAAAAACGAGCCGGCCAGGTACATGTCCTGGCTTTGCAAAGAGGCAATAAGCAACGGGCCAGTGGTGGGTAGCGAGAGCACCACGGCAGTGACCTCGGCGCCAGAGATGATACTGGGAAGAAGATTGCCGATATCTGACACAAAAAAATTCAACGCCATGCGTAAGGGGTACTTGCGCAGAAGTTTTCCCGGCGGTAGTCCTTTGGCGCGGCCAGTGACCACATATTGTTTTTCCAGTTCGTCGAGCAGGTTGGCCCGCAGACGGCGGATCATGGCCGCGGTGCCTGAGGTGCCGATCACAATGACCGGTATCCAAAGATGCTCCAGTACCGACATCAATTTGGCGCTGCTCCAGGGTTGGCCAATGAACTCAGCATCCATGAGGCCACCGATGGATGTTCCAAAATACACATTGGCAAAGTAGAGCATCACCAGAGCCAGTAGAAAGTTTGGTGTGGCAAGGCCAATAAAACCAATGAAGGTAAGCCCGTAATCACCCCAACTGTATTGATGGGTGGCGGAGTAAATGCCGATAGGGAACGCGATAAGCCAGGTGAAGATGATAGTAATAACCGAGATCAGAATGGTGAGGAACATCCGGTCACCGACCACCTCCCTTACCGGCAGGTCGTATTCAAAGGAGTACCCCAGATCACCCTGGGCAAAGCCGGTGGCCCAGGTCAGGTACTGCTGCCACATCGGCTGGTCGAGCCCGTATTGCTCTCGCAAAAACGCGATCTTTTTTTGATCGACACTCTCACCCTGGGCCTGCATGGTGGCGATATGGCTTTCCAGGTAATCACCCGGGGGCAATTGAATGATCACAAAGACAATGACGCTGATCGCGATCAGCGTCGGTATCATGGTCAGCACTCGTCGAATGGAATATTGGAACATGGCGGTGGCTTTGGTCGTTCGCCGCTAGGGGGCCAGCCAGAAGGTATCCGGGCGGTACATGCCGAAGTACGCTCCCGGGGCCCAGGCATAGATGCCTTCCTCGGGCACATTTCGTAGCCGGTTATTAACGACTACCGGTTGCGGCACGGCGTTCACCGTGCCGATACTAAAGACCTGGTCGGCATGAATCGCAAGCATCTTTTCCCAGGCAGCCTCTCGGGAGTCATGATCCGCTGAGTTGCGCCAGGTTTTAAGCAGCGATACCAGCTCGACCACCTCAGTCATGTCTGGAGCCGTGCCGGTGAGTCCGGCGGTTTCAAAGTGCTGACCCCAGATTGGCCATTGGGGTTGGGTCTGGTTGGTCGGCGCGAGTTCCGTGGGTGGCGTGTTGGCAGTGGGCAACCCGTTATCCAGCCCAGTCCAGATCGACATTACGGCTTCGCCCGAATAAAGACGTTCGCGGAATATTTCACGTTGCGATGGTTTGGTGTGGATCTTGATGCCCAGTTGCAGCCAGGTATCGTGGATAAGCTCAAGAAGATCAGCCTGCTCTGTGCTTTCTCCTGCTGAATGGACCACGATTTCCATGGCGCGACCGTCTGGCAGCAGCCGAAGGTTGTCCGAATCTCGGGCGCTCAGCCCAATGTCGTCCAGTAGCGCGTTGGCGGCCGCCAGGTCAAAACCAGACCAGCGGCTTGAATACTCAGGCCGGTATAGTGGGCTTTGTGGCAGTACGGTATTGGCGCTCGGGTTGACCAGACCAAAATAGATAACCTGGTTAATCTCGTCACGGTCAATGGCGAGTGACAGCGCTCGGCGAAAGCGAACATCGCGCGTAAGGGCTCGCCACACGTCGTCGGTGGTATTGAGATTCGGGTAGATCGCCATCTGCGAACCAACCCCCATCTGCCACAGTCGAACCGAAAAATTGTTTCGTTCCCCGCCTTGCATCAAAAAAGGGTAGTTGTCCAGACGCAAATAGCGTGCCTGCAGGTCCGATTCTCCAGCCCCGGTCTTTGCCGGGATGAGCCCGGAGCTGCCGATATTCACAATGACCCGATCGAGGTAAGGCAATTGCTGACCCTTGGAATCGGTACGATGAAAATAGGGGTTACGCTCGAAAATAAAACGCTCGGATGGCGGAGGGGTAACCGAGAACCAAGGCTGCAGTGTGGGAAGATCCGGGTTGTCAAATTTATACTGGTGTCCGTACCGGGTATGCAGTCCGGCCCAGTTTCGTACTCCAGCGTCTTCTACCATTGCCTTAAGTTTTTCTTCACCCACATAGCTGGCATGAAACCCCTTGAGATAATGGGCAGGGGCATAGATATAAAGCGGGCGCGCAGCCGCGAGAGCAGGCGCAAAAAGCGGGTTCGGCGCCGACCAGCTATAACGTACTGTGTGTTCATCGATAATCTTGACGATTGGAGGTTCGCCGTTTACCAGTAATGCTTCGGGCGGGCCAAACGGTGAGAGAAATTCATTAAGCGCAATATCTTGCCAGTAGTAGCGAAAATCCTCGCTGGTAAAAGGTTTTCCATTCGACCATCGGTGGCCTGGACGCAAATGAAAGGTGAAAATCCGGTCACCCTCGATATCAAGGCGAAGGGCGATATCGGGTTGCAGTTCCAGCGCGGGCGTATAACCCACCAGGCGCGCGTACCCATATACGGTTAGCATCCGGGTGTCCTTACTGCGGGCCATGAGCAGGTTGATATCTCCGCCGGGGACACCCGGCTCACGGCCCATGGCCGACAGGTCAGTGACCATGGGAGAGCGGGGTAGGCGTTCGCTGGCTGCTGGCAGCGCCCCTGAATTGACTCGCTCGCCGAGCAAGGGGGACTCAGCAAAAACGAGACTCGACAACAGCGAGATAAACACAGCCAAAAGTCGGGTGGCCGGGAATTTCATTTCAGTATTTCTCCTATGTTGGCGCTGGCGCTGGCGCGAACCTGGTGACCATCACCCAGATCCAGCCATTCGGTCGAGTCATTAGCGGATGGGCGAAAAGCCTCTGGCCACTGCTGGGGGTCGTTGCCGCCCGTTGCCGCGATGCGAGAAAAATCCAATGGACGGGTGAGGTCGGGATGTGGCACGGCGTGCAGCAGTGATTGGGTGTAGGGGTGTGCGGGCCTGTTAAAGAGCTGCTCGCGCGATGCGAGTTCGACCAGCCGACCGCGGTGCATCACGGCAACCCGGTCGGCAATGTAATCGATGACCGCAAGATTATGCGATATAAAAAGGTAAGTCAGGCCCAGGTCGCGTTTCAGATCCTTCAGTAGGTTAAGCACCTGTGCCTGGATCGATACATCCAGCGCTGAGACTGGCTCGTCGCACAAAAGGAATTCCGGTTGCAATGCCAGTGCCCGGGCAATACTGATGCGTTGGCGTTGTCCACCGGAAAAACTGTGCGGGTAACGGCTGAGAAATCGGGGATCCAGGCCAACCAGCCGCATCAGTTCCTGAACCATTTCACGTTGCGACCCTGAATCCCCGCGCCCGTGAATAATCAATGGTTCACGGACAATATCGAACACCGTCATACGCGGACTCAGCGAACTGAAAGGATCCTGAAAAATCAGCTGCATCTTGCGCCGCAGTGCCATCATCGCTTTTTTGTCTAGATTAAAAAGATCAAGAGTGCTGTCGCCATCCTGATAGGTCGCACTGCCGGTATCGGCTGTAATAGCCCGCATCAGAATCTTACTAAGGGTGGTTTTGCCACAGCCGCTTTCACCCACCAGGCCCAGGCACTCGCCACGCTTTATCACGAATGAGACATTATCCACCGCCCTGATTTGGTCGGCAGCGCTGTGTCCGAAGATGCTGGATCGGCGCACGCCAAAGGATTTACTCAATCCTTTGACTTCAAGGATTGGAAGGCTTGGGTCTGCCGTCATTTCTGGCTTTTGGAAATGATCACCCAGGGTGTGCTCGATAGGCCTGACGGGCACGAGCCGCTCATTGGCGTCCATATTGAATCGTGGCACTGCTTTGAAGAGCGCCTTCAGATAGGGATGCTCGGGTTGACCGAAGATGTCTTTGGCACTACCGCTTTCAACTACTTTGCCGTGGTACATCACGACAACTGTTTCGGCCATGTTAGCGACGACCCCAAGATCATGGGTAATCAGTAGAAGCGCCATCTGCAGTTCGGACTGAAGGTCTCGTACCAGATTAAGGATCTGTGCCTGTACCGTGACATCCAGCGCCGTGGTAGGTTCGTCGGCAATCAGCAGCGCTGGTCGGCACACCAGCGCCATAGCGATCATGGCGCGTTGCCGTAAACCACCGGACAGCTCAAAGGGGTAGGTCCGAAGCGCTCGTGCGGGATCAGGAAATCCAACCATCTCGAGCATCGCCTCGGTCTGTTCCATACCTTGGGCATGACTCACTGAATGATGCAAGAACAGGGCTTCGCTGACCTGATCACCCACAGTGTGCAGCGGCGACAATGAAACCATGGGTTCTTGGAAAATAATCGATATGCGCCCACCGCGAATGGCCTGCAGCACCGGGCTTTTGGTCGGAAACTGCGCTATGTCGGTTTGCACCCCGGTATCCGGATCGTTAAAGACCAAAGAGCCAGAGGTGACTCGGGCGCTGCTCGGTAGGATACCCATGATCGCCTGTGCGGTTACTGATTTTCCGGATCCGGATTCTCCCACCAGGGCAACGGTGCTGGCCGGGGCGATATCAAAATCGACCCCATGGAGTGCTTCGATCTCGCCGGTCGCCATTTTGAAAACCACACGCAGATCGCGAACGGACAATAAAGGCGAGTAGGTCATGCGCCTTAATGTGCCCGGTGCTGAGTTGCAAAAGAACCCGCATTGGGCGACGCCAGATTTCTTGCCTTGGCTAACCCGCGGGCGCGATCGGGGTAGTCGGTGGTAATGCCATCCACTGCCCAATCCAGGGCCTGGGTGATTTCCGCAGGTTCATTGACTGTCCAGGTGTGGACGCGTAAGCCCAACGCTTTTGTCTCTTGGATAACTTCCGCGTTCAAGTCCCCGAACCAGGGACCCCAAAAAGTGCCACCCGCAGCGTGGACCGCGCGCGGCGTGCTTCCGCCGAACCGGTCTGGATCAAACCCTGCCAGCCACGGCGATACACCGCCGGGATAAATGGTCGCTTCTCCGTCCCGGGCGCAGCTTAAGTAGCCGGTCGGTATTTGTGAACAGGCTTTTTGGATAAGTTGCAGCAAACGCCAGTCAAAAGCCTGTAGCCAGACGCACCCTATCAGATCGAATTGCTTAAGTTCATCGATAATGATCCTGGAATAATCCTTAAGCGGTGGCGTGTCATCTGGGTAATCGGGATGGGATTTTAGTTCGATGTTTAAAATTGGCCGGCTTCCGTCCAGATCGTGCCACCAGGCGGCCAGCTCACCCAGCAAGGGGATGGATTGACCATCGGCGGGCGATTGCTGGGGAAAGCGTTGATCGGTTTCAGATCCAGGTTTCGCGCGACCAATATCGTAATCACCCAAATCGGCGGAGACGAGTTCTCGAATACGGGGGCCGTTCGAGGCGATCCAGTTTCCGCTTTGGTCTCGACACTGCGTCTCGTTTAACCGGGCATCGTGATGGATTACGACCCGGTCGTCGGCGCTGATCAAAACATCCAACTCCAGCCCATCCACACCGACTTGCCACGCCCGGGCAAAGCCAGCCATCGTGTTCTCTGGTGCGAGCCCTCGAGCGCCGCGATGACCATGAATGACAGAGGAAGCCAAAAAATAATAAAACCGATTGAGTTGTAATCTGATCTGATGAAGTACGCTAGAGTAACTATAACAGGGCGAACTGCTTGATTGCCTCTCATCAATGAACTTACCCGATCAACGACGGATTTTGTGTCAGACATTACAGTATCGATGAGCGGGGGCCATGAATGGCTCGCAACGCAGGGGTTTAATTTGCGTGCTGTTCTCGATGTCACGGCGTTTCCCTCTGAGCTAGCCGGTGCTTGGCGAGGCGCGAAGGTGAACGTGTCGCCGTTCGAAAAACTGGTACTGCTTGGAATGGGCGGGTCCGGCCTATGGAAACGGATCCGACACCAAAACTGCCCTGAAACTGAGCTTTTCGATTCGGCATCCGAAAAAGCGGTACTGGAAGTCTGCAGTCGATTCTGGGGGGGAGCAAAGCCACGCTTACTCTACCCAGGCTCGGCCCTGATCCCACTGCAAAAACTGGGTCGATGGGCCGGATGGGCGAGCTCGTCCCCGCTGGGGATGGATATCAGCCCACGTTATGGCCCCTGGTTTGCTTATCGCGCCGCTTTTTTAGTCGATGCACCGCTGGAGTGCACCAAGACCTTTACAGCGAACTCCCCGTGCGATGATTGTGAATCAAAGCCTTGCATCCAAGCCTGTCCTGTCGCGGCCGTGACCCGCGATCAGACGATCGCAATGGACCTTTGCCTCCCGCAGCGACTCGCCGATCCCCGGGGCTGCGGAGTCAGTTGCGGTTCGCGTTTAGCCTGCCCAGTGGGTGAGAAGTGGCGTTATCCAAAGGAGCAGATCCGATACCATGGCAGCCGGTCTCTGGTCAGCCTCCAGCAACGGGTCCGGGACCGGATCGATTGACCTGCCAGATAAATTACCCATTAGGTATTGGGTTGTTGGCAGGTACTCCGGTAAAATCCCCCGCCCACCCTTTTCCTGGGAGCCGTCGGCCCGCCGAATTTACCCATTGAGGAAGCATCGATATGTTCAGCAGCAAAGATAACATCGCGGATTTTGACCCGGAACTTTGGGAGGCGATTCAGAACGAAGAGCAACGCCAGGAAGAGCATATCGAACTGATAGCGTCTGAGAACTATACCAGTCCGCGGGTGCTTGAGGCGCAGGGTACGGCTTTAACCAACAAGTATGCCGAGGGTTATCCAGGTAAGCGCTATTACGGGGGCTGCGAGTTTGTCGACGTCGCAGAACAACTGGCGATTGATAGGGCTAAGGAGTTGTTCGGAGCGGCCTATGTCAATGTGCAACCGCACTCCGGCTCGGGCGCCAACTCCGCTGTGTACATGGCGCTGCTCAACCCAGGTGATACTGTGCTTGGTATGAGCCTTGCCCACGGCGGGCACCTGACTCACGGTGCTGCTGTCAATTTTTCAGGCAAGTTGTATAACGCCGTGCAATACGGCCTGAACACCGATACCGGGGAGATCGACTACGACCAGGTTGAGCAACTGGCCCAAGAGCATCGGCCCAGGATGATTGTCGCCGGATTTTCGGCGTACAGCCGTTTTTTGGACTGGCAGCGTTTTAAAGATATTGCGAACAGCGTGGACGCTTACCTGCTCGCCGACATGGCTCACGTTACCGGACTCGTCGCCGTGGGCCTTTATCCCAGTCCTGTGGATATCGCCGACGTGACAACCTGCACCACGCACAAGACTCTGCGCGGGGCCCGTGGCGGCATGATCATGGCCCGGTCCAACCCTGAGATCGAAAAGAAACTGGCCTCGTTGGTGTTCCCTGGCACCCAGGGCGGCCCATTAATGCACGCGATCGCCGGTAAAGCCGTCTCATTCAAAGAAGCGCTTGAACCTTCATTTAAAATCTACGGCGAACGGGTGATCGCCAATGCACAGGCAATGGCCGACGCGTTTATCGGCCGTGGCTATACCATCGTGTCCGGAGGAACTGATAATCATCTGTTTTTGCTTGACCTGATCGATAAGGGCATCACCGGCAAGGATGCTGACGCGGCACTGGGTCGGGCAAACATTACGGTCAATAAAAACACGGTTCCCAATGATCCACAGTCGCCCTTTGTCACCAGTGGGCTGCGTATTGGATCGCCGGCGGCAACGACACGCGGCTTTCGTGAAGCGGAAGTGCGTCAGGTCGTCCAGTGGATCTGTGACATTCTCGATAACCTGGGTGACGAGTCAGTCGTCGATTCGGTTCGCGAGCAGGTGAAAGAGTTGTGCGCACGTTTTCCGGTATATCGGAATGATTGATGTGGGTTGATACCAGACCCGGTGGCTATAGTGCGCTACTCGCAGTTAGCATCTGGTTTTATCAAGGTAAGCTCTTAAGTTTGGCGTGAAAAAAAACCGTTACTCCATTTTTAGTCTGGCCCGCAACGCGGTCAGTTACCACCGTGATTGGCGGGCCGCCTGGCGCAGCCCTGATCCGGCTGCGTCGTATGACGTCATCGTCGTTGGTGGAGGTGGCCATGGTTTGGCAACAGCCTATTATCTTGCCGCCGAGCACAAGGTTGGGCGCATCGCGGTACTGGAGAAGGGCTGGATCGGTGGCGGCAATACCGGGCGCAATACAACCATCGTCCGTTCAAACTACCTCTGGGATGAGTCAGCGCACCTTTATGAGAAATCGCTGCAGTTGTGGGAAGGTCTAAGCCAGGAACTTAACTTTAATGTGATGTTCAGCCAGCGCGGCGTCATGAACCTGGGCCACTCCTTGCAGGACATGCGCGATATTTATCGCCGATCCAACGCAAACCGGCTGAACGGTATTGATAGCGAGATACTTAACCCCGCCCAGATTAAGGCGATGGTGCCAGCGATGAATGTTTCTGCGAACGCCCGCTACCCTGTATTGGGGGCGTCGTTTCAGGCCCGTGGTGGGGTGGCTCGACATGACGCTGTGGCCTGGGGTTTTGCCCGGGCAGCGGATGAGCACGGGGTGGACATTATTCAAAACTGCGAGGTGACCGGAATCTGTAAAGAAAACGGCGTTGTCACCGGTGTCGAGACCAACCGCGGGATGATTCAGGCCTCTAAAGTGGCGGTGGTGGCGGCTGGCCACTCAAGCGTACTTGGTGACATGGCCGGGTTACGGATGCCTATCGAGAGTCATCCGCTACAGGCGCTGGTGTCAGAGCCTCTCAAGCCAGTGCTCGACACGGTGGTCATGTCCAATGCGGTCCATGGCTATGTCAGTCAATCAGACAAGGGCGAACTGGTGATTGGTGCTGGAATCGACGCCTATATCGGCTATGGCCAGCGTGGCAGTTTTTCAATCATTGAAGGTAACGTTGCGGCGATTGTCGAGTTGTTTCCTATATTCAGCCGGGTGCGGATGCTGCGCCAGTGGGGAGGTATTGTCGATGTCTGTCCTGACGCATGCCCGATCATTTCCAAAACGTCACTCAAGGGGCTTTACTTTAATTGTGGCTGGGGTACCGGCGGCTTTAAGGCGACGCCCGGCTCCGGATGGGTGTTTGCGCACACCGTCGCCCATGACGAGCCGCACGCCTTGAACGCTGCTTTTAATATGGAACGTTTTACCACCGGCGCCCTGATTGACGAACATGGGGCAGCCGGTGTGGCCCACTGATTCCAAGATTATGGAGTTCAAAAGTGCTTCAGATTGAATGTCCCTGGTGCGGGCCCCGTGATCAGGACGAATTTCAGTGTGGCGGTGAAGCGCATATTGTCAGGCCAGCCGCCCCCGAGGCGTTATCTGACGCCGAGTGGGCCGATTACCTTTTTAATCGAGCAAATACTAAAGGAGCGCATGCCGAGCAGTGGTGCCATAGCGGCGGTTGCCGGCGCTGGTTTAACGTAGTGCGCGACACGGTTAGCTACAAGATTTTGTCCGTTTACCATGTCGGCGATAGCCCGCCACAGGAAAATCCATGAGCGGAGCTCGCCGTTCGCCCACTGGTGGCCTGATTGATCGCTCACGCAGTATCACTTTTCGCTTTAACGGTAAGGAATACTCCGGCCACCCGGGTGACACCCTGGCTTCTGCGTTACTGGCGCAGGGAGTGCGGTTGTTCGGGCGCAGTTTTAAGTATCACCGGCCGCGCGGTGTGGTTGGGGCCGGTGCAGAGGAGCCGAACGCTTTGGTTCAACTCGGCGAGGGGGCGTACAGTACGCCTAATCTTCGTGCCACCCAGATCGAGTTATACCAGGGGTTGACCGCGCGCACCGTTAATGGCTGGCCAAGCCTCGCATTTGATATAGGGTCGATCAATAACTGGTTCGCCCGCTTGCTTCCGGCAGGTTTTTACTACAAGACCTTTATGTGGCCCCGCTCGGCCTGGACACACTACGAGCGCTTTATCCGGCAAGCAGCAGGGTTGGGAGTCGCACCAACAGCCCCCGATCCCGATCGGTACGACAAGATGCATCGGCACTGCGATGTACTGGTTGTGGGCGGAGGACCTGCTGGCCTGATGGCGGCGCTGGCTGCAGCGCGCGCCGGCGCGCGGGTGATCCTGGCGGACGAGCAGTCCCGTTTTGGTGGCAGCCTGTTATACAGCGACGCGAAAATCAGCGGCGAGTCGGCGTTGGACTGGGTAAATGCGACCGTAAGTGAACTTAAGGCGAATTCCAACGTAACCTTACTGCCCCGGTCTACTGTCACCGGGTATTACGATCACAACTTTCTTGTTATTAACGAGCGCCGCACGCATCACCTTGGCCCAGGACAGGCGGACCCACGAGTCAGTCGAGAAAGGCTCTGGCGGGTACGGGCCTCCCAGGTTGTGCTTGCGACAGGGGCAATCGAGCGCCCACTGGTATTTGGGAGCAATGATGTCCCGGGAGTAATGCTCTGCTCGGCGGTATCGACTTATATCCGTCGTTACGCCGTAATCCCTGGGAGACGGGGGGCGGTTTTCACCAATAACGATTCGGGCTATCAGGCGGCGGTTGATATGGTGTGGGCCGGGATGGAGGTCAGTGGGGTGGTTGATCTACGCCCCTCGCCTGCCGGTCAAGCAGTCGAAACTGTTGAGGCGCTGGGCATTCCGGTGTACGCGGGCCATGTTGTTTGCGGCACCCGCAGTAACGCTCAAGGCCTTAACCGGATAGAACTCGCGCGATTGACCGATAACGGTAGCGACATTCTCTCGTACAAGGGGCTTTTGGATTGCCAGGTCCTGGCGATCTCCGGCGGCTGGAGCCCCACAGTGCATCTGCACTCACAATCGGGCGCAAAGGCGCGTTTCGACAAGGACCTTGCCTGCTTTGTACCGGGTAACTCTGTACAGGCGGAGCGCTCAGCGGGGTCGAGCGCAGGAACGTTTGATCTTGCCGGATGCCTTAGCGCAGGCGCCAGTGCTGGAGTTGCTGCTGCCCGGGCGAGTGGCTGGTCTGGGGGCCATCTCGATATTCCAATGGCGCAAGGGAGCCAATCTGGCTCGATTCAAGCCTGCTGGGAAGTGCCCAGCCCTGAACTTGGCCCAACGGGGACCAAGAAATTTCTCGATTTCCAGAACGATACCACCGTTGCCGATGTCCAATTGGCGGTACGTGAGGGGTATCGATCAATCGAGCATGTTAAACGCTATACCGCATTAGGTTTTGGCACGGATCAGGGGAAACTGGGCAACATCAATGGCATGGCGATTCTGGCAAAAACCCTGGGTCAGACGCTCAACGACACGGGAACAACGACTTTTCGCCCAAACTATACGCCCGTCACTTTTGGTGCGATCTCTGGCCGTACCATCGGCGAGGACCAGTTTGACCCAATCCGGAAAACTGCAGTCCATTCGTGGCATGTGCGCCAAGGCGCAGAATTTGAGAACGTGGGCCAGTGGAAACGACCATGGTATTACCCACGCGATGGCGAAGATACGCCCACGGCTGTTAATCGCGAGTGCACTGCCACGCGCCAGGGCGTCGGCGTACTTGACGCATCAACCCTTGGAAAAATTGATATTAAAGGCCCGGATGCCGCCGAGTTTTTAAACCGCCTGTATACCAATCGCTGGGACAAGTTACAGCCCGGCCGTTGCCGCTACGGCTTTATGTTGGGCGAAGATGGCATGATCATGGACGACGGTGTTACCACCTGTATTGGGCCCGGCCATTATCTGATGACGACAACCACAGGTGGAGCAGCCGCGGTTATGGGCTGGATGGAGCGCTGGCTACAGACCGAGTGGCCGAAGCTTAAGGTGTTTCTCACATCTGTAACCGACCACTGGTCGGTCATGAGTGTCGCTGGGCCGCGAAGCCGCCAATTGTTGGAAGGCGTTGGCTGCGATTTTGATCTTGGCGGGGGCGCGTTTCCCTTTATGAGCATGCGCGAGGGCAGCGTGGCCGGAATCAGCGCCTGGGTCAGTCGAATCAGCTTTAGCGGTGAGCTGGCGTTTGAGATCAGTGTGGATGCGAACTCGGGGCTCGCGCTTTGGGAGGCGGTTATGGAA
>JABINT010000052.1 GCA_018698075.1 Acidiferrobacteraceae bacterium
AAATCAGAGGCAGCGTCGCTTTACCCTCGGCAAGATCATCGCCGGCGTTTTTGCCCATCTCTTCGGCGTCAGCGGTGTAATCCAGCGTGTCATCAACAATCTGAAATGCGATGCCTAGATTCAGGCCGTAGTCCGCGAGGGCTTGTTCGGTTGCCGGCCCGGCATCGGCCAGTATTGCGCCTAAACGTCCGGCCGATTCAAACAATCGAGCCGTTTTGCGGGTGATGGTCTCAAGGTACTGTTGTTCGGTAATATCGGGGTTGTGGGTGTTGAGCAATTGCATTACTTCACCCTCGGCGATAGCGTTGGTTGTTGTTGCCATAATTTCCATAACGCGCATGTGGTCTACCGCGACCATCATCTGAAAAGCGCGTGAGTATAAAAAATCACCAACAAGCACCGATGCGGCGTTGCCCCACAGATCGTTGGCGGTCTCTCGCCCACGGCGCAGTTCAGATTCATCCACGACATCGTCATGTAGCAGCGTTGCTGTATGGATAAATTCGATTACGGCGGCAAGGTCGATATGCGCTGTGCCCGAGTAATCCAGCGAGCGAGCTGCCAGCACCAGCGTCAGGGGGCGTAACCGCTTGCCACCGGCCGCCACAATATAGGCTCCCATCTGCCGAATTAACGCAACATCAGAGCTCAATTGCTTCTCGATATGTCGGTTAATCGCGCCCAGATCGTCAGGAATCAGGGCGCTGATCTCGCTTAGCGACTCCGTACTAGAACTCGCTGGAGCGAAACGCTCAGAATTAAGAGGTGTAATGGTGCCCATGGGCGAATCATACCGTGTAGGCGGGTCTGGCGAAAATAATACCGCTTACGTTGACCGTATAGCCGGTTTCGCCTAAAATTCCGCGCCTTCGCAAGTCCTTGTGACTGGCAAGCTCATAAGCCGTGTCCTTTTCTGGACCGCTATCTTTCGGGGAAAAAAGCATGTACGCAGTAGTGGAAACCGGCGGTAAGCAATATCGCCTGGGTGTCGGCGATAGTCTGAAGGTTGAAAAACTGGCCGGCGATGCTGGGGATGTGATTGATCTACCTCGTATCTTAATGGTGACAGACGGGCAAAATGTCTCTGTCGGCAGTCCTTTGGTAGATGGAGCGCGGGTCCAGGCTGAGATCCTGGGCCATGGCCGGGATAAAAAAATTCGGGTCTTTAAAATGAAACGCCGAAAGAAATACCGTCGGACACAGGGGCATCGCCAGGCGTTTACGCAACTGCGCATCACTGATATTTCAGGCTGATTTGCCGGTAGCGGCAGGAGAAAGACAAAATGGCACATAAAAAAGCAGGCGGCAGTTCACGGAACGGGCGCGATTCAGAATCCAAGCGTCTAGGTGTTAAACGCTACGCGGGCGAGACTGTGCGTGCTGGCAATATTCTGATTCGCCAAAGAGGTACCGCCTTTCATCCGGGCGTTAACGTAGGGCTCGGCAAGGATCACACCTTGTTCGCATTGACTCCCGGCGTTGTTAAGTTTGAGATCAAGGGACCGAAAAGCCGACGAACTGTGAGCATTCTGACCGAGCAATAGGCCGGGGCCAGCGCGGGTCGCCAACAAACCCCGCCATCGGAGCGGGGTTTTTTGTGACTTTTCTGGTCTAGGTTCCGTTCCGGACACCTTCATGAAATTCGTAGACGAGGCAATTATTACTGTGCAAGCCGGCAACGGCGGCCACGGCTGTCTTAGTTTTAGACGGGAGAAATTTGTGCCCCGGGGCGGCCCAGACGGGGGCGATGGCGGCAAGGGTGGAGATGTCATTTTTGAGGCTGCATCGGGTCTAAATACCTTGGCCGATTTTCGGTTTACCCGCAAATTTCGAGCCGATAGTGGTCAGTCAGGGGCCGGGCGCAACCGCAGTGGTGCTGGCGGAAAGAGTCGCACGGTCAGGGTCCCGACCGGTACCTTAATTTTTTCGGCCGACACCGACGAACTGCTCATCGATCTAAAACATGATGGCCAGAGTTTTACCGTGGCAGCTGGAGGCCGCGGTGGTGTGGGCAACGCTCGATTCAAGTCGTCAGTCAATCAGGCACCCAGGCGCACGATACCGGGGCAAGACGGAGATCGTCTTAGCCTGAGGCTCGAATTACAGGTGCTCGCAGACGTTGGCTTGCTTGGGCTACCCAACGCCGGAAAGTCAACTTTATTAAAAGCGGTATCGGCTGCGACACCGAAGATTGCAGACTATCCATTTACCACACTGTATCCTCAACTCGGAGTTGTCGACATTGGTCCGAGTGCGAGTTTTGTGGTTGCCGATATCCCTGGGTTGATAGAAGGTGCCGCAAGCGGCGCGGGGCTCGGGGTGCAGTTTTTGCGACACCTTCGCCGAACCCGGCTATTGTTGCACTTGGCCGATATCAGCACCTGGGCGAGTGAACCGCCAGTGGTCGCGGTAAAGGCTATCGAGAAAGAACTGCACGAATTTGATTCTGAGTTGTCCGGGCGACAACGATGGCTGGTATTTTCCAAGGCGGATTGCCTTGATGAGACCGAAGCGCTGACCTTATGTGATGAGATCCGTGGGTCCTTGAATTGGGATGCGCCATGGTTTTTAGTGTCCGGTGTGAGTGGGCAGGGTTGTCGCACGCTCTGTAATGCGATCTGGCACTGGTTGGAGGATCAAGATGACTGATCACAGATCTAACCGTCACGAGCGCCAGCGCTGGGTGATTAAACTGGGCAGTGCTCTTTTGAGCGATTCCCAGACCGGCCTTAATCAGGGCCTGATTGGTGCACTGGCTAAGGCTTGTGTAGCGCTTCGGGATCGGGGGATCGATATCGTGCTGGTGTCTTCGGGCGCTATTGCGCAAGGCATGGCACGGTTGGGATGGGCCGAGCGGCCCCACGAGCTATACCAGTTGCAGGCAGCGGCAGCGGTCGGACAGATGGGCCTGGTTCAGGCTTATCAGCAGGCATTTGAAGGATTTGCGGTTGAGACTGCACAAGTGTTGCTGACCGGGGCTGATCTAAGTGACAGAACCCGTTACTTGAACGCCCGTAGCGCTCTTCGATCAATGCTGACTCTGGGTATCGTGCCGGTGGTTAATGAAAACGATACTGTGGCCACAGAAGAGATCCAGTTCGGTGATAACGACACTCTGGGTGCTCTAGTCAGTAATCTGGTTGAGGCTGAGTACCTGGTCATATTGACAGATCAGGGCGGTTTATACGAAGCCGACCCTCGGAAAGTTGTCGATGCCCCCTTAGTGAAGACCGCGGTCGCCGGTGATCCGGCACTCGAGGCTTACGCGGGCCCAAGTGGAGTTCTCGGTCGCGGCGGAATGTTAACCAAGTTACAGGCTGCGACAAAAGCGGCCCGCTCGGGCGCGTCGACAATAATCTGTTCCGGTTATGAACTTGAGAACTTAGCCGGGATTGTGGATGGAAATTTTCCAGGTACGCTGATCCGTGCAGGTGCAGGCCGGGTAGCCGCACGCAAGCAGTGGCTTGCAGGATCTATGCGCGCCAAGGGAGTGCTTTTGCTGGATGACGGAGCCGTTGGGGTTTTGACCACCTCGGGTAAGAGCCTGTTGCCGGTTGGGGTGATCCAGGTGGATGGAGTCTTCGAGCGCGGTGATTTAGTGGATTGTGCGGCGCGCGATGGGCGCGCAGTGGTAGCGCGCGGCCTGGTCAATTATTCATCGTCCGATGCAACAAAGATTGCAGGCCAGCCTAGTAGCGAAATCGAGAAAATTCTAGGTTACGTCGACGAGCCAGAACTGATTCACCGGGACAACATGGTGGTGCTCTGAGCGTGTCAGAGCGGTCGTGTTTTAAATCAGACCGTGGCTGTGGCTTTGGCTTTAAGGCGAGCGTTGAGGCGGCTTTTGAGACGGCCAGCCTGGTTTGGGTGGGCAAGGCCTTTGCGGGCAGCTCGGTCTATCTGCGAGGCCACCTCGCGGTAAGCGGTTTGGGCCACAGTGGTGTCTGCGTCATCAAGAGAGGTCTTGAAGCGCTTGATTAAGGTGCGCACTTCCGAGCGCTGCGACATATTTTGTGCCCGGCGGACAGTGGCTTGCCGTGCCCGTTTACGTGCCTGCGGTGAATTAGCCAAGCTATATACTCTCTTAAAGATGAAAAAAAGACGCGTGAGTATCGAGAAGATAGGGGCATTTGTCAATGGGGACGCTCTTGCAGGCGGTTCCAGCGCCTTTTCGGGAATCTTTACTCGCACTATCGCCTGTGATCCGCCATACCGGGGCAGTTTCAGTTGATCAGGTCAGTTGGGGCGGTTGGGGGGATGACTCTGGTGTCGCGGGTCACTGGATTGATCCGCGACATTGCCTTTGCCCAGGTTTTGGGCAGCGGAGCGATAGCCGATGCGTTTTTTGTGGCTTTTCGTATCCCCAATTTTCTGCGTCGGATTTTTGGAGAAGGTGCTTTTTCAGTGGCTTTTGTACCAGTTTACTCTGAGTACGAGTCTCGTTATCCGCCACAGCAGGCGCGTGCCTTTCTCAACCTCATGGCTGGGCGTTTGGGGTTGATACTGGCTGCCCTCACCGCAGCAGGCGTCCTCGGGGCGCCCGTGCTGGTGAGTGTGCTGGCGCCAGGCTTTAGTGCCGATCCCGCCAAATATGAGGCTACCGTATCTGCGCTGCGCTTGACCTTTCCGTATCTCTTTTTTATTTCCCTGGTTGCAATGGCGGGTGGAATTCTCAACACCCGGGAGCGTTTTGCAGCCCCTGCTGCAACCCCGATACTGCTAAATCTGTGCTTGATAGCCACTGTTTGGCTGGTGGTACCACGTACGACGAATATCGCCATCGCGCTGGGTGGGGGCGTGCTTATAGCTGGCATTGTTCAACTCGCGTTCCAGTTTCCTTTCCTCTGGCAGGTGCGGCGAGTTCCCCGGCCGCGACTGCGCGCCACCACCCAAGATGAGCGGGTGGGTGGCGAGGGGGTCAGCCAGGTATTTCGATTAATGCTTCCGGCTGTTTTTGGAGTGTCGATTGCGCAGATCAATCTGTTGGTAAACACGGTGCTGGCTTCTTTTTTGGTGACGGGCAGTGTGTCCTGGCTTTACTATTCGGATCGGTTGATTGAGTTTCCGCTTGGGGTCTTTGGTATTGCCTTAGCTACGGTGATCCTTCCCACTTTGTCACG
>JABINT010000014.1 GCA_018698075.1 Acidiferrobacteraceae bacterium
CGATGCCCACGGCAGCAACGATCATCGCTGCCCACATGTAAATGGCGATGCGTTCACCCAGCAGAATGCGTCCAGCCAGGGCGGCAAAAAACGGGGCACTCGCCAGTAGAAACATGGCGTTCGCCACGGTGGTGTGTTCGAGTGCAAGAATATAGCCGGTAAAGGCTGTGCCCAGACAGAGCCCGCCCAGCAAGGCAGGCCAGCCAGTTTCGATCAGTGTTTGCCTCAGGGCGTCACGGTAGCGAAAGCCCAGCCATAAGCCAAGCGCCAGCATCAGTGCCAGCGAGCGGTACAGCAGCACATGCCAGGGCGTGGCCTCCTGGATCAGTCGATAGAGGATGCCCGAGGTGCTCCAGAAAATACCGGCAGCCAGTACCAAAGGTACGCCGATGCGCCGGTTGGAAACAAGTGTCACGGGAAGGGGGTTATTGGTTGTTGTTTGAAGGCGGCCCGATCATACGGGAACACGAACGCTTTGCGGTAGCGCAAAACCGCCGGCCACACGCGGACGATGTCAGATGACCCGGGGTTTACCGGTCCGCTGAGAATTTAAGTGGACTGGGTTCAGGGGCGAAGGGTCAGCAGCTTTCCCGGAATATTCTGTCGGGTCAGGTAGGGAATGTCGGATACAGACTCGATACGAAAGCCGTTTTTCTCAGCGCTTTGTATCAGTAAAGCCTCCCAACCGATTTCTTTCCAGCCTTTGCCGTTGACGGTAGCTACCAGTACTCCATCGGGGGTCAACGCACTAAACAGTTGGGCAAGATCAAAGGGTTGACTGGGCTGGTGCGAGAAGACCCCAACGCAGATGACGGCCTGATAGATCGGTTCCAGGGTCAGTTTCTCTGTTAGATCAGCTTCGCCCAGTGAGCGATAAACCCCCAGTGCCCGTGCCTTTTCCAGCATTTCCAAAGAAAGATCCAGGCCGTCAATTATCGGGTATCCAGAGTCAAAAAGCAGTTTCCCAACAAGGCCGGTGCCACAGCCCATGTCCAGAATCGGGGCGTTCAGTGAAGGCAGATGCGTTTTCAGGCACTCAACGGCTGCCTGCGGTGCGAGATAACCAAATTCATCAATGAGATCACCATCATAGGTGTCAGCCCACTCACGGTAAACCGCACGAAAATCATCGCTGGTTTTTTCGCCATAGTTTCGCGCCAGGCGTGGGTCGAGGTGGGATGACTTCTTGGCCATTCTTTATGGAAAGGGGTTAGCGCTGAGCGAGGCCTTTAAGTGAGGCGCCCATCGAGGCAAACCCACCTAATGACCAGCCGCCATCTACCGGGATAACAGCGCCAGTAATGTAAGACGCCAGGGGTGAAGCCAGGAACATGGCGGCCTGGGCGATGTCGGCAGTGGTGCCCTGGCGACCCAGGGGGACGGAAGCGGTTACGGCTTGTTGCATCTTGTCGGTCGGGGCCAGTCGTGCCATGCCCTCAGTATCAGCGATGGGGCCGGGAACAATCGAATTGACACGGATGTTTTCCCCACCCCATTCCATTGCCAGCACCCGCGTCACCATATCGACGCCGGCTTTGGCGGCACATACATGGGCCTGCATTTCCATAGGCTGGAAAGCCTGGGGCGCAGAGATATTAATGACGGCACTGCCAGGTTTTCGAAGGTAGGGGTAAGCCGAACGCATCACATGGAAGGTGCCCAGCAGGTCGATATCAACTACCGCCTTAAAGCCGTTGGCTGACATGGCGTTGACGGTTGCCGGAAAGTTGCCAGCTGCCCCCGAGATCAGCACATCAATGGGACCAAAGCGCTCACTGAAGTCCCGACTGCACGATTCGATTGCCTCGTAATCGCGCACATCGGCACTAAAGCCAATCGCGTGGGCGGCATCAGCCAAAAGCTGTGCCACTGCGGCATCCACTTTTGCCTGGGACCGGCTGACTACACCGAGGTTCGCCCCGGCTTTGGCAAAACCTTGGGCGATACCCAGGTTGATCCCACTGGTACCGCCTACGACCAGCACATTATGACCAGCGAAATTGAGTTCAATAGTCACGGTTATTGGGCTCCTATTGGGTTCCGGTAAAAACCGGCGCACGTTTGTTGATAAATGCCTCCAGTCCTTCCTGGCCATCACGTCCGGTCATATTGGCGCCGATCTCCCGCGTCTCTAGTGCGGTTTGGGCCATGAAGTCATTGCCGAAGCTGGCGTGCAGCATCTGCCGGGCCGAGGCAAATGCCTGGGTAGGACCTTTGGCAAAGGTATGTGCCAATGCTATGGCAGTTTTAAGAGCAGTGCCTTGAGGAACAGTACGGGTCGCCAGTCCCCACTCGACAGCTTCGCTCGCTGAGAGTTCGCGGTTTTCAAAAATGAGTTCCTGGGTGCGGCGCAATCCAATCAGCCGTGGCAATAGCCAGGTAGAGCCGCCGTCAGGGCTGAGCCCCGCTGCCGTGTAGGCCAGTCGATACCGGGCAGTTTCATCTACCAGAACGATATCACCGACCAGCGTCATCGGTACGCCGCCGCCAGCGGCTATGCCATTGACACCGACCACGACTGGCTTGGGCATAGTCAAAAGACAGTGCTGGGCTTCGTGCCATCGATCGGCAACGCTAGTCAATTGCTCCGTATCCGTACCAAAGTGCTGGAATTCTTTAAGATCGCCGCCGAAACTGAACATCGGCCCATGGGCGCTGAAAACCACGGCCCGTACCTGGGGATCGTTCTGCGCTTCGCTGGCGGCGGACAGAAGATCCAGTGCCATTTGTCGCGACAGTGTATTGCCTGAATCAGGCCGGTTCAGGCAGATCACGGCAATTGCCTGATCGCGCTGATAGTCAACGTGTGTGAGATCCAAGTTGCACTCCTTGGGTAAATGGCTGGCAGATCGACAATAATGACGCAAACCAGGTCGGTATATCAATTCCCGGGAACAACCACAGGTCATTTGGCTGGGGATTACCTACTGGGTTCACGGGTGATAACATTCCCGTTTAAGAATTATCTTAAGGACATGCGATATGGCGATGGGAAAGAAAACCACTCTTGAGGTGGAGTTACACCAGGATACTGTAGCGATGCTGGAACACGCAAAGGAGACCTATGGCTTTCGCAGTACTTCCAAGGCATTGCGAGTCATTCTGGATTACATGGTCGCTGACGCTGATTGGGATGAGGTGTTTATGAATCAGCGCTGCCTGCGCTGCGGTAGCGGCCAGGGCTGGCAGCAACCGGATTCATGATATCAGGGCGGTTTGGCCCATGGTGGCCGTTAGCCGGATTAGTTAAATGACAAGTCAAATTAAATCGATAAGCACTGAGCAGTCTTATGCCGAGCAGCGTCAAGCGCTGGCGGGAGCATTTCGTTGGGCAGTTCGGATGGATCTGCACGAGGGGGTGGCCAACCATTTTTCGCTGGCTGTGAACGATGAAGGCACCTCTTTTCTGATGAATCCAAACCAGGTGCATTTTTCGCGTATCCGCGCCAGCGATCTGCTGCTACTTGATGCTGATGATCTTACAACGATGGAAAAGCCAGACGCACCGGACCCAACGGCCTGGGGATTGCACGGCGCCATTCATCGTCATTGTCGACACGCCCGCTGCGTGATGCATGCACACCCACAGTACGCCACTGTCCTCGCGAGCCTGGCGGACAGTCGGTTGCAGCCAATCGACCAGAATACGGCAATATTCTTCAACCGCTATGTGATTGATAATGAGTATGGGGGTTTGGCTTTCACCAGTGAAGGGGAGCGCTGCGTGCAACTGCTATCCAACCCGTCCCACAAGACTATGATTATGGGTAACCACGGTATCCTAACGATCGGTGACAGCGTCGCAGAAACCTTTAATCGTTTGTACTATTTCGAGCGTGCCGCGCGCAACTATATTCAGGCGCTACAAACCGGTCAGCCGCTGCGTATCCTGCCTGACGATCTTGCCGAGAAAACCGCAAAACAGCTCGATGCCTACCCGGAGCAGGGGATCCGGCATTTTGATGAACTCCTGGCTATCTTGGATCGTGAAGAGCCCGAGTTTCGAGATTGAAGACGCGTCTGCCGGCGCGGCTTCGTTTAAGGCGTTACTCTATTTCCCCCAGCACTTTGGAGTAGGTTCTGCCTGCAAGGTGTGCGCTGTGGTGAGAGGGCTCTTAAACTAGACGCAGACGTCAGAAATACACTCCGATGTAGGTCAGTTGATACGACCCACAAGGGCTTGTTCGCCCAGATCATCACATCGGGTTTGGTCATGTCTATGAACTAGGGAGCCCAGCCCACACCCCGGGGTGTAGAGTGTCGTCATGTTGGACAAGCGATGACTGAAACTATCAAGGCTATTGGGATTGCGCTGGTCGAGCACTCGTTTTGGGTGGGTCTTGGGGTAATTGCTGTTGCGGTATTTCTTCACCGTCGCAGCGATCGAACTGAAGTGCAGGCGAATGCCGCTGTAAGCTGGATGGAGGCTGCACTCGAAGAGGCGCCAGACCGCCTCTACGACGGTGTGCATCCTAACTGGTCGGTCTACCGAAAGCAGGTAACGCACCGCTTGAAGGCCGCCATACCTGATTTGCCAGAAGCGGTGTTGCGACTGGTGCTTGCTGAATTTGATGCCTGCTATCAGTTATCCGAAGGTGTTTATATCCGCATGGGTTCGCCAGCAGACGAGTCGCATTCTCCGGGGTCAAGCTTTGTTCCGCTGGTTGCGCCCATCGAGGGTTTTCGTTTGCGTAAAGTTCAGGCACGGCGGAACGCGCGACGCATCCGTAACATGGTAACCGGGGTTACGATTTATGCGGGAGTGGTGTTTCTGGCACTATGGGGCTTAGTGTGGCTCCGTGGCGGCACTATTTAGGCGTCTCGTTCCTCGCGCGGTTTGACCAGGGTGAGTGCAACGATCATGACAGCGAGCGAGGCCCAAATCCACGCGGAATGCGCCTCGCCGTAGATCAGCATGCCCCACAGTACACCCGCGAGCGTTACAAC
>JABINT010000013.1 GCA_018698075.1 Acidiferrobacteraceae bacterium
CAACTGCCAAGCGGCCTCGCCGAGTTCACGGGTATGTGCCAGGCGGCCGTGCTTTTCAGTGATATTGACCAGCTCATTGGGGTCCGGGTCGAGTTGGGTCAATTCTTGTACCTGGTGGCGCAGAAATGCTTCGTGTTGATGGCGCTCGTGCGCTTTTGACTGGGCCTCAGACAGCATCGCTGCAACGCTTTGCAGGTCGCTCGCCCGACGGCCAAGTGCCTGTACCTGGTCTGCCAGGCCGCCGGTAGTGTCCAGGAGTTCGCGCTGAACCTGTTTTTTCAGCAGCAAGTGATGCTCATGTTGACCATGAATGTCGGCGAGAAAGGCGCCTATCTCGCGCAGGGACTGGATCGGCACGGGCTGGCCGTTGATAAAGCCACGCGAGGGTTTATCTGGGTAGATCACTCGGCGCAAGGTGCAATGGTTTTCGTCGTCGACCATATCCATGGTGGCCAGCCATTCCCCAGCATCCGGCAGATTACTGACATCAAAACCTGCCTGAATTTCGCAGCGCTCGGAACCGCTGCGCACGATATCGCCAGAAGCCCGATCCCCGAGCAGCACGGCCAGGGCATCGACCAGGACTGATTTGCCGGCGCCGGTTTCCCCGGTGACCACTGTCAAGCCACATTCAAATGTCATCTGCACCTGCTTGATTACGACAAAATTACGAACGTCCAGCCAGTTGATCATAAGTGCAAGCGGTTTTAGCCCCAGCCGAGTTTGGAATGCAGAGCTTCATAATGATTGTGGCTATTGATGCGGACAGTACGCGCGAATATATCGGCCCGCCTAATCTGAAGAATTTCGTTGCCGGTGACAGACCTTAGATTGAGTCCGTCGATGAAGATATTGCCATCTTCACCGGCAAGATCTACGAGTTCGATTTCGATGGTGGAGTCGGCATTCAGCACGAGCGGGCGCTGGCCCAGGGTGTGCGGGCAGATAGGTGCCAGTACGATGGCAGGCAGCAGTGGGGGCAGGATCGGTCCGCCCGCCGAAAGAGCATAGGCCGTAGAGCCGGTCGGGGTGGCGACAATGATGCCGTCACCGCGGGTGCGACCAACCGCCTCCCCATTTACCCGGGTGTCGAACTCGATTGTCTGCCCCGTGGTGCCTTTGGACAGCACGACATCATTGAGTGCAGTACGCTCATCAAGTACCTCACCCGAACGCAATAGTTGGGCAAAGAGCATCATCCGTTGCTCGATTTCAAATTCCCCGGCCAACAGTTGGTCGAGGTCATCGTGCATGTGTTCAGCGGGTATATCCGTCAGGAAGCCCAATCGACCCATGTTGATACCAATCACAGGTAGTTCGCAGCGGGCGAGTGCGCGTGCGACATGCAACATGGTGCCGTCGCCGCCAATGACTATTCCCAGTTCAATGGTTTCATGTAGTCGCTTGGTCGAATCCTCAAGGCGTAGATCCTCGATGCCATGGTGAGTGGTATCGCCGAGAAATACCGCCCGACCGCGGCGCTCCAGGTGTTCTTGAATTTCGGTTAGCGTCACCTTGACGGCAGGATCCTGATAACGCCCAAATAATCCTATTGATCTGAATACCATGTGTTTTCCCGCTGTGGTCGCCCTTTTATACATCCCTGATTAGCGAATCGACCGTGATTACACCCTTTACTGGCGGTGGTATGATTCAATTCACGATCGAAAGGCAGTGCAACCTCAATTTTACTAGTATTTGGCAACAGAAAGAACGTGACCGACCCAGTAGGACAATCGCACAACCTGGAACTCAGCGAGCGCGCGCAGAATCTGCTCAAACTGCTGATCCGTCGCTATGTCAGCGACGGCGAGCCGGTGGGGTCCAGAACCTTGTCTCGGGAGCCGGGCCTCGATCTCAGTGCAGCCACGATTCGCAATGTGATGTCTGATCTGGAAGATCTAGGGCTGATCCGCGCTCCACATACCTCAGCGGGGCGAGTTCCCACGCAATTGGGCTACCGGGTTTTTGTAGACAGCCTGCTGAAGATGCACATGCCTGAAAAATCGAACGCCCGTGAGATTAGTGAAGCGTTGTCCAGTGCAAAGAATCCAGACGAACTGTTGGGGGCTGCGTCAGAACTGCTCTCGGACATTACCCAGTATGCAGGGGTAATCATGCTTCCAGACACTGAGCAGGCGAAGTTGCGGCAGGTTGAGTTTCTGGAGCTTGCCGAGGACCGAGTGCTCGCGATCCTCGTGACCGACGATGGTCGAGTGCAGAACCGAGTGCTGTTTCTGGATAAACAGCTTACTCCCTCGGAGCTGGTAGAGGCTGCTAACTTCTTTAATGTGCAACATGCTGGTCGCACCTTGCATGAGGTGCGCCACCGCTTATTGCTTGACATGCAGTTGGATAGTGACGCCATGAGCCGGATGATGCGAACCGCCGTGGAGATGGCCAGCCAGCTGCTGGATGACGAATCCGCCCAGGAGGGTGTAGTGGTCAGTGGCGAGACCAAATTGCTGGGTATTCCGGATTTTGACCAACTCGGAAAACTGCGTGACATTTTCGACGCGTTCAAGACTAAGCAGGACTTGCTGGACCTGCTTGATAAGAGCATGCGTGCCACTGGTATCAGCATTTTTATAGGCGAGGAGTCGGGTTACAGTGCTTTGACCGAGTGCAGTATTGTGACGGCCCCGTACGAGTCTGATGGCCGTTGTATCGGGGTACTTGGGGTCATCGGGCCCACCCGCATGGCTTATGAAAAGGTCATTCCGGTAGTTGATATCACGGCTCGGGTGCTCGGCAACGCGCTACGCGCTTTACACTAAATACGCGAAACCTCCTGAATAACCTGCCGGCAGGGCTTGAAAAGTCCGCCCAGATACCCCATTTCTTCCGGGCCAAAGCGCCCGATAGGGCCAACCTAACCCCTACAGGAGAGCTCGCCCGGCCATGACAAGCGCCAAGTCGAACCCCCCGACCGATAATGTTGACCTGCCGGAACAATCTGAAACTCAGGACGGATCATCCGTTGAGTCCGAGCAGTTTGAACCGCCAACAGAAGTAAACACACCCGGCGGGTCAGACAGTCCCGCAGCGGCTACCGGTGAAGCCGGTGAGGGTGAAGCGCCAGATGAACTTGAAATGCTGCGGGCGCAAGTGGCCCAGTTGCAAGACGAAACTCTGCGTGCCCGCGCAGATGCTGATAACGCACGCAAGCGAGCTCAGGGTGAGATTGTCAATGCCCGACGTTTTGCATTGGAGGGCTTTGCCGGGGAACTGTTGACTGTGCGGGATAGCCTTGGGCTTGCCCGGGCAGTCGATCTGACCGGTGGCGAAAATCTCGTGGAACAGATGACTGAAGGCCTGGAGTTAACCCTTAAGCAGTTGGATGCGGCTTTTGAGCGTTTCTCAGTCTTTGAAGTCAGCCCCGAGGTGGGCGACAAACTAGATCCAGAATCACACCAGGCTATGAGTCTGGTTGAGTCGACCGACGTGGCGCCGAATCATATCTGCCAGGTAGTGCAGAAGGGTTATCGTCTACATGGCCGCTTGTTGCGCCCGGCCATGGTCATCGTTGCCAAGGCACCGGTCGATAGTTGAAACCGCCCGGTTTCAACCCCATATAACTAACAGTAACCACTTTAACTGACTACTCTGAATACCCTCTTCGAGGAAACATATATGGCAAGCATTATTGGAATTGATCTGGGCACCACTAACTCGTGTGTCGCTGTGATGGATGGCGGTAAGCCCAAGGTCCTTGAAAACAGCGAAGGCGACCGGACTACCCCGTCAGTCGTGGCTTTCACGGAAGATGGCGAGGCCTTGGTTGGCCAGTCGGCCAAACGCCAGGCGGTAACCAATCCCCACAATACCGTCTTCGCCTCCAAACGGCTGGTAGGACGCAAGTTCGATGAAAAGGTTGTTCAGCACGACCTCGGACTGATGCCCTACAAGATCGTTAAGGCGAAAAATGGCGACGCCTGGATTGAGGCCGGCGGCCAGCAGATGGCACCCCCGGAAATATCAGCCCGTGTTCTACAAAAAATGAAGCAGACCGCAGAGGACTACCTCGGTAGCGAGGTAACCGAAGCGGTGATTACGGTGCCGGCCTATTTTAATGACTCACAGCGTCAGGCAACTAAGGATGCCGGGCGTATCGCAGGTCTTGAAGTCAAGCGTATCATTAACGAGCCGACCGCTGCAGCTCTGGCCTATGGCCTGGAAAAGCAGCAGGGTGACCGCAAGATCGCTGTGTACGATCTGGGTGGAGGCACCTTTGATGTCTCGATCATTGAGATCGCGGATGTTGACGGGGAGCACCAGTTCGAGGTGCTCTCGACCAATGGTGATACCTTCCTGGGCGGTGAGGATTTTGACCGCCACCTGATCGATTACTTGGCAGATGAATTCAAGAAAGACCAGGGTATGGATTTGCGCGGTGACCCGCTGGCGATGCAGCGCCTTAAAGAAGGCGCGGAAAAAGCCAAGATTGAACTTTCCTCAAGCTCGCAGACCGAAGTCAACCTGCCGTACATCACGGCAGATCAGAGCGGGCCCAAGCATCTCAACATGAAGCTCTCGCGAGCCAAGCTCGAAGCGCTGGTCGATGATCTGATTAATCGCACCATCGGACCGTGCAAGACAGCGCTTAAGGATGCGGGTCTGTCAGCGTCCGATATAGATGATGTACTCCTGGTCGGCGGCCAGACTCGGATGCCGAAAGTGCAGGAAACCGTCAAGGGTTTTTTCGGTAGTGAACCACGTCGAGATATCAATCCGGACGAAGCGGTTGCGGTTGGCGCTGCCATCCAGGGTGGTGTGCTGGGCGGTGACGTCAAGGATGTATTGTTGCTGGATGTGACTCCGTTGTCGCTGGGCATCGAGACACTCGGCGGCGTGATGACCAAGCTGATTGAGAAAAATACGACAATTCCAACTAAGGCAAATCAGGTGTTTTCGACGGCTGACGACAATCAGACGGCGGTCACGGTGCATGTTCTGCAGGGTGAGCGTGAGATGGCGCAGCACAATAAGTCGCTAGGACGCTTTGACCTGTCTGATATTCCTAATGCCCCACGGGGTATGCCGCAAATCGAAGTCACCTTCGATATCGACTCCAACGGCATTATTCACGTTTCAGCCAAGGATAAGGCGACCGGCAAAGAGAACAAGATCAAGATTACCGCTGGATCAGGCCTTTCGGATGAAGAGATCGAGCGTATGGTCCAGGAGGCCGAAGACCATGCTGAAGAAGATCGTAAGGCACGTGAACTGGTCGATGCTCGTAACCAGGGTGAGGCTATGGTGCATACCGTGCGTAAGACTGTCTCTGAAGCGGGCGATAAGCTCGAGGCCGGTGAGAAAGAAAGCATTGAGGGCGCGATCTCGGATCTTGAGGAATCAATCAAGGGCGACGATGTTGATGATCTGAAAACCAAGACCAATGCCTTGATGGAAGCCAGCCACAAGTTGGCCGAGCGCATGTACCAGGAACAGGGCGATGCGTCGGGTGGTGCACCCGATATGGCGTCTGACACCGATGCGGGTACGCCGGGAGGGGACGATGTTGTTGATGCTGAGTTTGAAGAGGTCAAGGAAAAGAAAGACGATTAAACTAGCGTCTTGTGGGCGTCAATGCAGGGGCGCCCGGTGTATTTCAGGGTAGTGCAAAAGCCGGTGTTTCAGGACCGGCTTTTGCGCGTTAATGGCTAGGTAGATAGCAGGTTAAGTCATGGCAAAACGGGATTATTACGAGGTACTTGGGGTTGATCGTACAGCCTCGGACGCGGAGCTGAAAAAAGCATACCGCCGCCTTGCCATGAAATATCACCCCGACCGAAACAGTGACGATGCTTCGGCGGAGAAACATTTCAAAGAAGCCAAAGAAGCGTACGAAATGCTTTCGGATGCGCAGAAGCGATCGGCTTACGATCAGTTTGGCCATGCCGGAGTTGACTCCTCAGTGGGCACGGGTGGTGCAGGCGCTGCGGGTTTTGGCGATGTTTTCGGCGATATCTTCGGCGATATCTTCGGCGGCGGCGGTGGTGGTGGCCGGCGTCGTGGTACAGGCCGTGGTGCAGATATGCAATACGCTCTGGAGTTGTCGCTGGAAGATGCTGTCCACGGGACGGAATCCCGTATTCGCGTTCCCTCGCAAGTGCGTTGTGAGACCTGTAGCGGATCAGGGGCTCGGCCGGGCACCACACCCAGTCCTTGCTCCACTTGTGCTGGGCAGGGCCAAGTTCGTATGCAGCAGGGTTTTTTCTCTATCCAGCAGACTTGTCCAGATTGTCGCGGGAGAGGCACGATGATCAGTTCACCGTGCAGTGATTGCCAGGGCAATGGCACCGTGCAAAAGACCAAGACCCTGCAGGTTAAGGTACCGGCAGGGGTCGATGATGGTGACCAGATCCGCCTCGCCGGCGAAGGCCAGGGCAGCACGACCGGCAACTCCGGCGACTTGTATGTACAGATCCGGATCCGCCAGCATCCGATTTTCTCGCGTGATGGCGACAACCTCTACTGCGAGATGCCTGTCAGTGTCGCTATGTCAGCGCTCGGCGGCGAAATCGAAATCCCTACTTTAAATGGCCGTGCCCAGTTAAAGATTCCGCCAGAAAGCCAGTCTGAGCGGGTTTTCCGGCTGCGCAGCAAGGGTGTCCGCAACGTGCGTTCTGGTGAGGTGGGCGATCTTTACTGCAAGATTAAACTGGAAATCCCTGTGAATCTCAGTCGCAAACAAAAAGATATTTTGCGCGAATTCGATCGGGCGCTGAAGGAGGGCGGCGAGCGTCACACGCCGCGGGAAAGCTCCTGGTCTGACAGGTTGAAGAGCTTTTTCAACGACATCGTCACCTGACAAGCACCTTTAAGGCATTGGTTGGCGATCGTCTGATCGCTGTATTGCCTGACGATAAAGCGCGTCGGGTACGCAAGTCTGGCCTAATTCAGTTATCCTAAACAGCCTCTTTGCACCTGATGGCTTTTCATAGGAATTCTTCTTGATCACGGTTACCGAAACCACATTGCCCGACGTAGTGGTTATAGAGCCTCGCGTATTTGATGATGAGCGGGGGTTTTTCTTGGAGAGTTTCAATGCCCGGGATTTTGCAAAGGCGGGCTTGCCGAGTCATTTTGTACAAGATAATCATTCACGCTCGACTCAGGGCGTGCTTCGTGGACTGCATTATCAGTACCCTGCCTGGCAGGGCAAACTGGTCCGTGCACTCGTTGGCGAGATTTTCGATGTGGCGGTGGATATCCGCCGGGATTCATCACATTTTGGCCAATGGTTCGGATTGATACTCTCCGCCCAGAATCACAAACAACTTTATGTGCCACCGGGTTTTGCTCATGGCTTTTGTGTATTAAGCGAGGTGTCAGAGATGGTGTATAAGTGCACTGCATTGTATGAGCCATCTGATGATGCAGCAGTGCTTTGGAGTGATCCGGATATCGGCATTGACTGGCCGATCGCGAATCCAATTTTGTCCAATAAGGACAATGCCGCGCCACGCCTGGCACAACTGCCCGATCTTGTGACCCGGGCCTGAGATGCGAATTCTGGTGTTCGGCCGGGTAGGCCAACTAGGGACTGCGTTGGCCGAATTGTTGGGGCCACTGCACGAAACCATCTTTCTTGATCAACCCGAGATCGACCTCTCCAAGCCAGACTCGGTGTTTGCCCACGTGCACGAGCATGCGCCCGATCTGGTGATTAATGCAGCGGCATACACCGCGGTCGATAAGGCTGAAACTGAGCCGAATCTTGCAGATGCGATCAACGCCCGGGCGCCCGGCGCCATGGCGGCCGCTTGTGCCGGTGCCAAGATTCCGCTGGTGCATTATTCAACGGACTATGTCTTTGATGGCAGCGCGTCAACTCCGTACCGCGAGAGTGCACCGGTCAGCCCGCGAAGCGTATACGGGAGGGGCAAACTCGCCGGTGAGCAGGCGGTAGCACAAGCGACCGACCAACATGTCATCCTGCGCACCGCGTGGCTTTACTCTCATGTGGGCCATAACTTCGTCAAAACCATGCTGCGCCTGGCTGCCGAAGGCAAACCGGTGCGCGTCGTGGGTGACCAGATGGGCTCCCCTACCTATGCCTGGGATCTGGCTCAGGCCAGTGTTGCCGTGGTCGAGGCGCTGGCGCAGGGGCGAGACGATATCTACGGCATTTTCCACGCGACCAACGCCGGGGTTACCAGTTGGCACGGCTTTGCCGAACGGATTTTTGATCTGGCGGGCTATGATGATGTGGAACTCGTTGCTATCTCTACTGACGAGTATCCGACGCCCGCACCGCGACCGGCTTACTCGGTGCTCTGCTGCGACCGCCTGCAAGAGGTTTTCGGGGTAACCCTACCCGAGTGGCCTGATGCTCTGGCCCGTTGCATCGAGCGCTTATGAGTAAGTCCCCACAGGGGGCACCTTCGGTCAATCTGTTAGCCGTGGATACGGCGACCGAAGGTTGTTCGGCTGCCTGCCTCGCCGGCGATAAATCATTCGAGCGCTACGCTGTGGACCCTCAGGGACACTCTCGTACGCTGTTAGGCATGGTTGAGGCCGTGCTGGCAGAAGCACGGCTTGAGCGTTCGGCGCTGGACGCGCTGGCCTATGATGCGGGGCCGGGCTCCTTCACTGGCATTCGCATTGGTGCTGGTGTCGCGCAGGGGCTGGCACTGGGGCTGGAAAAACCACTGCTCGCAGTTTCTTCGTTGATGACCCTTGCCGAGGGCGCAAGAAGAGAGCAGCCTGACTGCAATAGTGTTTTGGCCGCTATTGATGCCCGTATGGATCAGGTGTACTGGGCCCGTCTGAGATCGGATCCAGAAGCGCCGGGTCATTGGCGGTGGGATGAGATGCCCTGTGTTAGTGAACCCCGAGAGGTAGCTGTACATATTTCCGGATGTACTGGTGTTGGGAGCGGTTGGGATCGGTATTCGGATGTGTTTATGGGCGACAGGCCAATGCCATGGTTAGTGCAGCGATTGCCGCATGCTCTGGATGTAGCTACCATTGCCCGGCGGTTGCTGGCCCAGGGGGTTAGCGGTGCCTGGCATGAGGCGGTGCCGGTTTACGTACGAGATCGAGTGACGGGTTGAGTCCGTTGATTGACGGGTCTTAGAGTCGCGACAGGGTGATAGTGCCCTGGGTCTGGGATGCGCAACTGGTGGTCGTACTTTTCCACACCCCGCTGTAGTTTCCGGCCAGACTGGAGGAGGAGCCGGTCAAGGTGAAGGTAACACTGTCGGTTACCGTTGCGGCATCAATCGTTGCCGTCGCGATGGCTCCGGATCCTCCACCGCCGGAGAGTGAAACTGTCGGCGCAGTGATATAACCTGAACCTGGGTCAGTAATGACCACACCGGTAACCTGTCCGGCGTCAGATTCATTGAGAACAGCCGTTGCTACAGCACCAGACCCACCTGAGAAAGTACTCAATACTGCAAGGCCATCAGCTCCTGATCCCCCACCCGCATCTGTTATCGTGACATCCGGTACCGTGGTGTAGCCGCTTCCGGCAGTGACGATGGTAAACCTGGTGATTACTCCACTGGCAATGATCGGTTTTGCTGTTGCCTGGATACCCGTGCTGATTTCTGGGGGCGATACGGTAACTGCTGTGGCTGAAGTGTAGCCACTGCCGCCAAGGGTTACGCTTATCGAAGAGACCCCCTGTGTTTCTTGATCAATGATGGTAACGCCAGGGACAATCGTGTACCCACTGCCCGGATTAGTGATCACGAAGCCTACGATCTCGCCACTCGCGATGGTTGCTGTAGCTGTTGCTTGTACCCCACCCGCTAAATTGGGTGAGGCTATGATGACTTCAGTATCTTGTGTGTAGCCACTTCCCCCTTCAGCTACCGTAATGGAAACGACTCTGCCGGCGCTACCGATCACAGCTGTGCCTTCTGCACGGCTACCCCCGCTGGGTGGCTCGCTGAAGCTCACGGCCGGGCTAGAGGTGTAGCCTGCACCTGGGGCACTGACTGTTACAGTACTGACGCCCCCAGTGGCTTGCCCTGAGGTGACTGACAGAC
>JABINT010000057.1 GCA_018698075.1 Acidiferrobacteraceae bacterium
AAGAAGGATATGGCACTTCATGCCTAGACGAGCCGCAGCCGCGGCGGTTTGGCGGGCATGATTGGATTGGGTCGCGCCACAGGTCAGGACCACATCCGCGTTGAGCTCCTGCGCCTCGGCCATCAGGAACTCCAATTTGCGGGTCTTGTTGCCTCCCGTCGCCAGGCCAGTGCAATCGTCACGTTTTATCCAGATCTGGGGGCCTCCCAGCTCCCGACTGAGATTAGGCAGGTGTTCCAGTGGTGTGGGCAGATGTCCAAGGCGGACACGGGGAAAACGGTCAAGATCCATAGGGTGGCTGACTCCTGATTAGTCGGTGTATCGAGTTGACATATCCGTTATGCCATAAGCAGTAACGGTACCTACTACTGTCACTGCATCTGTTACTGCATCTGTTACTGCATCGGTAAATAGTTACAAGGTGTCTGGTCGTTGTATGGGCCCACCGTTTGTGTTGGCCCTTGGTCCTTGGCTCTTGGCCAGCGCTGCATCGGCATATCGTCACGCAAACAAAATACCAGGTCCAGCCTGTGAACCTCAGCCGACTCAACCAAACTCTTCTCCTACCGCATTAGGCGACAACCTCAGCAAACGCGAGGTCCTGACCGCTGCCTGGCGATGCACTACGGCCTTTTGGTAATCAACATTCTTCACCATCGAGACAAAAGCGTCGCCAGAGGGGTACTCGGCAATAAAGACGATATCCCAATGCTCACTCTCTGGCCCAATAAGGGTGAATTGGAAGTCCGCACTATAGGCGATACGGCCACCCACCTGCTTTAAGATGGGCCCACTCTCACGGCCATAGGACCGGTAAGCCTCCAACCCACTCACCGACTGACCATGCAGCTCATGCCCCTCGGGGTAGGCAGCGATTGGCCGCAGGCAGACCAGATTCAGCATGTGGATCGGGTCGTTGCTCGCCATCGAGCGAAAGGTTCGAAATCTATCCCGTGTGGGATCAACAAAATCTTCGGTCATGCGAGTCTCTCAAAGCTATTGTGCGAGACAGTATAAGGAGATCAACCGAACAGAAAAACATTTGGGTCGATCGCACATCCACCGCACTGGCGTTTGTTGGAACAGCCCATTTTCGGGCGTGATATCCTGCTGTGCAAGTCTATGGTCTAAATTCGGAAAGACTGCATGAACTGTTGCTCACGACATATCGGCGCTGCTCAAACGTGCTTCGGTTGGATGTCGAAGCGTTATGAGCGCCGATACCGACGCAAAGGGCTCGATGATAACCAGCTGCAACTTGTGCGCGAACTCGAATCGATGGGGCTCGATGGTCTCACCTTATTAGAAGTAGGCTGCGGTGTGGGCGTTTTACACCAAACGTTGTTGGAGAAGGGGGCTTTAACTGCCATCGGCATCGACCTCGCACCGCGTATGTTGCAACTTGCCGAAAGCCGCGCCAAGGAGCACAAATTAGAGCAGCGCACGCAGTACCGGCTTGGTGATTTTGTCGAGATGAGCGAGTCGCTGGACACAGTGGACGTAACGGTTTTGGACAAAGTGGTTTGCTGCTATCCCGCGCCCAAGGAATTGATTCGCGCGACCCTCGATTGCACCAGCCGTGTTATCGCACTCACCTATCCGAGAAAGCACTTGCTCGGCGAGATTTGCAATAAGATTTGGAACTTTGGCTTCTGGTTGTTTCGCTCGGACTTTCGCAGCTTCATACATGAGCCCCGACTCGTCCAGGAATCTGTCGAGGCGGGTGGATTTAAGCGTGCCTTCGCCCACGACTCACTGATGTGGCACACGCAAGTGTATGTCGCCGGTTAGTGAGTGCTAAAAGGAGTGTGGTGGCCAGGGGCGGAATCGAACCACCGACACGAGGATTTTCAGTCCACTGCTCTACCAACTGAGCTACCTGGCCACAGGCGGGGTCTGGATTACAAAGCACCGGCACAGATTCGTCAAGAGCACAGCGAAATTAGCGCTCTGCGATCACGACAAATCGAGTGCGTAGCTTTTAAGTTTTTCCATCGGAATGATATCCAGTGTCCGGATGTGTGTGCGTGCAAGATACACCCGGCAGGCAACCCCGGCCTCAAGCGCCCTGGCGTAGGACGCGGCGCACACACACCAGCAATCGCCATCTTTCAGTCCCGAAAAACCAAACTGCGGATGCGGTGTCACCAGATCATTGCCGTCCGATTTGAGCCATTGCAGGAAGGCATCGGTGACCTTGGCGCATACGGTGTGTACACCGTGATCGGTATCATCGGTATGGCAGCAACCATCTCGAAACCACCCGGTTAACGGCTTTTCTGAGCACATTTCGAGCGGCTCACCATAAACGTTCTGCTGGGTTGGGTCATCTGTCTCAGGCATAAGTGTTGTTCCAAATGTGATTGGATTGGATTGGGTCAGGGCAATTTTCGATGCAGTTGCATAATACATTCAACGACAGGTTTTTTAGGGTAAGACATGGCAATGGCAGCTTTACCCGGGTGTTCACAAGGTAGTGCTATAGTGTTCGGTGACTAAAAAAACCAAAAACCTTGATGAAATTCTGTAGTCAGTGCGCCTCACCAGTAGCCATCCGAGTTCCCGATGGCGATACCAAGGAGCGGCACATCTGCGATGCCTGCGGGCAGATTCATTACCAGAATCCCAAGATCATTGCCGGCTGTATTCCACATTGGCAGGGGCAGATTCTGCTGTGTCGTCGGGCGATCGAGCCACGCCATGGTCTTTGGACCATTCCCGCAGGCTTTATGGAAAATGGCGAAACCATCGAACAGGCAGCCATGCGCGAAACCTACGAGGAAGCCTGCACCCGCGTTGAGATCAGCGGGCTATATGCGATATTCAATATCCCCCATGTCAGCCAGGTTTACATGATCTTCCGCGCAGAGTTACTGGACGGTAAATTTGCCCCAGGCATCGAAAGCCTTGAGACCGCGCTTTTTTCCGAGAAGGAGATCCCCTGGTCTGATATAGCCTTCCCGGTGGTGATTCAAGCTCTGCAACGCTTCTTTGCCGACCGGCCCGACGATCACTTCCCGCCGTTCGTCGATACCATCGTACCGGTTAAGCGCTGACCCGCCAGCGCCGGTTCAGCGCAGCACTTCGAGTTCGGCCGGCGCGTCGAGAAGCTCTGGCGCAAGTTCCACCATCGGCAAAAGGTCGCGCAGGGCCCCCTGCAGGGCTTCTTCCATCGTGGGGTGATAAAAAGGCTTGCGCAGCATCTGCAGCGCCGTCATGTTCTCGCTGATACACCAGGCCAGCAAGTGGGCAAGGTTCTCGCCGCGCTCAGCCACCAAAGTAGCGCCCAGCAGCACGCCACTGATCTTGTCGGCGTAAAGGCGCACAATGCCGCGGTTAGCGCCCATGACCAGGGCCCGGCCCACCGGCCCCAGCCGCATCTCGCCGATGGCCGTGGTATCAGGATCAAGGTCAGCCAAGGATGCGCCCACAGTACAGATATTGGGTGAGGTGAAGGTAATCGCCAGCGGGGTTTTGCGGGCAAAAGCAACACTTTCGGTATGCGCAGCGTTATAACCCGCGATACGGCCCTCATCGGCCGCCTCGTGCAGAATCTGATCGCCACCGCTGATATCCCCGGCAATAAAAACGCGGCTGTCGCCGCAGCGCATGGTGTTCTTGTCAAACACCGGAACCCCCCGGGCATCGAGTTCGATTCCGGCGTTTTCAATCGCCAGCCAGTCGAGGTTGCTCTGACGGCCCATGGCAGCCAGCACCTTATCAACCACCACCGCTTGCTCGCCGGCGCTGACACGGATACGGCCCTCGTCCTCAAAGAGCTCAACCTCATGCCCAAGCCAGATTGGAAAGGCGCGCTCCATCAGTTCGATAGCGCTGCGGCGGGCATCAGGGTCCCTCAGGCCGGCTATGGTATCGAGCATATCGATGCCAGTCACCGAAACCCCCAGGTGTGCCAGCGCCTGGCCGATCTCCAGGCCGATCACACCAAGGCCAACCACCGCGATTGCATCGGGCAGGTCTTCTTGCTCAAAAATCGTATCACTGGTGAGAATACGCTCGCCAAAATCCACCCAGGCCGGCGGCACTGCCGGGCGCGTACCGCAAGCGGTCACCACGCTGGCAGCATGGATCGTGTCCTCGCCCACCTGCAGTACGCCTGGCTCAATAAAGCGGGCATAACCATCCATGAACTCGTCACCCATCTGGTCGGTGGTATGGCCCAGTACCCGGTCAACCAGAATATCGCGCATGTCGCGAACGTGTTCCAGAGTATCCGGCAAAGATGCTGATAGGCTTTCGCCCCCCTCAATGCCCTCTCGGCTAAAAACCTCACGCCGATGCAAATCATGAGCGACTTGTATCAGCGCCTTGGAGGGCATACAGCCGACCCGGGCGCAAGTCGTGACCAGTTCGCCGCCGTTGATCAGTACAAAATCCTTGCCGGCACGCTTCGCCTGGCCCATTGCAGCTAGACCGGCAGTACCGGCACCGATGATGGCGACTTCAACCTTACGTTCCATGGCGGCTTATTCCTTTTTGCCCGTCTATCAATCTACTCAGGCGAGCACTTCGACCAGTTGGGCCAGATCATTAACTTCGGCGTGTGGTGTCTCATCATGCGTCCAGTCATCGCCATTGCGGTTAACCCACGCCGCCCTAAGCCCTGCCTGCTGTGCGCCGATAACGTCCTCCAGAGGATGATCGCCCACGTGCAGTACATGTGCCGGGTCGGTCTTGAGTAACTCGCAGGCCATGTGAAAGATCCTACGATCGGGTTTTTTGACCCCGGCGGCGCTGGCGCTGATCTGGCCGCGAAAATAACTGCCAATGCCCAAACGTGAGACATCGGCGTTGCCATTGGAGACAGCGACCACCGCAAAACGCTTACTTAGCGCCGACAACGCAGGCACGACATCCGGGTAAAGCGTCACATCATGGCGTAAATCCAGAAAACGACCGACCAGATCATATGATGCCTGCGGGTCATAGCCATATTGGCTCAACAAACGCTCAAAAGACACGCGACGCAACTCAGTCAGGTCATGCGCAAGATCAGGGCGACTTTGGTGCACGTCGTTGCGCAGCCGACGTAAATCCTGGGCATCATGGTTTTGACCAATCAGTGGAAAGGTCTCGCTGATATTCTGGTGCAAAACAACTTCGGCACGATCAATCACCGGCCAGATCGCCCACAAGGTGTCATCCAGATCCAGTGAGATCGCCTGTATGTGCTT
>JABINT010000012.1 GCA_018698075.1 Acidiferrobacteraceae bacterium
AAGGCTTCACCACCGCGGTTCCAGCAGGAAATTTTGACTTCTCCTTGGTAGTCGCTGTCGATGAGTCCCACCAGGTTACCCAGAACAATGCCATGCTTGTGGCCCAGTCCCGAGCGGGGCAGCAGCACCGCAGCATGAGACGGATCACCAATATGAATCGCTATGCCGCTGGGAATCAACTCGCACTGGCCTGGTGTGATTGTCAGCGGGGCGTCAAGGCAGGCAACGAGGTCGATACCTGCCGAACCTTGTGTGGCATATGCCGGAAAGGCAAATTCCCCGCCCAGGCGTTTGTCGATGACTTTAAGCTGGATTTTTTGCATGATACCGTCCCGCGATCTCTTCGACCAATCGCCTGGCAAGTTCAGCCTTGCTATCGCGGCCGAGCTCGACTTGATCGTGCTGGCTGATCAGTGTCAGAGTGTTATGGTCGCTGCCGAATGGGTTGTCATCGCCGCCCACCTGATTTACCGCAATCAGGTCGAGGCGCTTGTTTTTTAACTTCTGGCGGGCATGCTCAAGGGGCTGGTCAGTCTCAGCCGCAAAGCCGACGGTAAACGGTGGATCTGGTTGCTGTGTCACCGTCGATAGGATATCGGGGTTGCGCACAAATTCAACCGTAAGTGTTTGTGTGGCTTTTTTCATTTTTGTGGGCGCGACCTGTGCGGGTCGGTAGTCGACAACCGCCGCGACTCCAATAAAGATATCGAACCCGGATACACTCGATTCGACCGCGCCAAGCATCTCTTTCGCCGTTGTTACATTTTTCAATTCAACCCCAGTGGGTGGCGTTATCGTGACGGGACCGCTGATCAGAGATACGCTTGCGCCGGCAAGTTTTGCCGCGTTTGCGACCGCGTAGCCCATTTTTCCGGAGCTGTGATTGGATAAACCGCGAACGGGATCAAGCGCCTCCCAAGTGGGGCCGGCCGTAACCATGACCCGAATATTCTCCAGAGGTCCCGGGTTCTGGGAATTGGTCAAGCATTCAATAAGCTCGTCCGGCTCGAGCATCCGTCCCGGACCCGTGTCCCCGCACGCCTGCGGTCCGTCGGCAGGGCCCAGTAGCGTAATGCCATCTGCCCGAAGGGTTGCCAAATTGCGCTGGGTGGTTGGTTTTTGCCACATGGCCTGGTTCATTGCCGGCGCCAGGATTACCGGCGCCGATGTCGCCAGGCAAACGGTGCTCAACAGATCCGAAGCCAGGCCGGCGGCGAGGCGCGCAATAAAGTCAGCGCTTGCGGGAGCGACCACAATGGTGTCTGCCCAGCGTCCAAGTTCAATGTGGCCCATCCCAGACTCAGCCTCTGGATCCAACAGAGTGTCGCGAACCGGCCGGCCGCTGAGCGCTTGCAGGGTGAGCGGAGCAATAAAGGCTTTTGCGGCCTGGGTCATAATGACCTGCACCTGGGCCCCTTGCTTACATAGCCGGCGAACAAGCTCGGCAGATTTATAGGCGGCGATGCCGCCAGTAATGCCTACAATGAAGTGCTGATCAGCGAGACGGGACATGGTTTGAGAGTCTAACGGTTGCTGGCGTGCCGGGGAAATCTGAGGGTGTTAATGGGCTTCTTGCGCCGAAAATATAAAGATTGATCCACTCCCCTAGGAAAAAGTATCAAAATCTGGTATAAAACGCGGCCTTTATAGGATACAGCGCGGGTATTTAAACCATGGCTAGAGTTTGCCAGGTAACCGGTAAGCGGGTGATGACGGGAAACAACGTATCACACGCACATAACAAGACCAAACGGGTTTTCAAGCCGAACATTCATGATAGACGTTTTTGGGTTCCAAGCGAGAATCGCTGGGTTCGCCTACGCATATCTCATCAGGGTTTGCGGATTATAGATAAAAAGGGTATCGATACCGTGCTTGAGGAGCTTCGTGGTCGAGGCGAGAAAGTTTAATAAGCCAGGGGGAAATTGAATAATGAGAGACAAGATCAAACTGGTATCGTCTGCAGGAACAGGCCATTACTACACGACGACCAAGAATAAGCGCAACCAGCCTGAGAAGATGGAAATTCGCAAATTCGACCCAGTGGTGCGTAAGCATGTAGCCTACAAGGAAGCCAAGATTAAGTAAATCTGGAAGCTTGTCGGGCTAAATGCCCGAAATACATGCATAGAACCCTCGCGACGCGAGGGTTTTTTTTGGCTCGACGTCAGCGGGCGCGGTAGGTGATTCTCCCTTTGCTTAGATCATAAGGGGTCAATTGCACTGTGACTTTGTCGCCACGCAGGATACGGATATAGTGTTTACGCATTTTGCCCGAGATGTGGGCGATAACCACATGCCCATTTTCGAGCTCGACGCGGAACTGGGTATTAGGCAGGTTCTCCAGAACCGTGCCTTCCATTTCAATATGTTCTTCTTTTGCCACGCGATAAAGTGGGCCTCCGCCCGCATTTTTCTCAAGAGCGCGGAGTATACCCAAGTTCCAGACTTGCCTACAGATTGTCAGGATCTGGTGATATGTGCTTAATAACTTCGGCCCGCCGACCTGGCGCATTCCTTATATGATTTAAGGGCGCCGATCCTGTCGCACGCTAGGGTTTCGCCAACGCGCGCTTAAGGCATAATTAATGATTCTTTTTCCGGCCCTAGCTCGAAAGGGCTCTTTCCAGGACAGCGACATGGTTGAACTATTCTTCTGGCCAACGCCCAACGGGATGAAAGTCTTGATGTTCCTCACAGAAGCCGGCATGGATTACCGAATTACCTCGGTAAATATTAATGAGGGTGAGCAGTTTAGTAGTGAGTTTCTACAAATTGCACCTAACGGGCGGATACCGGCCATTATCGATCATGCCCCGATAAAATCGTCCGAGACGATCTCAATATTTGAATCTGGAGCTATCCTCATCTACCTTGCAGAGAAGGCCGGGCGGTTCTTGCCGGATTCCCTGGTCGAGCGGACGGACGTACTGCAATGGTTGATGTGGCAGATGGGTGGTCTGGGCCCAATGCTGGGTCAGAATCATCATTTCAGCCGCTATGCTCCAGAAGAGGTGCCCTATGCGACCCGGCGGTACAGCCAGGAAACATCGCGATTGTACGCGGTGTTAGACGGGCGCCTTGCCAAGAGCGAGTTTATCTGTGATGAGTATTCCATTGCCGATATGGCCTGCTATCCGTGGATTCTGCGTTACGAGTGGCATAAAACCGATATCGATCAATTCCCCAATGTTAAGCGATGGCTTGAGTCGATCCGTCAACGACCCGCTGTGGTCGCGGCTTATCGGGAGGCTGAGAAAATCAATAAAGGCAAGGCGGTGACCTCAGGAGCCCAGAAAATCCTGTTTGGCCAGGATGCAACAACCATGCGCAAGGCGATGGGTACTACGCCCGGATCGGGAAACTAAAGTTTCACGCGAGCGCTTCGGTCCGCACGCGGGTCTTAAGCATTGAGATTTCCAATCAGGGCCAAAGCCTGTATCAGGTACATGGCCAACTGTCAGTTTTGGGTCTGCGGGAAAATAAATTTGACACAAAGGCCGGGGTCGTTGCCAGCGAGTGAGACCTGGGCGCCGTGGTGTCGGGTAACAGCGCTTACCAGGCTCAGCCCCAGCCCGTTGCCGGCACTCGAGCGGCTGGCATCTCCGCGATAAAATCTCTGGAATACCTTGTCCTGGTCTGCCTTTGCAATGCCCGGACCACTATCACATACCGACAGCACAGGTTGGCCCCCGTGATGAGATATGTTGACGTCGATAATGCCCCCGACAGGCGTGTATTTAACGGCGTTATCGAGAACGTTTGCCAAGGCCTGGAACAGCATGTCCCGGTCTGCGTGCACCACCGGCTGGGCACCCCCCAGTAGTTTAAGTTTTTGATGTTTTTCCTCTGCCAGCGGCTCATACAGTTCGACCACATCTGTGGCCAACTGACTAAGCGCCAGTGGTTGTACATCGGTGCTGATCGATTCAGACTCAATGCGTGCAATGCGAAGCAAGGCATTAAACAGGCCCAGCAGGCGATCGGCTTCATTTATGGCCTGTTCGAGTGCCCGGGCCTGATCCGATTCCAACGCGCTTGACTCGCGCAGGGATTCAAGGCGTTGACGCAGCCGGGAAAGAGGGGTTTTGAGGTCGTGTGCAATATTGTCACTGACCTGGCGAATGCCATCCAAGAGTTCTTGGATCTGGTCCAGCATGCGATTGAGATTGTTCGATAACTGGTCGAACTCGTCACCGCGTGAGCCGACCGGCACGCGCCGGTTCAGATCTCCAGCCATGATGCGCTGACTGGTGTCGTTAATGATGTCAATTCGCGTCAGCATTCGTCGGCTGATGAAAAAACCCCCAGCCAGGCCAAGCACCAGCGTTAGAGCCACACCCCAGCCCAGTGCCGTAATGATCCGTAGGCGCGCGGCGTTGAGTTCCTGGATATCTTGTCCGACCAGCAAGCGAAAACCCCCGGCCAGTTGGAACTGTCGTGTTCGGGCCGGATGCAGCCTTGGCTTATCGAGATCACGGGTTTCCAGGTTGAAATTGAGCCAGCCATCTTGGGCAGGCGTCTTTGGCCAGCGATTGATATTGCCGACAATGACTCGACCGAGCGGGTCAGTGAGTAGATAGATAGAGGTACCGGTGGGCTGTTGCCGGTCGATCCGCTCGGAGATCAAGTGGCGTAATCCAGGCAGGCCGCGGTTCTCATAGCGCTCAGATAGGGTATTAATCTCGGCACGGATAGCGGTATCCGATTGGTCTGCCATGTAACGCACGCTAGACCAGTAGATAAAACTAAATAGCACCAGCACCGATGCGGTGAACAAAGCCACGTACAGTAGCGTAATTCGAAAAGTGGAGCTTCTGAGAAAACTAGTCAGGTTCACGTAGCATGTAACCGGCACCACGAACGGTGTGCAGCAGTTGGGTTGGAAACTCACGGTCGATTTTGGATCGTAGCCGACTGATATGTACGTCGATGACGTTCGTCTGGGGATCAAAATGGTAGTCCCAGACGTTTTCAAGCAACATGGTTCGGGTAACAACCTGACTGTTGTGGCGCATCAGGTATTCCAGCAGACGAAACTCCCTGGGCTGAAGCTTGATGAGTTTTCCGTCACGACGGACTTGTCGGGTCAGTACATCCATTTCCAGATCGGCTACCTTAAACTGCGTAGTCATTACACTATGCTGGGCACGGCGGCCTAGAGCCTCGACTCGCGCGAGCAATTCCTCAAAAGCAAAAGGTTTTGGCAGGTAATCATCGCCGCCAGCCCGAAGCCCGGTGACCCGGTCTTCAAGGTCACCCAACGCGCTCAAGATCAGCACCGGTGTGTGGTTGTCCAGATCCCGCAGATTTGCAATCACTGATAGCCCATCCATTGCTGGAAGCATGCGGTCGATGACGAGAAGATCATAGGACTCACTGGCAGCCAGGGCTAGGCCGTCCGGGCCGTTGTCCGCAGTATCTGCTAGATGACCGGCTTCCCGCAGGCCGCGGGAAACATAGCGGGCCGCCTCAGGGTCATCCTCTATCAGCAGGATACGCAAGATAACAATTTCATTTATTTTGAAGGTTCAATCCAGAAATTCTAACCGAGCAGCACTGGCCGAGGGGAACCCTCGGCCAGGGACTCAAAAGAGCAGGCTAACCCACCTTGATGGCGACGTAACGCTGGTCGCCGTTGCGCTCCACCAGTAGCAGAATTGCCTTGTTTTGTTGATCGGCCCGAGCGAGATCGACCTGATTCAGAACATCTTCGGGCGTGCCCACTGGCTTTGCACCTACTTTCAAAATGATATCCCCTGGGCGAAGGCCCTTATGGGCTGCGGGGCTTTGCGGTGCTACGTCCTGGATCAGAACGCCGTTGCCGCTATTGCCGAGTCGTTGCCGATTGGCCTCGTCGAGCATCGATAGTTTCAGACCCAGCTTGCGGGTGGGTTCTCGCTCTTGTTGGTCGAGGCTCTGGCGTGAACCCTTAAGTGGCTCCAGGGTTGCCGTTACCATCATTTCCTGGCCAGATCGCCAAACCCCGAATGACACAGGCTGGCCCGTAGGGGTTCTCGCTATCAGGCGTGGCAAGTGGCGCATCCGTTTTACCGGCTCGTTATCGAGACTCACGATAACGTCGCCGGTGCGAAGATCACTGCGGGCGGCCGGGCTGTTTGGACTGATGCGCGATACCAGTGCGCCATGGGGTTCGCCAAGACCGAGGCTGTGGGCGATGTCGGGTCCGACTGCCTGTATTTCGACGCCGAGCCATGCCCGTGCAACCTGTCCGCTATCACGCAACTGACTGATAACGTTCTGTGCGAGAGATGCAGGAATCGCAAAACCGATTCCAACACTGCCACCGTTGGGCGAAAAAATCGCCGTGTTGACGCCGATAACCTCTCCTGCATTATTGAAAAGCGGCCCTCCCGAATTGCCCCGGTTAATAGAGGCATCGATCTGAATGTAATCTACATACGGGCCGCTGTTGATATCACGACCGCGGGCGGAAACGATTCCGGAAGTCGTAGTGCCTCCCAGGCCAAAGGGGTTGCCGATTGCAATCACCCAGTCACCGACACGGGCGTGGTCAGAATCGCCAAATGAAACATAGGGTAGCGGCTCGTTGGCGTGGATTTCCAGCAAGGCGAGGTCGGTGCGTTGGTCGCTGCCGCGAACCGTGGCGGGAAATACGCGACCGTCTTCCAGTACTACCTCAATCTCGTCAGCATTGCCGATGACATGATGATTAGTCACTACCAGGCCTGCAGCGTCGATAATAAACCCAGATCCCAGTGAGCGGGCCTCCATGGGCCCACGCGGCCCCTTTGGAACAGTCTCGCCGAAAAACCGCTCCATGAATTCACGCATCTGCGGCTGTCCACGAAAGCCAAATTCCTGACCATGCCGTTGTGAAAATGAGTTCTCAGAATTGTCATTGTCCGGACGTGTAGAAATATGTTGTACCGTGCGGATTGAAATATTAACGACGGCGGGTCGCACGGCCTCGACCAGATCTGCAAAACCAGAGCCGGGTCCCCCAGAGACAGTCATTACTGTGTCGGTGCCTTGCGGCAGTGCCGTGGCGGTTCGGCTTGCGTACAGTACAGCGCTGGCGGTGGCTATGGTGGCGAGGGCCACGGCTGTGACCTGGGGTGCGAGTCGGCGCAGCGTTCGTTGTTGTAGCATGAGGCTATCTCCCTGAGTGCGGTTGCTAAGTTCCAGGGCACCTTAAGACGGCCCCCATTACCGCAAGCTAAACAAAGCATTACCGTTTGGTAATGCAATGCCGCGCTCTGGAGATTATTCAGGCAAGCAGGTGTTTGAGGACCCGTTCGTATATTTGTGAAAGGTGTTCCAGGTCTTCGATGCTTACGGCTTCATCGACTTGGTGGATGGTGCGGTTAATCGGTCCCAGCTCTATAACCTGCGCTCCGGTGGGTGCGATGAACCGTCCGTCTGAGGTGCCACCGGCAGTGGAAAGAGCAGCCTGAATGCCGACGACTTCGGCGATGGCGCTTCGAGTCGCGTTGACTAATTCTCCCGGCAGGGTCTGATAGGGCAGACCCAGGGGATCCCAGTCGATGTTGAAATCCTTCGCGTGTGCTTCACAGATTGAGTCAATGGTTTCACGAATCGACTGGGCACTGGTGTCAGGACAGTGCCGTAGATTGAATCGGGCCTGGGCCTCACCGGGAATAACGTTACTGGCGCCAGTACCTCCGGTGAGGTTGGAAACCTGAAAGGTGGTCGCCGGGAAGAATTCGTTACCCTCGTCCCAGCCATGTCCCGCGAGTTGGTTAATAATGCCGAACAGCCGGTGCAGGGGGTTGTCGGCCAGGTGCGGATAAGCCACGTGGCCCTGGATGCCGCGCACTGTCAAGGTGCCCCCCAGAGATCCCCGGCGCCCGTTCTTGATGGTATCTCCAAGATGCTGCGAACTCGTCGGCTCACCGACCAGGCACCAGTCAATTATTTCGCCTCGGGCGCTCAAGGTCTCAATAACACGTACGGTACCATCTACTGCCGGGCCTTCCTCGTCACTGGTCAGAAGTAGCGCGATCGAGCCACTGTGATCCGGATTTAGCTCGGTGAATCTCTGGCAGGCGGCGACCATTGCCGCCAGGCTACCTTTCATATCGGCAGCACCACGGCCGTGGAGTGTGTCTTCAACGACTTTGCCCTTAAAAGGCGGGTAACGCCAACTTTCTTCGGGACCCGTGGGCACCACATCGGTATGTCCGGCAAAAACGAATAGTGGTGATGTTGAGCCGCGCCGCAGCCACAGATTGCGTACCGACCCGAAATTCATGACCTCCGGCTCAAAACCATAAGGCGCAAGAGCGCCTGCAATCAGATCCTGGCAGCCCCCATCAGTTGGAGTGACTGAGGGTCGGCGGATCAGCGTCTGGGCGAGTTTAAGGGTCGCTGGCATCTGGGATCCTGGCAAGCTGACGGTAAGGTAAGGGCATACGGTTAAGACAATATTTTACATGTCCACTTCAGGCATCGGCAGTATCACGGGGCCGCAGATGACCCAGCCAGCGTTTCTCCCAGAGTCTAAATCCAGTACTGATAAAAAATACCAGCACCATGTAAAAGACCATGGCAGTGACAAAGCCTTCATAGGCCAGGTAGTAGCGGCCGTTCAGCCAGCGCCCCACGCCGAGAATATCCTGAAGGGTGATAGTGCTGAGCACAACCGAGCTGTGCAGCATGAAGATCACTTCGTTGGAGTAGGCAGGCAGGGCCCGGCGAAACGCACTGGGCAATACAATTCGCCAGATCATGCGGGCCTGTGACATACCGCAGGCCCGGGCGGCTTCGATCTCTCCCTTGGGTGTATTTTCGATAGCACCGCGCAGGAATTCCGTGGTGTAACCAGCGGTATTGAGGCTGAAGGTGATCAGTGCGCACCACCAGGCGTTGGATAGGATCGGTCCCCACAGAAAGCTCTCACGAACGACGTCAAACTGGGCAAGGCCGTAATAGACCAGATAGGTCTGAACCAGAAGTGGTGTGCCCCGAAAGAAATAAGTAAAGCCCCAGATAGGACCGTTGAACCATGGAGTGCGGTAAGCCCGGGCGATGGCCAGCGGCACGGCCATAACGCCCCCGATCAACAGGGATAGGATAGTGATCTCAAGAGTCAGCAGCGCGCCAAAAAAGAATTTGTCTATATGGTCAGCCACCAGCATGAAATCCAGTGGTGAATGGTTCTCGCTGATATAAACGAGATACTCGAAGAAAGTCCGTTCTTGCTCTGCCATTGCCATTAAGCCCGGTCGACTCCAACGTTGTAGCGCCGGTCCAGCCAGCGAAGGCCTACGTCTGAGAAGGCGGTAAGAATGAGGTAGATGATCAATACCGCGAACATGAAGGAGAAAGGCTCACGCACGGACCGTCCAGCGGTAGATGCGTTCCAGACAAGATCATGCAGGCCGATCACGGAGACCAGTGCCGTGGCCTTAATCAGCCCCAGCCAGTTGTTGGTAAAAGAGGGCAGGGCATGGCGTACCATCTGTGGCCAGGTGATGCGTCGGAAAATCAACAGTGGCGTCATGCCGCAGGAGATGCCGGCTTCGATTTGACCGCGGGGTATTGCGAGGATCGCGCCACGGAAGGTCTCGGTCATGTAGGCCCCGAAAACAAAGCCGATAGACCAGACGCCAGCGATAAACTGGTTGATCTCGACATAATCCCACCAGCCTGTTGCGGCGCCCAGATCATTGACAACCTGCTGTCCGCCGTAAAACAGCAGCATCATCAGCACCAGGTCTGGCACCCCGCGCACCAGTGTGGTGTAAATACCAGCGATACGCCGGGGTATTGGGTTAACAGCGAGCTTGGCCGAAGCGCCAATGAGGCCGAGAAGCACAGAGAGCGTCAGCGATGCCAGTGCCAACTGTACTGTTACTGCTGTGCCAGATAACAGCAGGTTGCGGTACTCCCAGACGGAATCCATTTTGGGATTGAAAAATGAACGGGCCCGCTGGGGGCCCGTTCAGATTAAATGTGAGTCAGTAGATCAACTCAACCACCGTAAATATCAACCGCGAAGTAAGCATCGTTCATCGCCTTGTAGGTGCCATCAGCTCGTATATCTAGGATGATCTGGCTAAGTGCATCACGTAGCGCGGAGTCTTGCTTGCGAACTGCAAAGCCTGCCCCCACTCCTTGGCACTCAATGTCGTCAATGGCATCGCCCAGAAAATCAAAGCCTTTGCCTGCATCCAGAGCCAGGAAACCCTCGTATGCCTGAAGCGAGTCAGACAGTTGGGCATCGAGTCGGCCTGATGCCAGATCCTGCCAGACTTCTTCTTGTGTTCCATACAGGACCAGCTCGGCTCCAGGATAAAGCTTTTCAGCAGAACACTGGTGAGTGGTTGCCCGCTGTACGCCCAGACGTTTCCCATTGAGACCGTCAGCGGTGCCTTCAAACCCTGGGTTTGCCTTGGAGACTAACTTAGCCGGGGTGTTGTAGTACTTGATGGTGAAATCGATCTTCTTTTTTCGTTCCTCGGTAATCGACATGGAGGCAATAATCGTATCGAACTTTCTTGCCAGCAGGGCGGGAATCATCCCATCCCATTCCTGTTCAACCAGTACGCACTCTCGATTAAGTCTTTTGCAGACTTCCATTGCGAAATCAATATCAAAGCCTTTTAGCGAGCCGTCAGCCTCTTTCCAAGAAAACGGTGGGTAGGCGCCTTCAACGCCAACCCGCAACGGATCGCCAGCAGTGGCAATGCCGCTTGCCAATGCCAGCATGCCAGCCAGCCCCAGCGCTGTTAGTTTTTTCTTGATCATCTCTTTTCTCCTTTTAGTTGTTGGAAATTCCAGTGTGGTAATGGTACACCGGGCCACTGTTTCGTGTCTGTCCCCGGCTAGTGCAGTGTGTTCGACAGAAATTGGCGAAAACGCGCTGATTCTGGGTTGCCAAACATGTCGGCCGGGATCCCTTCAGATTCAATCGCTCCTTCATGCAGGAAAATTACCTTATTCGATACATCGCGGGCAAAACCGATTTCATGAGTCACTACGATCATGGTTCGCCCCTCGTCGGCCAGGGCGCGCATCACTTTGAGGACTTCACCTACCAGTTCCGGGTCGAGCGCGGAAGTTGGTTCGTCAAAGAGCATCAAATCGGGCTCCATGGCTAAAGCCCGAGCAATGGCGGCGCGTTGCTGCTGCCCACCAGAGATATGGGCTGGATAGTAATCCTGGCGGTCGTACATACCCACTTTGTCGAGCGTTGCCTGAGCGCGGTCGAGGGCGTCTGGCTTTGGCATCTTCAGCACGTGTATCAGTGCCTCAGTGACGTTCTCCAGCACGGTCATGTGTGACCACAAATTGAAACTTTGAAAGACCATGCCCAGGCGCGCGCGTAACCGAATCACTTGAGTCATGTCACTAGGCGTGGGCCGCCCGGATTTGTCGGTAGTCATACCGATAGTCTCACCGTGTACCGTGATGTTACCGCTATCGGGTGTTTCCAGAAGATTGATGCAGCGCAAAAAAGTGCTCTTGCCAGAGCCAGATGCACCCAGCATTGAGATCACATCACCAGTAGCCGCATCAAGGTGCACACCTTTGAGCACTTCAACAGCGCCGAAGCGCTTGTGGAGATCTTCGACCTTAAGCGCCAGAGTTGCCTGCGAGGTTTGGGTCATGAGCTTGTGGAGCCTCAGGTCGGGCGTATGCCCCGAAGCCGTTCACTGCGACGGCGCAGCAGTTCGACTGCCGTCAACAGACAGATCGACAGAATGACCAGTATTGTCGCAACCGAAAGGATAGTTGGGCTGATTTCCTGGCGAATTCCAGACCACATCTGACGTGGCAGAGTGATCTGATCAGGCCCGCCGATGAACAGCACGATCACGACTTCATCGAAAGAGGTGATAAAGGCAAAGAGCGCTCCGGAGATGACCCCAGGTAATATAAGAGGCATCTGTACCTTGAAGAAATTGCGCACCGGCCCTCCGCCCAGGCTGGCCGCTGCTTTGGTTAGACTGGCATCAAAGCCAACTAGCGTAGCCGTTACGGTAATCACCACAAAGGGAAAGCCCAGAATTGTGTGCGCAAGAATCAGTCCGGTGTAAGTGGATACCAGGTTGAGCTTGGCAAAGAAAAAGAACATGCCCGACGCGGTGATGATCAGCGGCACGATGAGTGGCGAGATCATGATGGCCATAATCAGTTTGCGAAACGGCATAATCGGCCGGCTAAGCCCAAGGGCTGCGAATATACCCAGCGTGGTCGCCAGCGCCGTCGCGATAACGCCGATAAACAGGCTGTTCTTGGCACCTATTTTCCAGTTGTCACTGCAGACCGTGGTGATCCCAGGGTCTGAGCAGTCACCTATCATCATCCGATACCAGCGCAGGGAGAAGGCCTCGGGGTCCAGACGCAGCATCTCCGGAGTAAACTGAAGAAAGGGTGAGACACTGAAAGAGATTGGGATCACGGCAATCAGTGGCATCACCAGAAAGAACAGCACCAAGGAGCAGATTGTGAGGTATATATAGTGCCACAGGCGCTGGGCTGGGCTCGCATAGGCAGGAAGTGCCATCGTCTTATCCCAGTTTCATGTTGTCGATACCCACGATCTTGTCGTAGATCCAGTACAGCATCAGAATCCCAGCAAGTAGGATTGAGCCCATGGCGGCTGCCAGCCCCCAGTTAAGGGACTTTTGCATGTGGTAGGCCACCATATTGCCAATCAGGCGTCCGTCTTTGCCGCCAACCAGTTCTGGGGTGATGTAGTACCCGATCGCCACGATAAAGACGAGTATTACCCCTGCACCGATACCGGGAAGTGTCTGCGGCATATAGACTCGTAAAAAAGCTATCGCTGGCGTCGCACCAAGGTTCTGCGCGGCTTTCATGTAGTTTGGCGGAATGGTTTTCATGACACTGTAGATCGGCAGGATCATAAACGGCAGCAGGATCTGGATCATCACAATCACCGTGCCGGTAAAGTTGTACATCATCGGCAGGCGGTTTTCATCGGGAAGACCCAGCATCACCAGGGTGTCGTTGATTACCCCCTCCTGTTGCAGCATGACCATCCAGGCAACAATGCGAACCAGCAGCGAAGTCCAAAACGGCATCAGCACGCAGATCATCAAGATATTGGAATACCTCAAGGGCAGCGTGGCTAGAAGGTGGGCTACCGGGTAGGCCAATATCAGACAGCCTACAGTGACGATCAGGCTGACCAGAAAGGTTCGCCACCAAAGCATTGCATAGACGCGGCGTTCTGCGGGTTGCAGTTCGATTTCGTGGTCCTTATTCCACTTGCGATCCACGGCATTAAGATAATAGCCCGTGGTTTGGGGCTCTTGCATCGTGACCAGGGTTTGCCAGAAGGCCACATCACCCCAACGTTTATCTGCCTTGATCATGGCATCCCGGTACGGCGGCTCACTGACCTTTTTGAGTTTGCGACTGGATTTCTTGATCAGACTCTTGAAGCCGGGTTTCCCATAATTCATCCGGGTGCTGGACTTGCCAACGAGAAACTTGTTGGCTGAACTAAGATCCTTGTACAACGCGTTAAAGAAGGTCTCGTCAGGTGCGCTGGCGCCATCCCAGGCCTGTAATACTTTGTATAACTTGGTGCAGTCAGCGTTCGTGAGAGGCGTGAGATATGCGCAGATATTAAACTGGGCTCGTCTTGCCTTGTTTTCTCTCTCTCTTTCGGTGCCCTGGGCGTTTACACCGACCATTGCTATCTCATGAATAGGGAGCCAGGTGCTTGCTGATTGCCAGCGTGGATCGATTGCGATCATGGCATCACGATACGGGCCTTTCTTAGGGATACGCACCCTCCAGGCTGGATCGCTGGGATCTACAGCATCAGAAAAATTATCGCTAATCAGGTATTTGTTCAGACTCGAAAGATCCAGATATATTGCCTCAAAGAGGTCTTCTTCTGGCAGTGTTTTTCGATCCCACTGATCGATCATGGCGAAGGTCAGCGGTAATTGATAGTTAATCAGTGTGTCGTCGGTACTACGGGTCAGCAGGTTGCCGATCGGGATGATAAAAAGGCCAAGCAGAAAAATTAGCGGTGGCAGCACCAGGCAAATCGCCCGGAGTTTGCTGCGGCGCATCGAGCGCTGCAGGCTGGTTTTAAGAGGTATACCGTCGGCTGTCAGCAGAGGCTGGACCGACACCGGGGGACTATTTGTCATTCATATGAACTGGCGAGGGAGACCCGACAATCATAGCCAGGGAGCGACAGAAAAGGGGCCAGCCGATTGACTGGCCCCAGTCTGTAAAAACAACTACCTGTCCAAAGTGGCCTTACTGACCCATCCAGGCAGTGAATCGCTCGGAGATCGAGTCACCGTTATCCGCCCACCAGTCAGGATTGGCAAACAAATGCATTTGACTCAAAGCTTCCGGCGCATTGGGCATTAGCGGCATGATGTTCACGCCGGTGTTGAACCAAGGCTCACCAGCTTGGATGAGATCGATGCCTGAGGCGCGCATCGGCGCGTAGGTGATCCACTTAGCCTGGCCGGCCTGCTGTTCGGGGGCGGAGGCATGAATCAGAAATTTCAGCGCTTCGTCGGCGTTCGGTGTGCCTTTGAGCATGGCCAGCCATTCCTCTTCAAGAACCTGTCCATCCCAGTTGATTACAAAGGGCGCACCTTCTGAAAGCATAGCAGCACCGATTCGACCGTTGTAGGCCAGCGCCATGGATACCTCACCACTGGTAATGAGCTCAAGCGGCTTGGCGCCTGAGGACCAGAATACGGCGTGATCCTTGATAGTGTCGAGTTTGGCAAAAGCACGATCCATGCCTTCAGCGGTGTCTAACACAGAGTAAACGTCACCAGGTGCTACGCCGTCGGCCATCAGTGCCATCTCGACAAGTGCGTTGCCCCAGGTGTGAATACCACGCTTGCCGGGGAAGTTCGCGACATCGAAGAAGTCAGCGATCGTTTTCGGGTTTCCAGCAGCATTGCCATCAAAGGTGCCTTCCTGATAGAAGGGGACGTAAGACCAGAAAATTTGCGGTACGACGCAGTCATTCGGTACGGACACCATGATATCGTCGTCCATCGAACTGCCGTCGGGCGCCTTGGTGAAGACATCACGGGGCAGTTCCTCAAAGAGGCCTTCATCACAGCCAACGCGAGCTTCGTGTGGCAGGACATCAACGATGTCCCACGTCACATTGCCCGATTCGACCTGGGTGCGTACTTCGCCAAGACCGCCGTTATAGTTCACAAACTTGGCCGTGCCTTCGGACCAGGTATCCGCATAGGCCTTCTGTTGGCTCATGGTATACGCGCCGCCCCACGAGGCGACTGTGACGTCGGCGTGCGCAGGTACGGCCAGGGCCGCCCCAATCACTGCCGAGGCCAGGGTGGTTGCTAAGAGATGCTTACTCATTCTCGTTCCTCCGCTATCGGTTGGTTGTCGTCATTAAAATGACGTTAGAAAACATGTCGTCGGTGCCACTTCAGTTAGTTGCCTCGACGACATCAAGTGCTCGACAGTCCTCCATAGACCAGCCGAACTTGACTATGTCTCCCTCATTTAACGCCGCATGGTGCGACGCATTAGGGATTTTAACAATAAAATCGCTATGTCCGCACACTGAAGCGCGGGTGCGGATATGATCACCCAGGTAGATCAATTCCTCTACCTTGGCCTCGAATAAGTTGGGAAATTTTCCAGGTTCGGGATTCACTTCGACTCGCTCCGGACGCAGCGAAAGTGTGGCTCGGTCGCCTACGGCGTCAACGTTGACTTTGAATGCCTGAACGTGATCGCCGTTATCGAGTTCGACCTGGCAGTGATTCCCCTCGATGCTGTGCACGAACCCCGTCAGCCGGTTATTCTCGCCGATAAACTGTGCGACAAATGCATTTTCAGGCCGTTCATACAGGTCGTTGGGCGCTGCCAATTGTTGGATGACGCCATCATCGAAGACGGCGATACGGTTCGACATAGTCAGTGCCTCGGACTGGTCGTGGGTTACGTAGACGATTGTCACGCCGAGACTTTCATGAATATGTTTAATTTCGTACTGCATCTGCTCACGCAGTTGCTTGTCGAGTGCGCCCAGTGGTTCGTCCATCAGCACAAGGTCAGGATCAAACACCAGAGCTCGGGCAACGGCTACCCGTTGCTGTTGGCCGCCGGAAAGTTGGGCCGGGCGACGGTTGCCAAACGCGCCGAGTTGTACCATGTCGAGTGCGCGCTTGGTTCGTGACTCAATCTCGGACTTGTTGAGTCTGCGGACCTCAAGTGGAAAGGCGAGGTTCTCATTGACCGTCATATGGGGGAAGAGGGCATAGTTCTGAAAAACCATGCCGATTCCGCGTTTATGCGGCGGCACCGCGTTGATGGGCTGGTTACCCAGATAAATCTCACCATGGGTGGCCGGTTCAAAGCCCGCCAACATCATCAGGCAGGTTGTTTTGCCAGAGCCAGAGGGCCCGAGCATAGTTATGAATTCCCCCTTTTTGATGTCCAGATTCAGGTTTTTAACGACAAGGGTTTCGCCGTCATAACTTTTCTGCACTTTTATGAAGCGGACAAAGAAATCCTGATCACTCATTTGCGAGATTTTCCCTTCTTGACTATAGTCACGACAGATTACGTCGGTCTGGTATTATGCTTCTAGTAACCGTCGTAGATGCCTCAGTTTAGTAGGGTTTGTGGAGATTCTCAAGGTTTTAGTCCCCTTGGTTTCTGTGGTTTCATGCAAGTTGACTCTAATGAAGTGGATAGTTTTATAAAAGGTTCTGAATAGGACTATCAACCGCCCAGTTTTCGCGCTGCTACCAAAAGACGGATTACCAAGCTAGATTGGTGCGAGAACTTGATAATTAGTATGGGGCCGGCCAAGATCATGTTGACACAAGACAACCCCGTGATGCTGCTAAAAACGGATGCGCGTGATCAGGAGTGGATCAGTGCTTTTGCTGCTGCGATGCCAGAGCTTGAGGTGCGTGTGTGGCCGCAGGTGGGGGATCTTAAGGAAATCAATTGCGCTTTACTGTGGAATCCACCGGTAGAACTTTTTAACGGCCTGGAGAACCTCGAGGTGATTTTCTCGATCGGAGCAGGAGTCGATTCACTGCTCGCCTGTTCAGCGTTACCGGCCAAGGTGCCGATTGTGCGCATGGTGGAGCCAGAACTCACGGCAGGCATGGTGGAGTTCTGCCTATTTCAGGTTTTAAGGTTTCACCGCCTGATGCACTGTTATGAGCGCCAGAAGGCCCAATACGCCTGGCAAGAGTTGCCTCAGTTACCGGCACGAGATACAACGGTGGGGGTGATGGGAATGGGTGTGCTTGGCCTGGCTTTAGCGAAACAACTCCAATCGCTTAACTACAATGTGATTGGTTACCGTCGGCAATCAAAACCTAACGACGCGATAGAGATGTTTTGTGGTGAGGCGCAGGTAGAGGCGTTTCTGCGCCAGGCAGCGATACTGGTGATGTTGCTTCCAGCGACTGAGCAGACCCGGCATATTATTAACCGGGAGACGCTTGCAATGTTGCCGCCCAAGGCGTGTCTGGTTAACGCTGGCCGTGGCGAATCAATCAACGAGCAGGACCTTCTTATGGCACTGGACAGCGGCCAACTGCAGGCCGCAGCGCTGGACGTATTTGGTCAAGAGCCGCTGCCAACCGACCATCCCTTCTGGTCACATCCGGGTATTTTTCTAACCCCACATATCGCCAGTATCACTCACCCACCAACAGCCTGTCGCTATATCGCTGATGCGCTACAGGCTTACCGAGTGGGAGGGGCATGGCCTAACCTTGTCGAAACAGGATCAGGATATTAAAGGCTATTCAGGCAACCACTGCGAGTACGTTCTGGCCTGGGCGCAAAAGATGGGAGTGACAACAGATTGTCGAAATAGTTTTCGATAAGACGGGGTCAGGCGCCTGATTTCTGTTTGGCCGATGTTGACTCAGGTTCGGAGGCGATTTTTCGTTGGATCATGACAGGGATCTGCTGTTGCAGGACGATTCGCCATTGTCCGTTATCTTCCTTGACCCAGTACTGCTCCACGATATCTGTTTCTCCTGACCCCTTGAGCTTTGTTGCCCGGGTGACCAGTTGTGTCTTTGGTCCGGGGTAGATAAAGATTTCGGTGAATTCGAGGCCACCGGACTTAGGGGGCGCCGCCGGCAGATCGTGGCGAGAGGTTTTGGCAAGACCTACAGTAATAGCTGCAGAGGAAGGTTCGATCTGCTGTTGTGACGCTAATTGAGGGTCACCGTGAACGATGGCGAGGAGGTTTGCACGGAGGCGCTGCAGCTCTGCCGGGGAAATCCAGTCCGGGGTATCGTCGATGATAATCGGCAACTCGTCGGCGGCTCCAAGCAGGTGATAAAGATTCCCAAAATCAGCATTACTTAATGTAATGCATCCTTCGCTCGCACGCGGCGCGCGGTTAATCCAGCCAGGCTCAGTCCCGTGGAGCCAGATCCCGTAACCGGTTCTGCGCAGTTGCTGATCGAGCGGGTTGGGATAATTGGTGGTCAGTGCGCCAGATCCGTAACGGGCCTCGAGTTGACTTTTGGGAATATAGCCATTGATCCGGTAGACGCCTACGGGCGTCTTTAGGTCTCCCTCGCGTTCTTTGCCGTAACCTTGCCGGCCAACTGTGACGTAAAAATCAGCCAGTCGTTGTAGCTCACCATGAATCTGTCGAAAAACATGGAGCCGCGCTGCGGGAAGATCGACATAAAGCACTACCGTGTTTTCCAAAGAGACTTTGACCAGTTTCGCTGGGACCCGGTTGGCCTTGACCTCACGACTTCCAATGGCATGTTGCCATCGGAGACGTAGTTGCTCGCGCAGCTCTTGAGCACGAGTCTCTGATGAACGATCACTCAGTTCAGGCAATGAGCGTACTCGCCCGGCAAGGGCAAGCAGCAGGTCAGAGCGCATCAGGTGCCCGACGCGGCTTTCGGGGTAGTCCTCGGTTAGGGCTTTTAATGCCTTAAGCCCGGCAGACCATTGCCCGGCGACAATGTTCGCCGTGGCGCGAAGCAGGCGGGGTTCGTACTCATCGGAGGTTGCCCCGGCCAGCGCCATAGTGGACGGTATCGTGATAACAAGCGCAAGTAGCAGGCGACGGGAAAAGCGCTTCATAAGTGTCCTTCGCGTCGGGTTTTTGGGATTCCGGCAGGGCGCAAGTGTACCCGTTGGTTCCCGGCTTTCCAAACAGGGGTCAGTTCCCCTGTTAACTAAGGGGTTACGAGCGGTAATCGCACGCTGGAAAGCTCGCCTAGCGTAGTCAAGGGCTCGTTCTTGTTCGCTTGCGAGTCTTCTGGGTTCATCGCATGATGATAGGCGCGGGCTGCCTGTTCAGCGTAAACCTGGGAAAGATTGTCAAACAGAATACGGTAAGATGGGTCGGTATACAAGCCAGCACGCAATAACGTTGCGGCCTGCTCTAGCCTGCCCTGAAGACTATAAAGTCTTGCAAGATTATTGTAGGGTTCTGGACGCCCTGGATAACGGGTGATTAGCTCGCGGTAAGCCTGTTCGGCCTCATCGTGTCGTCCGCTAGCGGCAAACACATCAGCTCGTGCAAACAGTAACTCGGTTGATTCGCTGGCTCCTTTGCCAATAGTAGTTTCGATCAATATCAACGCTTCGTTGTAGCGCTGTGACTTAAGCAGGGCTTGTATTTGCTCAAATTCTGAAGCGGGTATTGCTGAGCTCAGCAGCATGCCAGCGCTGATGGCGAGCAGTGCGAGAAGATGGCGTCCTGGTTGTTGCCAACGATTCCTCGAAGAACCTGGTGCTCGGGTTTTAACGGGTCGCTTCAGAACGAATCGCATCCCAGCGTTTTTGCCAGTCGGGAGTGATAGCTCCCGGAGTCGTCAGCTGATCTTGCTTAATCCACCCCGCAACGGAGTTCAGTACCCGTAGACGGCTCCAGTCGCCCTTACGACTGATAACTTCGACTTCAGTCCCCTTGTCGAGCAGTCCGAGCACGTCTGAGTCCGGTCCGGTTGATGGCAGGGAGCGAATTCGAACCCGGTTGTCGTTAATGTGAGCCCGCCCGCCGCTTTCCTTAACGAATTTGCCATAGACCCACACGTCCAATCCCCTAGGGCTCTTTATCATTATCCAGCCGTTCTTGCTGCCTATCACTTTCACTGTTATGCCCTTGTCCAAAAGACTGACTACGGGGGCGCCTGCATCCGGTCGCCCAACAACCGGGGCATTGTCAGCAGTGACCCAGGCGGTTTTGAATGGTGCAACCACGACTTCAGTAGGTGTCGATACGGGAGTCGGCCGGCTAGTCTGACCTGGGTTTGCCAAGGCATTAAAGGTATCCAGCCAGTCCTGGGTAACCGGTTTTTGTACCGCAAGGCCGGATTGCTGTGCCCAGTTCTGTAGCAGGTACCCCGCGCTAATTTGTTTCCAGTCGCCAGATTGGGCATGCACTGTAACCGGTGCACCTTTGTCGAGATGCAGAACGACTGATGAGTCGGCACCGGTTGTGGGATGCGTGCGTACCCGCACACGGTTTGCAGTAATGCGTCCATTGGGCGCGCCCACGACATACTTTCCAAAAACCCAAACCCTGGTTGGCGAAGGCAGTTCCAGTCGGGCCCAAGAGCCGCTGTACTGGATGATCTTGACCGGGCTGCCTTGTCTTAGTTTGCGGGTGGCAGGGGCTGACAGATTTGGTTGGGCACGGACGGTCAGGTGGCCACTTTGAACATGCGCTGCTGTGAAACTGGTATTGACGGTTTTCCCAGAAGCGGTGGGCACTGTTGTTTTCTCAGAGGGCAAAGACTCGGGTTGTGCAGTTTCGGAGTGAGTGTCGACAGAAGCTTTTGGTTTTGCCACGGTGGCGGGTTGATCGTTTTTCACAGAGAGGTTGCTCTTGTCGATAATGCCCAGTACGCGCTTGGCGTCGGCGTGCTGCTGGTCGGCAGATCGGCTTAGCCATTCACGTGCTTTGCTGATATCGCGCTCAGCGCCTTTGCCGAGGTAATACGCTAACCCGAGGTTGTACTGCGAGGTGACATCCCCAAGCTCAGCCGCACGTTCCCACCAGTCGACTGCCCGGGAGAAATTCTGCTTAACCCCCCGGCCTTCCCAGTGGGCGACCCCAAGATTAAACATCGCTGTTGGATGCCCGGAATCTGCTGCTTTGCGAAACCACGTGATCGCCTGGTCCAGATCCCGGCTGGCGCCTTTACCTTCATAGAAAGCAACGCCCATGGCGTATTGAGCTTCCCGGTTGCCTTGTCGGGCGTGCGGCTCCCACAACGATACTGCCTTGGCATAGTCACCTGAGTTGTATGCGGTCACTGCCCGTTCCAGGTCTTCATTTTGAGCCTGCACAATCCCGCTGACTGCGAGCAGAAGGGCCAAAAAGGCGATTAATCTGATGTACCGGGAAGATTTCATTTGCCTGTAGCTGCTTTCAATATCTTATACCTGCGTAATTTGAATGATCTCGTATGACCCATGCCAGATCATAGTGACGGCTACATAGAGTATTACCACAAGCCCAATGTACGCAATCCAGCGGTGGCGCTCAAGTAGGCGAGCCACCAGAGTTGCGGCAAAGGCCATCAGGCCAACAGACAGAGTAAGGCCAATGACTAATATCAACGTATGATCGCGAGCGATCCCGGCGACTGCCAGGACGTTGTCCAAAGACATGGAGACATCTGCCAGGATGATCTGGAAAACCGCATGTTTCATTGACTTGGGAGCGGGCCTTGAAGCGGGATCCGTGTCGGATTCAGATTGTTGAACGATCTGGAGTTCTCGCCACAGCTTCCAGCAAACCCACAGCAGTAACAATCCACCTGCCAGCACCAAACCAATAATTTGCAACAGTTGTACGGTAACCAGAGCGAAGCCGATTCTGAAGATGGCTGCCGCTGCGATGCCGATCAGGATTACCCGGGGCCGAAGTGGCGCTGGAACGGTGGCTGCGACCAGGCCGACAACAATTGCATTGTCTCCGGCCAGGACTAAGTCAACCAGGATAACCTGTAACAATGGCCACAACTGCTCTACTGTCATGTGGTCTTAGGGGTGTTGGCTAAAAAAAGCACATCTATTTATGCACTGGAATGGGATAAGGCTATTATACGTTTGTCCGGGTAGCTACAGGATGACTTATGGGCTGGCCGATACGGATTAACTATCAGAAAAAGGAAATAGCACAGTAGCAATGAAAAAACCTCAGACTGCAAATTTCGACTGGGCTGATCCGTTAGCCTTGGAAGATGCGCTCAGTGACGAAGAACGTCTAGTGCAAGATTCCATTCGACGGTTCTGTCAGGATGAATTGCAACCCCGGGTGCTCCTGGCGCATCGTGAAGAGCGGGTTGATCGGGATATTTTTCCTCGTATGGGTGAATTGGGTCTTTTGGGATCAACCATCGATGGTTACGGTTGCGCTGGTCTGAGTTACGTTTGCTATGGGCTAGCCGCCCGTGAAGTCGAGCGCGTTGATTCCGGATACCGCTCCATGATGAGCGTGCAATCCAGCCTTGTCATGCATCCAATTCATGCCTACGGTTCACAGGCGCAGCGTGAAAAATACCTGCCAAAACTGGCCTCAGGGGAATGGGTGGGCTGCTTTGGGCTTACAGAGCCTGACCATGGTTCTGATCCGGGAGGTATGAAGACTCGGGCGCGAACGGTCGACGGGGGTTTTCGCCTTAGCGGCACCAAGATGTGGATTACCAACTCGCCAATTGCGGATGTATTTGTTATCTGGGCAAAGGATGACGACGGAATTATCCGAGGCTTTGTGCTCGAACGTGATATGTCTGGCCTCAGCACACCCAAGATCGAGGGTAAATTCTCACTCCGTACCTCGGTGACCGGGGAGATCGTTATGGAGGATATATTTGTTCCCCTCGAGAACGTACTCGATGGGGTCAGCGGACTTGCAGGGCCTTTTGGGTGCCTCAACCGGGCCCGTTATGGTATTGCCTGGGGATCCATGGGTGCCGCGGAGTTTTGCTGGCATGCTGCGCGTAATTACACCCTTGAGCGAGAACAGTTCGGTCGACCGTTGGCCGCCAACCAGTTGGTACAGAAAAAACTCGCCGACATGCAGACCGAGATCACTCTGGGCACACATGCCTGCTTGCGGCTAGGGCGTCTTTTCGATGAGGGGCGTGCTGCACCCGAGGCGATATCGCTGTTGAAGCGCAATAACTGCGGCAAGGCGCTGGAGATTGCCCGAACGGCAAGGGATATGCACGGAGGCAACGGAGTTGCCGACGAATATCATGTTATCCGCCACATGATGAACCTCGAGGCGGTGAATACCTATGAGGGCACACATGACGTTCATGCGCTGATCCTGGGCCGTGCCCAGACCGGGATCCAGGCTTTCACCGGCTGAAACGTGGGCGTCCTGTCCCATATCAGGGTGCTTGATCTCAGCCGGGTCCTGGCGGGCCCGTGGTGCACTCAGATGCTGGCGGATCTTGGCGCCGATGTCATCAAGATCGAGCGCCCGGAACAAGGCGATGACACCCGTCTCTGGGGGCCGCCATTTATCTGTGGCACCCCTGGCGAAGAGCAAGGGGAATCGACATATTTCCTGGGCACCAATCGGGGCAAGCGTTCGGTAACCCTGAATATTGCCGATACTCAAGGTCAGCAGATTATTCGGGAGCTGGTATCGGGTTGTGACGTGCTGATCGAGAACTTTAAGGGAGGGGCACTAGCGCGCTATGGCCTGGATTACGAATCGCTCAGGCCTTTGAACTCTCGATTGGTGTACTGCTCAATTACCGGTTTCGGCCAGGATGGCCCTTATGCCCACAAGGCCGGATATGACTTCATGATCCAGGGATTGGGGGGATTGATGAGTATCACCGGAGAGGCGGAGGATACTCCCGGTGCCGGCCCGCAAAAAGTGGGGGTGGCCATGGCGGATATGGTGACCGGCCTGTATGCCGCCTCTGCAATTCAGGCGGCACTGATTGGGCGAGAACGCACCGGCGAAGGACAGTACATCGACATGGCGTTATTCGACTGCCAGGTGGCGGTACTCGCCAATCAGGCAATGGCTTATCTTGTGGGCAACGATGTGCCCAGTCGCATGGGGAATGCGCACCCCAATATCGTGCCGTACCAGGTTTTTGCGACACGCGATAGTCACGTAATTCTTGCGGTTGGCAATGATACCCAGTTCGCGCGGTTTTGTGCTCTAGCGAATTGCGCAGAGCTCGCGGACGATGCGCGGTTTGCGCGCAACCAGAATCGGGTTCGCAACCGAGTCGAGTTGGTCGCAAAACTGACTCAGATCATGGCTGGGCAAAGTACAGCGCAATGGCTCGAAAAACTCGAATCTGAAGGAATACCGTGTGGACGGATCAACCGGATAGATGAGGCCTTAGATGACCCCCAGGTTGCCCACCGGCAAATGCGGGTCAGCGCACAGCACGCGTCGTTGGGCGAAATCGAATTGCTCAGCAGCCCGATGAAACTAAGAGGTACGCCACCGCAGGTGAGCCGCGCCCCCCCTCTGCTTGGAGAGCATACCGATGAGGTGCTCTCCGAGCTTCTGAACTACTCCCAAGAGCAAATCGGGCAGTTGCGTTCTGATCGGGTGATCTGAGCTTATCGTTCGGCCTAGCTGTTGGCCCTGTTAAGCAGGCGGAACTGTACCGGGATCGTAGTCGTCGCCGGCGAGGCCGTGCCGTCCCTAATGGCAGGTGTAAATTGCCACTGCCGCACAGCTTTTAAAGCTGCCTGGTCCAGGAGTTTTGAACCACTGGGCTTGCTGATCGATATCTCAGAGACTTTTCCTGACGCTGAAACGCTTACGGCAAGGGATACCTCGCCCTCGAGACCCCGCCGGATCGCCAGACGTGGGTACACCGGTTTGGGGTTACCTGCCACTGGGCGTGGGTCAGATTCGCGTAAGGCGTTGCCCGTATCCAGGGCTGCACTCGAGGGTTGAGCGCTCTGGATGGTTTGTTCGCTCTGAGCCCGAAGTGCCGTAGCCTCCTCGTCACTGATTTCAAGACGGGTTACCAGTTCGACATTTTCGTCTATCAGCCGATCACGCGATTGAGTTAGTTGAGTGATCGCAGCCTTAAGTACGGCTCTTTGGCTTTTATCGTCATTGTCGTTCTGGCGTAGGGTTGCAATCTGCCCCTGAAGAGATGTATTGGCGTTCATTAATTCGGCTTTCTTGGCAACCAGTTGGTCGCGCTGTTCTTGGCTTTTGATCAAGCGATCATCGACAGCAGCCTTCTTCTTGGCCAGCCGATCTTTTCCCTGGCGCTCTGTAGCAAGCTCTGCCGCAAGGCTTTTCGCGGCTTGCGCAGTTCTGGCGTTTTTTTCGGCCAGGCTGTCGCGCGTTGTAGTCAGTTTGACGATCGTCGTATTCAAAGCCACTACCTCGTCCCGAAGCTTGCTATCGTTTCGTTGCAAAGAGGTTGCCTGGTTTTTGAGATCTGTCTGTGCGGCAAGTAGCGAGGTGTTTTTGGTTTTTAGTTGGTCATGGTGCTCGCCAGCTCTGGTTAAATCGTCTTGGATAGCGGTTTTTTCTTCTGCCAGCTGATCTTTTTCTTGGTTGGTCAAGACAAGGTTGGCTGCAATCCTGTGATTGTCCTGCGCCAGGGCCGTTTTTTCTTCGACGAGGTATTCGTAGCTTTCGGCCATTGTCGCAACCTGTTGTTGCAACTGTGTTCTGTCAGATTCCAGATCAGAATGATCTTGCTCAAGGGCACCTACGGCGGCCTTGAGCTCTTCATTTTCAGATTGCACTTCGGTGAGGTCATTCTGATTCTGCGCCAGTCGTGTTTGCAATGACTCAGTGAGCGTCTTAAGTTGATCGTTCTCTTTTTTCAAAAGGTCGATCTGGTTTGACAGGGCAGGGGAGTCAGGCGCTGCCACAGATGGCAAAGGAGTGTCGCCCAGGTCCTGAGCTTCCTCAATAAGTACAGCTTCGATCTGCGTGCGAAATGGCATTGCCGGGTCGAGCGACGGAACGGGCGCTACAGAGCTCCAAAGGGCCGCTAAACCGGCGTGTAGCGCGGTTGACGCCAGTACCGCAGGGAGTAGTGCGCGAGCCCTCACTGGTTAACCACGTTTGTGCCTGTGCCCGGATCAATTGGCGGCTTGTCGATACTGGAAATGACTTCTCGTCTCATGGCGAATCCTCTGCTTTGGAACGACGTGTCGCGTCGCCCACCACAGTGGTTTCGCACCTCAGACTTTTCCCGATCCGAGATAAACGACGCCGGTGCGGGCAGGTCTCCTGGCTTGCGGATCAATGCAGAGAGTCGGCCTTCCCGGTGTTTTGCCAGTGGCACATTTGACTCTCTGCTGGCCGCCTACAGTTGCGGGTACAGCCTAGGTTTGCACAGGTTACCGTGCACCTTCAGTTCCCTTTTAACCCCGATTGGGACCGACACCATGGCGGATGGTCGCTTAATCCCCTAATTTTTTCAAGCATGGATACGTCCCACAAGCGCCAGGGTCCCAGAAACAGCTAATCTTTGTGACTCACTATAATCACGCCATAGCACCACGCCAACGAGCGACTCCTCGTTATGTCAAAAACCGCCACAATCTTCCCTTTGAAAATTTCAATTCTGGGTTTCATCACCCTTGCCGCTTTCGTTCTTGCCTTGACTATGGGTAGTGTTTCCATCGAGTGGGCCCAAGTGCTCGCTGGCGTTCGTGGTGAGCATCTATCGGTAGATTACGCTGTGGTAGTTCAACTGCGTCTGCCACGCGCATTGAATGCGTTTGTGGTAGGCGGGCTTTTGGGTCTTGCCGGGACACTGATGCAGGTGCTGTTGCGCAACCCGCTCGCGGATCCCTATGTGTTGGGGGTTTCCGGAGGTGCCGCCGTCGCCGCCTTGTTGGCGATGATGCTCGGTTGGCATCAGGGCTGGGTTTCATTGGCAGCTGCGGGCGGTGCGCTTGGCTCTATGGCGTTGGTTTTTATGCTCTCTCGCGGACAGGGCGACTGGTCGACCACCCGCTTACTGTTGACCGGAGTGGTGTTGGCCGCGGGGTGGGGGGCGGCCGTGAGTTTTATTCTTGTTGTCAGCCCGGACACCCATCTTCGTGGGATGCTGTTCTGGCTCATGGGGGATGTGCATGAATCATATCCTGGCGGGCTTCGAAGTGGAATACTGGCCGGCGCCCTGATCGTTGCACTCATTTTTGCCCGAAGCCTCAATGTGTTGACCTTAGGCGAGTTACGCGCCCAGTCATTAGGGGTCGATACCGGACTCGTTCGGCTGGGTTTGTTTCTGGTGGCTGGTATCCTGACCGCATCGGCCGTGACCCTCGCCGGCGCGATTGGCTTTGTTGGGCTGGTGGTGCCTCATCTGGTGCGAATATGGGGCGGGTCTGATCACCGTTTCGTGATACCAGCCTCGGTACTGGGAGGCGGTAGCCTGCTGGTGCTGGCAGAAATGTTTTCCAGAACCCTCCTGGCTCCAATCCAGTTACCTGTTGGCGTGATTACCGCGTTTGTGGGGGTGCCGTTGTTTCTCCTATTACTGCGCCGCAGTACGGCTCCGGTGGTTCGCTGATGTCGATCGCGTTGCAAAATCTCAGTATTGAGATCAGCGGTACCCGGATCTGCCAGGGCCTCGATCTTGAATTCTCGACCGGTCAGGTCTGGTGTGTGCTGGGGTGTAATGGGGTTGGCAAAACTACCCTGCTTAAAACTCTGGCGGGACTCCGGCCTCCGAACTCGGGCAACGTTCGGCTCAATGGGCGGCCGGTTCAAAGGGTCGCGCGGCGGCAGCGGGCACAGCAACTCAGCATATTGTTTCAGGACAGCGACACACTGTTTCCGACTACAGTACTTGAGACTGTGCTGACTGGCCGTCATCCATGGATCAGCCCCCTGCGAGGGGAGGGCGCGCACGACCGTGACAAGGCGATGGCCGCACTGGAACGCGTAGGCATGGCGCACCTGGCGGAACGCAGTATGTCTTCTTTATCGGGCGGTGAACGGCGCCGGGTGGATCTCGCTGCAGTCTTTGTCCAGGAGTCCGAATGTGTTCTGCTGGATGAGCCTGGCAACCATCTGGATATGCACCATCAGGTCGCGGTGCTTGGCGGGATGGTGCAGCAGTGGAAAAGCCAGGGTGGGCTGGTCATTCTGGTGATGCATGATGTGAACCTTGCGCTGCGCTTTAGCGATCATCTGCTGTTGCTGTTTGGCGATGGTGAGGTGGAGCATGGACCAGCCCAGGCCATAGCCACTGAGACGACATTGACCCGGTTATACCGTCACCGGATGATGTCTTTGGATAGCCCCCAGGGGCGTTGGTACCTCCCGGCCTGAAACGCTTGACACGCCTTTAGTTGGTCATTAGGGTTGCGCGGTTATCCCTGCTGGTTACCTGTTTCTACGTGAGGCAGGTAATCGGGAAGCCGGTGCGCACGATCTGTGCAATTCCGGCACTGCCCCCGCAACGGTAGGGGAGGACAGGATGTAGCACGAAGCCACTGCGGCGCAAGCCGTGGGAAGGCGCGCCATCCCGCACTCAGGTGCCCTCACAAGTCCGGAGACCGACCAGTAGTGGACCCAATGAAACCGCGTGGGGTGGTGACGGGTTGTGGTTATACGCAACACGACTGGTCTCTTCCTCGCATTAAGTGCACGGGTGGCGCGCAAGGAGTGATCAGTGAAAAACTTTTTGATTAGTGGGATCCCCGCTGTTGTTGTAATTCCTTTGCTAACGGTTCTGTCAGTCCAGGCCGCTGACCCGGTCATCGTGACTGCAACACGCACTGCGCAGACGGCTGACGAGGTGCTCGCCCCAGTTACCGTAATCTCGCGTGAGGATATCGAGACCAGTGCGGCTCGAGACCTTGGAGAGTTGCTGTCGTCCCAGGTTGGCCTGGAGGTTACCCGTAATGGCGGCTACGGAAAAAATACCAGCGTTTTCATGCGCGGCACCAATGCCGGTCATGTGCTGACACTCGTTGATGGTATCAAATTGTTTTCCGCCACTGTAGGTGCGACTGCTTTTCAGTTTCTTCCTCTTGATCAGATTGAGCGCATTGAGATTGTCCGCGGGCCCAGATCAAGTCTTTACGGTTCCGAGGCGCTAGGCGGCGTAATCCAGATCTTCACTCGCAAAGGGGGTGATAGGCGCGAAGCGCATGCTGAAGTGGGTTATGGCACCTACAACACGGCGATCGCTGGCGCTGGTATCGCCGGTCCGGCTGGCGACAGTCGCTTCAGTATCCAGGTCGATGTGATCGATACTGATGGGATCGACAGCACTGTAGACGCTCAGAGCGATAAAGACGGATATGACAATACCTCGCTCAGCGCCCGATGGAATGGGCCCACATCTGATGGGGCTGGCGAGCTGGATCTTTCGTTGCTGTACGCATCCGGAAATACCGGCTTTGATAATCCCTGGGCAGGTCCGCTGGTGGTTAACGACTCGAGCTACGCGCAGCAGGTGCTGAATCTGAAGTGGCGCACCGATGGAGACGGTGGATGGAGCAATACGATACAGGTCGGGCAGAGCCGCGATGATTCCAAGACCTTTGCAGATAACCTCTCAGACGGAGAATTTAACACCACTCACAATCAGGCCAGTTGGCAACTGGATTGGCCCGTCGCCGAGGTCCATTTACTGACAGGTGGAATTGATTACGCGGATGATTTGGTTGATGGATCCGTCAGTTACGATGTGAGCTCACGGTCGAACCTTGGCCTGTTCGGGCAATGGCAGGGTGGTTACGCTAACCAGGATATGGTGGCAGGTTTGCGGTTTGATGACAACGAACAGTTTGGCAACCATTTCACCGGCAATCTGGATTATGCGCTGTCAACCGAAAGTGGGTTGCGCTTTAACGCGGGTTTAGGCACTGCGTTCAAGGCGCCCAGTTTCAACGACCTGTATTACCCGGGTTTTGGCAACCCGACCCTTGAGGTGGAGTCATCTACCTCTTATGAAGTCGGAGTAAGCGGTGACGCAGGACCAGGCTCATGGGCGCTTCGTTGGTTTAATACCGACATTGAAGATCTAGTCGCTTATGATCCGCTCACCTATGCCCCAGTGAATCTGGATCGCGCGGTAATTGATGGCTTGGAATTGGACTGGTCTGGGAAACTGTCGGGTTGGCAGGCCGCAGCAGGTATCGCTCTAATGGACCCAAAGGATAAGGCGACTGGCCATCAGTTGGCGCGCCGTGCCAAGCAATCCGGCAAAGTGCGGGTTGATCGACGTAGCGGCGAGTGGCAGTACGGATTGAGCGCCGCCTATCACGGTAAGCGCTACGATGATAAAGCCAACACAGTTGCTTTGGAGAGTTATACCCTGATTGACGGCGGAATTACATACGCCCTGGGTAAAAAGTGGCGGCTTCGTATCGAGGCAAACAACCTGCTAGACGAGTCTTACCAGACGGCTGCGGGTTTTCGCGAGCCCGGACGGAATTTTCTCGCCAGGGTGGTATTTCGCGACTAGGCCTAGCCCGGCCTCCGTGCCCGATCAATGACTTGGCAAAGCTCGCGCATCCCTTCGAGGATTCTAGGGGAGTGTCGGTGCAGGTGGTCCGAATTGACGATATAAAGACGCCCATTTGCAACGGCATCGACCTGGTCCCAATTTGCCCAGTGATCGAGTGCTCGGTGTGACCCTCCGGTGCCGTCTCCAGCAATAATTGCCGCGGGGTTACGACTGATAACTGACTCTCGGGATACCGTGGGGGCGATGTCCGGCAGGTCCGCGAATACATTGTGCGCTCCACAATCTTCAAGCAGGCGGCTAACGAGGTGGTCGCCATTCAGGGTTATCAGAGGGTCATGCCAAACCTGGTAGAAGACCCTTATCAGTTTTTTGCGATAAAAGGTTTTACGGATTGACTCGGCTTCTTCAAGAAACTGACCCGCCAGGCGATTAGCTGTTTTGTCATTGCCGGTCAACTTGCCGATTCGGACCAAGGTACTGGCGATAAGGGCTAGGGTCGCCGGCTCAGCTCGGTAGACGGTGAGCCCGAGTTGTTCGAGGCGTGTTACCAGTGCCGCGGGATTACCACTCTCCCAGGCCAGTATCAGATCGGGCTGTAGCCGGAGGATTGTTTCAAAGTCGAAACGGCTATGGGATCCGACGCGTGGCACCTGCAGTGCCGCTGGTGGGTAATCGCTATGATCTACCGTGCCGACCACCCGGTCTCCCGCGCCGATAAAGAACAGGATCTCAGTCAGGTTTGGAGCCAGGCTGATGATACGCTGGGCCGGCGTGCTCAGTCGAATTTGGGCGTGAGTATCATCTAATGCCTGCACCCGCTGGGCATCGGCCTGGATGAACCATCCTGATAACAGGACACTCAGCAGCGCACAGATAGACAGATGGTCTTTCAAGCCAGGTTCAACCAGGCAAAGAAGGTGAGTGTGGCTAGATCCAGTACGCGGCGCCGGTCATTACTCGGCTTGCACCGCGCATCAGGCTTTTGATCGGCGTAGGTAGATCGGCAGCACCCGAGCGGCTCGCAGTCTCAGCATGTCGGCGTTCATCTTCTTTCATTTGTTGAACCACGACTCGGCTGCAGGTATCTTTTGCTGGGAGTCGACCCAGATGGCTGTCGAGGTGGCCCTCGACCTGCTCCTCTGTTTCTTTTAGAAAACCAAGGCTCCAGCGGTCCCCGGCTAGGCCGGCTACAGCGCCGATGACGAACGCTCCGGTGTACCAAAGCGGATTCAATAGGCTTTTCCTTCCACCCAGGGCTTGCAGGCGCCTATCACACCAGATTAAGTGGTCGTTTTCCTCAGCAGCTGCGTGTGCCAACGTTTGCTGTAATTGCAAATCGCGGGTGGCAGCGGCTTGACTCTGATACAGGGCTTGGGCGCAGACTTCACCCACGTGGTTCACCCGCATCAGACGGGCCGCTTGGTCACGCTCAGCTTCATCCAACTCTGCCTCGTCAAGACCTTCACTCGGGTCTGATCGGCCGGTTCCATTGGGCTGACCAAAAATAGTGGTCAGGCCGTTTTGGGCTGCGATCAGCCAGTGGTCAGTCTCGCTGTAACTGCGTTGACCTGGCGTTTGGCGGGTTGTCATTGGAGTGATGAGTTCAAGAGGTGTTGGCGATATTCTAAGACTCAGGCGGGTTGCCCATCAATGATGGCGCGAGTTAACCCGGTTTTATTGGATCAGCCGGCGGCGAATCAGGATTGTTGCGACCCAAGCGGTCACCAGGCCAAATAATCCCAATGTGCCTAGGTGTAGGCCAAGGTTGGTGATGGGTTCGCCCACCACGATCGGCCGGATGATCTGAACTGCGTGAGTCAGGGGTAGAAACTGAACCACAGACTGCATTGGCAGCGGCAGAGTATTGGTGGGATAGAAGACCCCGCAGAGGATAAACATTGGTGTCATTGCCAGGGTCATATAAAAATTGAAGTACTCATAGCCCCGCGCAAGCGCGGTAATAATCAGCCCCGGCGCTGCAAAGCACAACCCGGTAAGGAATATGACTGGCAGCGCAAATACTGCAGTCCAGTCGTTCACCGCTCCGAGCAGTGCGGCAACTACAAGAATAGCAGTGCCACTGAACAGGCTCTTGGTAGCACACCAGAGTAATTCGCCAATGACAATATCATCCACTTCTGCCGGGGTGGCGAGAATGGCTTCATAGGTCTGCTGCGGCACCATTCTTGTATATACCGACCACATGGATTCCATACTCGCAACATTCATTGCCGACCAGGCGATAAAGCCCGATGCCAGGAAAGTAAAGTATGGCATGCCGGCCATCTCGCCGACGAAGCGACCCAATCCATAACCCAGGCCTAGCAGATAGATCAGGGGTTCACCAAAATGCAGCAGCACGCTCGCACCCATCAATCGGCGCCATACCAATGCATTCCGTCGCCAGATGGTGAACGCCTCGATTCGCAGTACAGGTAGGCTTTTGTTGCTCAACCGCGAAGTTCTCGACCTGTCAGGCGTAAAAATACATCTTCAAGGCCTGAATGCCGGTGCAAGCAGGCAGTATCAGGTAGCCCCTGGGCCAACTCCAGCAGGGGTTTGGCGTGGTTGGAATAGATATAGAGGCTTTCGCCGGCATGCTCGGTACGACATGAAGGTGGTAGCCGACCCATTGCTTCCTTTGGGATGCCTCCCCGAATCTCTAATACGTCACTCTCGCAGTACTTGCGGATCAGCCCTGTAGGGCTGTCTTGCGCCAGCAGTGTGCCGTTATCGATAATCATTAACTGGTCGCAGAGTCTTTCGGCCTCCTCCATGTAGTGCGTGGTCAGGAGGATGGTTTTGCCGTTTCGTTTCATCCGGTGCAATAACGACCAAATCATATGCCGTGCCTGAGGGTCAAGCCCGGTTGTCGGCTCATCCAAGACCAGGAACTCAGGGTCGTTCACCAGCGCTCGCGCCAGGGTCAGGCGTCGTTTCAGGCCTCCGGAGAGGGTATCAATACGATCTGTCGCGCGCGCAGATAATTCAACCATGTCCAGTAGTTGAGGTATCCGTCGATCCATCTCATGGGTAGGCAGTCGGAAATAGCTCCCGTACATGCGTAGATTCTCTTCAACCGTGAAATCCGGATCAAGGTTATCTGCCTGTGGAACAATGCCGGTTCGCTGACGGATCTGCCGGCGGTTAAGTTCAATATCTTGGCCGAAAATTTCTAGCGTTCCACCGCTGCGAGGTGATTGTCCCAGCAGCATTCGAAGCGTAGTTGTTTTGCCGGCCCCATTGGGCCCCAGCAGTCCAAAGCAAATTCGGGGTGGGATATCAAGGTCCAGCCCGGCAACTGCTGGCTTACCGTTAAAGTTTTTACTCAGATTTTGGCAATGCACCAGCAGCGGTGCAGATATTGGCACCGTTTCTCCAGCCGGTGGACTTAAAGGCATTGGTGAGTGTGATCAGCAGTCAAGTTGCGCTTCACACCACTCAGGCAAATCGGCAATCGATGGCAGTTCGCCGTCGCAACCCGGCGGGATTGGATCAGAGATACTGTTGCCGGTACGAACCAGTAAGCTTTTTAGCCCAGCGTTAATGCCGCCAGCGATATCGGAGGATAGACTGTCGCCAATCATCACAGTCTGGCTGCGTTCAAAACCCGTTCTGGCGAGCGCAGCATCGAAAAAAGTCCGCTCGGGTTTTCCGATCAGCATGACGGGCTGTGAGATTACCAATTCTAAAGCGGCCACCATGGGTCCAAGGCCTATACGTGTGACGCTGCCATCTGGCCAGGTCGGATCGCGGTGCAGGGAGATTGGCTCGGCTCCTTCGTTGACTAGACGCCGCGCGATGTCTATTTCGCCAAAGTCAGGCCACATGCACTGCCCCATGACGACGGCATCAACTGGCGTCTCATGGCGAACTACGCTATGGCCTGAATCTGTCAGCAACGTCTCAAGACTGGGATCACCAATCAGAAAGCAACGGGCGTGACCAAAACGACTGCGCAGATATTCGACAGCCGCCAGCGACACCGGAAAAATCTCGTCGAGGCCTATCTGGTAGCCGAGATCCGTCAATTTGTCTCGGATCTGGCTCTGAGACATCCGCGAGGTATTAGTGACCAGTAGAAACCCAAAACCGCGCTTGCGCAGATAGTTGAGCACACCAGGGCCTTTGGCTACGGGCGCGCTACCGCCGTAAAGGACACCGTCGATATCGATAAAGAACGATGGCTTGGGCAAACTAATAGAATCGGTTTGAAGAAAAGGCGTAGTCTAACGGGCAGCCGGCCTATAGGGGAGATCAAAATATCTGGCAGTTAACAGGGGCGCCGGCTTGCGGGACAAAGTCTCGATTGACACACTGGATAATAATATGAATACCCAAGCTGACGATTTGAGAAAGAAATTTCTGGCATGGCAGTGCCTGCTTCGCCAGCGGGCAATGCGGGTTGGCGGGGGTAAGCCAACGCCCGGCATGCGGCCGCACCTGTCGTTTGCGGACGATGCTCATGACTCGGGCCCAGTCACAGTCTTATTACTGCACGCGGATCCTGTGACCGATGCGGCTGAGTTCCGCCATATGGCTGTCAAAACCTACGACCCTGCTGATCGTTATAGTGCTGCGGTCAAGTTCCTGTCTGCGACCTACTACCAGAAGTCACAAGAATTTTCCGATGAAATGACAGCGCTATTCGGCACTGGTGGGTGGCTGGCGAAAGCGTTGCGTGCCCGCAAGTCTTGCATACTGGATTTTCAGCAGTTTGGGTCCCGCTTCAAGATGGGTTGTTCGGTCAGGGAAATTGATAGGGATAGTGTCCTGTATCAAGCAACATACTGGCACAACAAGTTGTTTAATCCCCAGTTGCCCCCTGAAATTACAATCCTTGGCTTCAAGCCTCAATGGGATCAAGCGCAGTTCGAGGAAACTTAGTCTCGAGCCTAGTTTGATCTGCCACGGTTATGGACGCCGACCAGGTCATGGCGGGCTCTGTCCAGGTGCTCATAGATCGTATCGATAGCGGCGTCGAGATTACGGTTTGCAATCATGTTGTAAAGATGGCGGTGATGTGCGTTGTACTGCGCGATCCTTTCGGGAACCAGGATTGACTCTTTCATTGCGGCCCACTGGGCATGGCTGCGGGTTTCGTTGACCAGTTGGTAAAGCCATATGATGAGTCGGTTTCGCGAGCATTCAGCGAGTGCGAGGTGAAACTCGGCATCAGCACGGGAGAAAGCCTCAGGATCGCCTGCGGCTGATTCAGCGCGGACCAGTGCTTTGCGCATATGTTCGAGGTCCATTGCTGTCGCGTTTGCTACCGCAAGCCGAACCATCTGCGGCTCAATCCCTAAGCGTACGTCGATTAACTCCAAAGGGCTGGTGACGTCGGCAATTTCGGTGTGCTCAGAAAACTCCCGGTAGGTGACAAATGTGCCACTGCCGATCTGGCGATCAACCATTCCCAGGTCCTGAAGGCGCCGCAAAGCCTCGCGCACCGTTCCTCTGGAAGTGTGGAACAGTTCAGCGAGTTCGCGCTCGGCCGGGAGGCGTTCGTTGAACCCATATTCCCCAGCGGCTATCGCACGACGCAATTTAGCGGCAATACCGGCCGAGCCGCCAACCGAAACGGCTTCCGGTAATGGCGGCAGGTCGTCGTGCACCTCCTTGCCCAGTTGTGTCTGTTCGCTCATTGGGTTTTGCCCTCTGTGATTGGACAGCGAAATAGAACCAATTATTTTCTAAAGGTACTCATTCGGTGAGAACTATGACAGTCATTGGTTAGAAACGCAAACAACAGTTCACTAGAGCAACTTGACTTCGTGACAGCAATCGAATTAATGTTCGGGCACTAATATGTTGGTTTTAAAACGGTTCAGTATTGGTTTAAAAGGATAAAGGTAAGGGGATAGAAGATCGTTTTAATCCGCCCAAGTCGGCTGTAACAGGCGCTAACAACATGTGCCTGCACAAAAGGTCGATAAGGTAAGGAGAAATCTGTTAATGGCATTTCCACAGAGCACAAAGTACGTAATTGTCGGTGCCGGCATTCATGGCTTGAGCACGGCGTATCACCTTGCGCTGGAGTTGCGGCGTAAAGGCAAAGGCAGTGGTGCGGACATTCTTGTCCTAGACAAGACATCGATTGCAGCCGGAGCCTCCGGGATTGCCTGTGGCGTGGTGCGGAACAACTACTTCCAACCCGCCATGCGCGAGCTGATGGCCCATAGCGTCAGCGTCTGGGAAAGCGACACCGAGGCATACAGTTACCACCCCGTGGGTTATATGCAGGTTAGTCCGGAAGTGATGCGCGAAGACGTCGCCAGTATTGCAGAGCAACAAGAAGCAATTGGTTACGAGTCGGTTTTTGTAGATGGCGCCAAAGAGTCGGCCGAGTACATGAAAGGGTTGTTTGATGATTGGCAGGCCCAGGGGATTACCTCGGTGCTGCATGAGAAACCCGGGGGCTATTCCAATAACACCAAGGCCATGTATGGCTTGGCCGGCAAGGCCGAGAGCGAAGGCGTAAGAATTCTGACCGGGGTCGCCGTGACAGGATTTGAACGCACGAGCGGCAGTGGGGTAATCAGCGCCGTTATCACAGACCGTGGTCGTATTGAAACTGACTATGTGGTTATTGCCGCTGGGCCTTGGGTAAAGAGTTTTTGGGAAATGCTTGATTTGCCACGAGAGGTCAGCATCAAAGACGCCGACGGTGCAATGCATGATCACATTCCAATGTGGGTTTACTGGTCGCTGCAAGAGGGCACCTTGGGGGTGGACCCGAAGATGCAGCGGACCAACGATGGCCAGATGCCGCCGGTTATCCACGTAGACTCTGATGCACCACTGATCTCTGATGTAGACGGCTCATTGATTACCGACGAGATGTGGGGTGTCTACTACAAGCCAGATTTTCACTTCAACGGCATCCAGGGCGGTGCCGCGCCATTTAAGGTGCCGACTGATCCGGATAAGGTCGCGGTTGACCCCTATGGGCCACAGTCTCCGGATTTTGTGGTCGGATCTGAGTTCGCCCATATGTGGTGCTCAGCGCTGGCCCATTGTCAAAAACGCTTCGAGGGTCAAACGCCGAAGTACAAGGATGAACCCTCGGGTGGAATCGGCGCCTTTACCCCAGACAGTTTCCCGGTCTTTGATGTGTACAGTGAGAACTGCTATGTCATCGCCGATTCCAACCATGGTTACAAAATGCTGGGCGTTGGCAAGCTGGTGGCCCAAGAAATCACTGGGGATCCCAGTGTGTTGATGACACCGTTTCGATTCTCGCGGTATGAGGAAGGAAAATTGCACCCGGTATCAAACAGCCCTTTCCCGTGGAGCTGACCCGCTAACGATCAAGCATCAATGCAGGCGAGCCTGCACCCTTAAATAGAAACCCTGAAAAGCTGAAACAAGAGGAGAGCACAAATGACCGACTTAGAAGCCCATGTAGCGCAGCCAGGACGCGACGATCTCGTCAAACAGGTCAGCGAAAAAATTAAGGAAACCGGTGTCGACTATATCTATTACCAGTTTATTTCGGTCACTGGACGCATCGTCGGCAAAGGAATTCCGTCCGCGCATTGGGAGCGCCTCGCCGAAAAAGGTTTCCAGTTGGTTTATGGGTCAACCGCGAATCTATTTGTTGACCGCCATGGCAGCTATATTGGTTATGGCCCTGAAGCCTCTGAGCTTGTTGGTATTCCGGACCCCGAAACTTTTTGTCAATTGCCTTGGGACAAGCGGGTCGGCCGTGTATTTTGTACCCTGTTTCGCAATCGCGAGGAGCGCGAGAATCCGGGTGGTGCATTAACTTCGGATTGCCGTGGTAATTTGCGCCGCATTCACAACGCATTCCAGGATAAGCATGGACTGGATATGCGCTGTGGCACTGAGCCTGAGATGATGTGGCTGAAGCGCGGTGATGATGGTAAGCCGAACGGTGGTGTGACAAAACCCAATTGCTATCATATTGATCAGTTCGAAGAGCTTCGCCCCACTTTCATGAAGGTTATAGAGTATTCGCAACAAATGGGCCTCGATATTATCCAGGGCGATCACGAAGATGCGCCCGGGCAGCTCGAGTTGAATACCCAGTTCGATGATGTGCTGCGTAATGCGGATCGGCTGACCACTTACCGCCAGATCTGTGCGCAGGTTGCTCGCGAGGATAACTTGATCGCCTGTTTCATGTCGAAACCATTCATGGGTGTATCGGCCTCAGGCTGTCACCATAATATGTCGCTATGGCGCGGCGGTGAAGATGTGGTCAATACGCTCGGGCTTGATTCCTTACCCGGCATGGAAGGGGCTTTTAGCTACCGGGTCGGCGGCGAGAATACCTTCATGCCCGACCCATCGATTGACGAGCGCGCCCCCGGCCCGATTGGTTTGCAGTCTATCGGCGGCGTTATCAAACACCTCGGTGCGCTGACTTCGATCGGTTCTTCCACGGTTAATTCCTACCGCCGTCTTTGGGATACGGGCTTCTGGGCGCCAATCTTTGCTGACTGGGGTTATCAGAACCGCACCTGTGCATTGCGTGTATCTGCACCAGGCCGATTCGAGTACCGCTCGGTTGATTCGATGGTGAATCCTTACCTGATGGGTTCCGGGTTGCTGAAAGCTTTCGACGACGGTATCGACAACGATCTGGATCCCGGTGAAGCCGAAGAACGCAATATCTATGAGGCGATTGACGCAGGTAAAGAAGTCAAGAAATTGCCGATGTCGCTCGGCGACGCGCTTGAACAATTGGCGAATGACGAAGTCATTAAATCATCGATGCCTGGTGAAATGTACAAGGTATTCGAGCATTACAAGCGCGACGAGTGGGAGCGTTTTATGCATACCACAACCGAGTGGGATATGGAGACCTATCTGGACTGCCTGCCCTGACCGGCACGCCGGGCCGAGGCGGGACGCTAAGTGCGGCCCGCGGCCTGCCAAAGTTTGTTTCACTAATTCAAGTAATGGAGGGTACGACCCTATGTGCGGGATAGCCGGTTTAATACACAGGGGAAAGAGCAGTGATATCGGCAGTGAGCTTACGGCCATGCTGCAGTCCCTTAAGCATCGTGGTCCAGACTCAACGGGATTTGCACTGTATGGCAATCCCCGCGAAGGCGAATATATTTTGCGGTTTAAGGTCGCTGAACAGGAAGATATGCGTAAAGGCTTCAAAATCCATGATCAGGTCAAGGAGCGTAGAGCTGAGGTAGACCGTCGACTGGGCGAGTTGGGGGCGCGTAAGGTGCAAGATGATGATGCTACCGAGTATGCCTACCGCTACTTGATCTCTTACGACGGCGACATGAAAAAGCTGGCGGATTATGTTGAAGATGTGGAGGGCGCGGAAATTCTATCCATCGGTAATGCGTTGGAGTTGGTCAAAGACCTCGGTGATGCAACTACCGTGTCGGGTCAGTATGACTTGGGCACCTTCCAGGGCACCCACGCGATAGGCCACACTCGTATGGCAACCGAGTCTGATGTCGACATTCGATCGGCCCACCCCTATTGGGCATATCCGTTCAATGACATCGCAGTGGTCCACAATGGGCAGCTAACGAATTACTGGGCCTTCCGGCGCAAACTCGAGCGCGGTGGCCACCGTTTCATGTCCAATTGCGACTCCGAGTTGATCGCTGTTTACATCGCTGATCGCATGAATTGTGGTGACGATCTTGAAGCTGCCATGCATCGCTCCGTTGACGAGCTCGACGGTGTATTTACTTACGTAGTGGCGACCGCAGACACACTGGGCATGGCAAAAGATGTGATGGCCGCCAAGCCAATGGTGCTTTACGAAAGCGACGACTTCGTTGCCTTAGCCTCGGAGGAAGTCGCAATCCGTAGCGTCTTTCCGCACGAAATTGATACTTATGACCCTTATGAAGGAGAGGTGATGGTATGGCAGAGCTAGACCGCACACACGAATCCCATGAATTGGGGATGCACACGGAGGAGTTAACTGGGCGCACTCAACAGACGGTCTTTTCGGCCGAAGAGTCCGATAACCTGGTCTACCCCTGGGCTTCTGAAGTCGACTTCTCACGGGCCGCTGAAATTGATGCCGAACCGCTCGATCAGCGGCAGGTAAACCAGGAAATCCGTCGACTGATGTCTGAGGGCTACGGAACGATCACGGTGCTCAACCCGGGGGCAAAGCATTCTCTGGGAGTCGGTATCCTCAGCCGGTTGAATCTTCATTTTGAGGGCAGCCTGGGATATTTTGGTTGTGGACTGCTTGACGGCCCCAATGTGACGATCAGTGGCCGTGTAGGCTGGTCTTGTGCTGAGAACATGATGGCGGGCCAGGTCGTTATTGAAAAGAACGCGGGGTCAACATTTGGCGCCGCCATCCGCGGTGGTGATCTGGTCTGTAAGGGAGATGTGGGCAGTCGGACAGGCATTGACCAAAAAGGCGGGACCATTATTGTAGGTGGCCGGACCGGGGCGTTTTCCGGCTTTATGATGCAACGTGGTCGTATGGTCGTGCTGGGCGACGCGGGCAAGAATCTTGGCGATTCCATGTATGACGGCACAATCTATGTTGGTGGAAAGATTGCTGATCTTGGCGTTGATGCGGTCGAGGGCGAGATGAGCGACCTCGATTGCCACTGGCTTTCGCGCAAACTGGGCCAGTATGGGCTGGAGGTGGCGAACGGAGTGGAAAATATGACCAAGATTGTTTCAGGAAAACAATTATGGAACTACGACAACCTTGAGCCGACCGAGAAGAAATTGGTTCTGTAAATTGCAGCACGAGGAAAGATTATGACATCTAAAAGAAATAGGGATCTCATCGGTCACAGTTTCATGTTTCCGCCCGAGGTGATGGATGATATCCACATCAAAGCGGAGCTTGGTCGTTACCGGATGAGGGGATTTTCGCTTTTCAAGAAGATTCCCAGTTGGGATGACTTGACCTTTTTGCCTGGCACTCTGACCCGTTTTGTCATCGAGGGCTACCGGGAAAAATGCCTGACTAAAACCGTTATTGGACCTCGTGCCAAGCGGCCATTGGAGTTGGATATTCCCATCTACATTACCGGCATGAGTTTTGGCGCTTTGTCCTACGAGGCAAAAACCGCACTGGCCCGCGGCGCCACCATGGCCGGTACCGCGACTTGTTCGGGGGAGGGCGGTATGATCCCTGATGAACGGCGCTATTCCGAGAAATGGTTCTACCAGTGCATCCAGTCCCGCTACGGGTTTAACCCGCACCACCTTCGTTTGGCTGATGGATGTGAATTTTTTATTGGCCAGGGTTGTAAAGTCGGTCTGGGCGGCCATCTGATGGGGCAAAAAGTCACTGATCAAGTGGCAGAGATGCGCTCGCTCCCCGCCGGAATAGACCAACGATCACCGGCTCGCCACCCAGACTGGCTGGGCCCGGACGACCTGTCGTTGAAGATTCAGGAAATTCGAGAAGCCACCAACTGGGAAATTCCTATCCAGCTGAAATTAGGCGCAGCGCGGGTTTATGACGATGTGCGTATGGCGGCCAAGACTGATCCAGATTCTATCTATATGGATGGTATGGAAGGGGGAACTGGTGCGGGACCGCATCTGGCAACCGAAGAGACCGGCGTGCCTGGTATAGCCGCGATCCGCCAGGCCCGACAGGCGCTTGACGATGTCGGTAAATCCGGCGAAATCTCGCTGGTCTACGCCGGCGGTATCCGCAATGGCGGCGATGTGGCAAAGGCCTTAGCCCTTGGTGCAGATGCAATCGCGATCGGACACTCGGCCATGATGGCATTGAACTGCAACAAAGATATCCCAGAAGCCGATTATGAAAAAGAAATGGGCGTAGAAGCGGGTTATTGTTATCACTGCCATACCGGCCGTTGCCCCGTCGGCGTTGCCACGCAGGATCCTGAGTTGCGCAAACGACTGAATCCTGATGATGCTGCCGAGCGGGTGTATAACTTCCTGCACACACTGACTATTGAGTGTCAGATGCTGGCGCGGGCTTGCGGTAAGACCAATGTGCATTCATTAGAGCCTGAAGACCTTGCCGCTTTGACGATGGAGGCTTCGGCCCTGGCTCAGGTCCCGCTGGCGGGCTCGCAGCACACGGTCGGTCGTCCCGATATGACCCGGTTTTAAGGAGAGCGTAATGGCATACGAAAAAGATATTGATCATTTCATCAAGGGTGATGGACTTGATTCCGAGCGTGAGCAGACTATAGGACAGCACATCGGGTATCGCTACGATGTGAATCTGGTTCCGGATTACGACCAGTTGACGCCGTTTTTGAAGTCCTATATCGAAACAATGGGATGGAAGGATCTCAACTGGTTAGAAGATGTGCATATGGGTTACGAAGAAAGTCGCGCGGCGGTGTTTGATCGCAATATAAACGGTTGGGTGACTGTGCCTGAAGAAATGGAACTGCCAGACAATCAGCAGGAGCGGGATATGATTGCCCGGGAACTTCTGATCAAGTTTCAGATGTCCTCGCGCCATCCAATGGTCGATCTCAGAAAGGCTTACGCTAAGTTTTAGTTGCCCAACATGTTTGTGCGCCAGCGCTAATTCGGCACCACGGGCCCTGGTAAGGTCCTGATCACGGGCAAGTGGCTATGATGCAATAAGAGCCGCCTTTTTGACAGCCGCGCCGGTGCGTCTAAACTGTTGGATCGTTGGCGCGTACAGGGGAGCATAGTCGGGTCGCGCAAATATCATTTGCCCTCCCTTGACTACGTTGATGTTTGCACTTACACCATTAGGGGCTCGGATAGCGCCTTGTTAAGTTCCGCGGGCGGTGCTTGTGCAGCGCGAATTTTTTAACCTTTAGGCTCTAGGGGAGACAGTGACCTCAGGCGATGACAATTGATTATCGTGATATCGATGGAAAAGCGGTGGCGGCGACTATGCTCGCAGAGGTTACTGTAGGAGTTCAGGATTTGGTCGCTGCAAACTGGCAGCCACGCCTGATCTCTATCCGTATCGGTGATGACTCAGCGGTTAATCTTTACATCCGCAACCAGCAACGAAGTGCTCAAAAGGTTGGGATCGAGTTTGAGCAGAAACGCTTTCCAGCAGATACCTCAGCAGGCGAAGTGCATGCGGTCATTTTGAATTTAAACGCTGACCCGCGAGTGACCGGGATCATCCTGCAACGCCCGATTCCCGATGGGCTACCAATCCAAGAGCTTCAATCAGCCATTCATCCATTAAAGGATGTCGAGGGCATGCATCCCGCCTCCATTGGTAACATTGTGTACCGAAATCTCGAGCTCGGCCCATGCACTGCGATGGCGGCCGTGGAGTTACTTAGACAGACTGGGATATCGCTGGAGGGTTTGGAAGTAACCGTTATTGGGCACTCTGAGATTGTAGGCAAGCCTATCGCCTTTTTGTTGATGGCCGAAGGGGCAACTGTAACCGTCTGCCATCACCTCACCCGCGAGGTGGCCGTCCACACACGCCGGGCCGATGCGGTATTTGTTGCGGTCGGAAAACCTGGGATGGTGAAAGGCGAAATGCTCAAGCCCGGCGCTGTGGTGGTGGATATCGGCATCAACCAGATTAAAGATTCCAAAGGCAACATCCAGGTTGTTGGAGACTGCGATTACGACGCTTGTCGCCGGGTGGCGGGCTGGATTACGCCCGTACCGGGCGGGGTTGGGCCAGTTACGGTGGCTGTTCTGATGCGTAATACACTAATCGCTGCCCGACGATTACAAAGCTCGTATACCGAGCACTTAAGTAACCATCTTTAACTAAACATTTAAAAGGAAATCCCATGGCTAGTGTTCCCAGTGATATTGATATTGCCCGTGAGGCGAAAATCCGTCCGATCGGTGAAATCGGTGACAAGCTTGGCATTCCGGTTGACTCATTACTCAACTATGGCCCCACCAAGGCCAAGATCAGTAATGAGTTTATTGGATCTTTGAGTGATCGCCCTGACGGCAAACTGATACTGGTAACGGCAATATCGCCGACTCCGGCAGGCGAGGGTAAAACCACAACGACTGTGGGCCTGGGTGATGGCCTGAACCGGATTGGGAAAGATGCGTTGATCTGTTTGCGAGAACCATCACTAGGACCTTGTTTCGGTATGAAAGGCGGCGCCGCGGGTGGTGGCTATGCCCAGGTGGTCCCCATGGAAGATATCAATCTGCACTTTACCGGAGATTTTCATGCGATCGGTGCGGCTCACAACTTGTTGTCGGCGTTGATTGAAAATCATATTTACTGGAGTAACGAACTCGGCATTGATCAGCGACGGATAACCTGGAGAAGGGTTGTCGACATGAATGACCGGGCACTTCGCCAGATAACGGTGGCGTTGGGTGGCGTTGCCAATGGCTTTCCCCGGGAAGGCGGCTTTGACATTACCGTTGCCTCAGAGATTATGGCAATATTTTGCTTGGCTGAAGATTTGACTGACCTGCAGAGGCGGTTGGCTAATATCATTGTTGGCTACACCCGCGACCGCGAGCCGGTTCATGCCCGCGACCTCAAAGCGCAAGGACCCATGACCGCTCTGCTGCGCGATGCATTTATGCCAAACCTGGTTCAGACACTGGAAAACAACCCCGCCATCATTCATGGAGGGCCGTTTGCCAATATTGCTCATGGCTGTAACTCAGTTCGAGCGACCAAGACTGCACTCAAGTTGGCGAAGTATGTGGTGACCGAGGCTGGATTCGGTGCGGACCTTGGCGCAGAGAAGTTCTTTGATATCAAGTGCCGCAAAGCGGGTCTGAAACCGGATGCTGTTGTGCTGGTGGCAACCGCTCGAGCGCTTAAGATGCATGGTGGGGTCGCCAAGGCTGACCTTAGTGCCGAGAACGTCGGCGCATTGGTAGACGGTCTTGAGAACCTGGGACGCCATCTTCGTAATATTGGACAATTTGGAGTCCCCACGGTGGTCGCAATCAATAAGTTCACGGCGGACACATCCGCTGAGATTGATGCGATACGAGACTACTGCAGGGAATTTGGTGTCGAGGTGTTTGAATGCAATCACTGGGCCGATGGCGGCGCTGGTACCGAGGGATTGGCCCAGCATGTTGCCGACCTTGCCGACTCGGGGAGTTCACAGTTTCGTCCACTTTACCCGGACCACCTGTCCTTGTGGGAAAAGGCTCGCACCGTGGCCCGCAACATTTACGGTGCTGATGACATCATCGCAGACAAAAAGGTTCGAGGTCAATTTGACGAGTTTGAGGAGAAATACAGTCATTTCCCGATCTGTATGGCCAAAACACAATACAGTTTCTCCACAGATCCCAACCTGCTCGGCGCTCCAAGCGGTCACGTGGTCCCCATTAGAGAGTTGCGCTTGTCTGCCGGGGCCGAATTTATAGTGGCTATTTGCGGCGAGATTATGACGATGCCCGGATTGCCGCGAACCCCGGCGGCCAACAACATCTTCGTTAACGAAGGTGGGGAGATCGAGGGGTTATTCTAGGGCTTTGGGTAGTGTTCGCTTTATCGAGGCTTGGATAAAAACGCTAGCACCGCTGGCGTTTTTACTTGGTGCATAAGTCAGTCACATTCAAGGGAGCCTACTTGGGGGACTAGTGTCTGTTAACAAAGGCGATGTTTACTACGGCAATCCAAGTACCTTCTTTCTATCGTTGGTCCAGGTTCGGATAATCTGATCAACGGCGGCGGACGCCAGAAAATATTGGTGTCTGACGGGCTGATAAAAAAACACAGCAAAGCAAATCAAACCGACAGTAATGCAAATTGAAGCAGTTCAGGATGGCTTTGTTGGAAGAGGAGTCATCGTAGAGCCGTCGTTAGCTCGAATGCTTGGTGCTGCCCCCAAAGAGTACGGTAATCACTTTAGAAGGGTGCAAGTTCCCAACGACTCGATTATTGGCATCTACAACTGACACCACCTTTGACTCGCTGAGCACTGCTTCGGCTACGGTTTCAATGATGGCGTCTTTCGAAACCCGTAGATCTCCGATATTTTCCGAGGAGTCGACCGGATCCATTACGGCTTCTATTTTGAGCACCTTTTCCCTTGGGACTTCTTCGGTAAATTTGTGGACATATTCAGTCGCCGGATTGAGTACGATATTGGCCGGGGTGTCTAACTGCTCAATGACGCCGTCTTTCATAATCGCAATACGATCGGCAAGGCGAAGCGCCTCATCAAAATCATGCGTGACAAACAAAATCGTTTTATTCAGAACCCCCTGTAGTCTCAAAAATTCATCTTGCATCTCTTTTCGAATCAGTGGATCTAAAGCCGAGAATGGTTCATCTAAGAACCAAATATCAGGTTCGATCGCAAGCGACCGTGCGATCCCGACCCGTTGCTGCTGCCCTCCCGACAATTGTCTAGGGAAATAATTTTCTCGCCCGCCAAGACCTACAAGTTCGACCATCTCCATTGCCTTTTTAATACTGTCCTGCGTGCTGCCTCCTTTTACCTGTAAGGGGAAGGCAATATTCTCAAGAACGGTTTTGTGGGGCAACAAGGCAAAACTCTGAAAGACCATGCCCATTTTGTTTCGACGAAGTTCGATGAGTTGCTTATTGTTCATCGCCAGCAAATCCTGCCCGTCTATATAAATATTTCCGGCAGTAGCGTCGGTCAACTTTGATATACAGCGAAGGAGTGTCGATTTCCCTGAGCCAGATAGGCCCATAACAACGAGCATGTCTCCTTTGAAAACCTCAAAAGACGCATTGTTCACACCAACGATGCAGCCGGCATCTTGGAAAGCTTTGGCGTCTACATTGCCCTGTACGTCCGCAAGCATCTTCTTTGCGTTGGGGCCAAATATTTTAAAAACCGAATCACACAGGATGACAGGTTGTTCCTTGTTAGTTGGCGCTATGCTGGAGGGCACAATTTAATTCCCGATTAGTCCTTTGATACATGTTAAGGGTAATCGTATTACTTTGCTAGGAAACACCAAAATAAAACAAACCTCTCCCCAGCCATTTAAAGGCAAGGGAGAGGTTTAGGGGGTCTACCGCCTTATATTTGAGTGAAAGGTTTTTACCCATCTACGTGGCCAGCCAGTTCTTGAGGGCATCCTCGTGGCTCAGTTTTTCAATGCCTACCAACGCAGCCATTTAGCCGAGATTCGGAGTGCTGAAGACATCTTTGAGAACGCCTTGCAGGCAGTTGGATGGGTTTCCGGAAATTTGCAGTTAGCCGCTTTCTCCTACCAACCCTCGGGCGAACCGCGACTGCCATCGCCACGATCCACTTTTCTGCAACCATCGGTATAAGAAGGAAACACGACAAAGATGAAATCTTCGGCATCAAGGTTGTGAAGACCTCAAAAAAGCTACGGCAAGAGCCCCTTTTGAAAGATTAACTAAACCTATCGAGTTTGCGAAAGCTTTGAGATTTTATGGCCTGAAGAATCAGGATTTATGCTAGGTCGTTGAATGGATTTCAATCAAACAGTAAATCAGTGGCATTCTCGCACTGCTTATGGCGCTCCATTTTAGGTGATAGTCTTTTCGCAGGCTGGACTAATCTATTCCCAAAAGTTTTTTCCTTTCATCCGCCCAGGTTCGAATTAAATTATCTACTGCTAAACACATAAAGGATACAAATATACCTAAGGTCAAACCGATACCCGCACCACCTTTTTTTGACAATGCGCCCATAATTATTTGACCTAGGTCTATTGTCCCAATTAATGCACCAAGTATTACCATGAATAATGCGAATATAACCGTTTGATTTATTCCTAACATGATGTGGGGGAACGCGAGAGGTAGCTCGATATTAGTCCATCTTTGCAATCGTGATACTCCTGACATCGTTCCTGCTTCATGCAATGATAATGGAACACTATTAAGGCCTTCTACAGTGTATCTAGTGGCCGGAATCACCGCATAAACAATCGCAGCTATCATAACGGATGTGTCTGTGATTCCAAAAAGTAGGATTACAGGAATCAGATAAATAAAAGATGGGAATGTTTGAAAGAAATCACAAATTGAAAGGATAGTTTTGCTAGCAAAACTATTTTGGGCACAAATAGATCCAACGACTACTCCTAAAAAAGCAGATATTAAAACAGCAAAAGTTGCCATGTAAGCAGTAATTAATGCTCTGTCCCAATATTCGGAAAGCGCAATAAATAAGATTAGGCTGCCAACTATTACAGCTGATCTTACACCTCCAACTATATACCCTGCACCCATTACAATAATAAACGTTGAAATGACAGGCATGCCTAAATAGGCGTTTTTCATTGGCACTAGGACTGAAGTTATTAACCAAACATTAAATGCATTTAAGTAAACAAAGAATGTCTCCCAAATCCAATCAATACCAGCGTCTATAAAAGGAGAAATAGTAAAACCCTTATTAAAAGGAACATAGTATAAGTAGTTGATGCTGCCTTTGAAGTATAGAGTTCCTAAGTAAGATAAAATAATTCCCAAAAGCGTTAAAAGAATAAATGCTATGTAAGATCTATTTTTTTGATAAAAATTTAAATTCGCAAAATAATCTTTTTGTTTGTTGGCCCACGCTAAAGAATATTTATCTAGGATTACTGCTATTAATACGACACACAGTCCAATTTCTGAAGCTTTCCCAATTTCCAGTGAATTTAACGCAACCTTTAAATTAAATCCTAAGCCTTTAGCGCCAATGAAGGCTGCAATCGTAGTCATTGCAAGACACTGCATTATGACTTGATTAACTCCAATTAAAATATCTCTTCTCGCCGTTGGAATTAGAACTCTAAATAACAATTGAAATTTATTACATCCACTCATTAAACCTGAGTCAACAATATCCGGAGATACTTTTCTTAACCCAAGAATGGTTAGCCTTATCATGGGTGGAGTTGCAAAGATAATGGTAGCAATAGCTCCGGCGTGATCTCCAACACCAAAAAGAACCATAATCGGAACTAAATAGGAAAAATGAGGCAAGGTCTGCATACAATTCAATATTGGCTGAAGCGCTTTCTCTACAGTCTTATTTAGATATCCCCATATTCCAAAACCTAATCCGAAAACGAAACAAACAGGCGCGGATACAAGAACAAAAGAAAGGGTTTGCATAGAGGGCTGCCATTGCCCAAAAATAGAAAGATACGCAAATCCTATTCCTGCAAGCAAGGCTAAACGAATACCTTGAAGTTGATATCCTAAAATTGAAGCGCCAGCTACTACAGCAGTCCAAGGTAGAGCAGGCCAAGAAAACCATTTATTAGCGTCGATCCACGTATCGTTAAAGAGTACCCCTAACGTTTGTGCTCCTCCAAGAAAGATTTCCCTAATAAAAATGATTATGAATAAAACTGAGCTGCCTATTGCTCGCGTAATTATTCTAAAAATAGTTTTTTCTTCATAGTCTTTCCAAACTGGGTCCCATATATCAACGGTAAACCATTTGAACATCAAATTATCAAGCAGGGTATTAATCCATAGAGGAAAGTCTTTTAATAGGGGCGGTAATCTCCAAAGATAACTATTTTCAGATTGGGGTATTACAAAATAAGAAAATAAAAAAATTAAAACTAAAATCCCGAATTGCGTCGGTCTAGAGGTTTTTAAATAACTGAGCATTTTATTAATTGGTCTTAGATGGGCCAAATAAAACTTGTACACTTAATCATTACGGGATCGAGAGATTCAGTTATTTCATAGCTACTAGGGTCAATTGCCGTTAGTCCATCTCTACTGTTTTAATTGATGGGGAGCTATTTCGATTGGGGGAGTCTATCTTTCATTTTTGCTATGCGATCAGTTAAACGAGGAGTCTCATCAAGATCATGAGTAACAAACATTCATTATTGTTTTATAAAGCATTCCTCGCGAACTTCAGAACTCATCTCGCATTTTGTTTTTTGCTAAAGGATCAAGGGCTGACAAAGGCTCGTCCAAAAACCAAACATCCGGTTCTACCGATCGAAATTTTGCCACTCCAGCACGTTGTTGTTTGAACTGTACCCCATGGTTGCGGCGGGTGGCCGGTCAAAGTGAGTAGATAACTTCTGTGTATCAGTATATTAAAACAGAAGGTAACATATCATGAGCAAAAACGTAGGAATCATTCTCCAGGTTTTAAGCCAAAGTTCCTTTTACCGCAATCAAGGCCGATGAAACATCGAATGAGCTATCGTAGAGATTTGGCGTTATTACCAAAGTGATTTCGAAGCAAAAGAAACATTTGTTAGACAGTTCATCCGAGATGTTTGCCTCTGGAAAAGGTCTGGCACCTGACCCGGAATCCGTGATCAAGACTCTTCAGCCTAGTATCGGTCAGATGATTTGTTGGCTCAGAGGTGGTGGCGCAGCGGCGGGGTTCAAAAAGCGCGTCCCAACTCGTGTCAATTGACGCACTTTGATAGACGATGGCTATGTATCCTGTGTTTTGGAATGTTTGAGAATCTCTTTTACCTTGAGTCATTTCTAAGAACTTAATTCTTGATTACCAAAAATAAACAGATTCACTTTTAATACTGGCAAAAAAAATCCTCCCTGAATCAGGGAGGATTTTTAGTCAAACAACTTCTAAATCAATTCTTCCAAAGATCTATCTGAGCTCTGTGATTAGCAATAAATGCAGTTGCAGCATCAGCATGACTCATACCCAGGTTGTCAACATTATTGGCCATCTCACCGATTTGAGGCGCATTAAAAGCCATTTTTGTATAGAACTTATACGCATCTGGGTGAGTTAGTGGGAACTTGATATACGCGGCTTTTTTAAGCCAACCTTTTGGAGAGCCACAGCCAGTAGTCTCTAGAGTTCCACCATTTTCTAGTCGGCACCCTTCGAAATAAGGTGGAAAGTCAATAAATGTAAAACCGGCTGCATCAGTAAAGTTTGGAGACCAGTTAAAGATAACTGTTCCACGACCTTCTTTTTTAGCCGCTTCTAATTCAGCCCATAGAGCACTGGCGCTGCCTGCAAATTTTACTGTCCATAAACCATCTATACCTAAACCTTTAAGTCTATTAGGCATAACATCTCCATGCCATTCCTGAGGTCCTTCTAACCAACGACCTTTTCCTTCTGAATCAGCTGTTGCAAAATTCTTTGCACAATCAGGAGATTTTAGAGCTTCCCAACTTGGTAAACCAGGGCATAGTCCGTCATCAATAACCCAATTTGGAATTCCCATTTCCTCAAATGTTATTAAGTCGTGGCTACCAGCGTCAATCAAGCCACCTTTGTCCATGGCTTCATAAAATGGGATCGCCATTGTTGACTCCCAAGTTTCATGAGCTACGTGAAGATCTCCGATCCTAACGGCCTCATATCTTGAAGCGGATTCAGCTGGAACTAATTCCACTGTATGACCCATTTCTTCAAATACTTGAGCCATCACGTTAGCCATAACAATCTGGCTGGACCAGTTTAATACTGGAATTCTTATTGGATCTGCGGCTTTTGCTATAGGACTGATAACTAGTACCGATACAATAGCAGCAACTTTTATTAATGTTTTTAACATATTTTCTCCCTCCTTAGTCTTGAGTGTCAGAATCGTGAACAAGCGGCACTGGTTTAAAAAAGATAAATCTGCTTTACCAGGGCCCTGTCAGTGTGCAGCCATTCGTTTTTTGAAGCGATACTTCTCATTTGTTTGTCATGAGTTTGGCCTTTCCTTACGTACCAACTCTAGTTTAGTCCAGTTACCTGGATAGCCCCAAAACCAAATCCACACCAATTTGATTGGAATCACAGGCCAACTGGGCTTCCGGCAGCCCTTCTGATCGTTGTCGAAGCTTAGTTCGGCAGGCAAAATCCCTTAAAACGACGATGTTTTCCCCATCTTGGCCTGGACGACGCCAGGCGCAATGACGGATGTCGATGGGACGAAGGTTACAGAGCGTTAACTATGCTCTGACGCGTTCTTTTTTCGGATCGTAAAAGGGGAAGGGGACGACAACGGCTGGAATGCGTTTCTGATGCCCGTCAAGCTTGCCCACTTCAACCTTGGTGCCTATCTCAGCATGCTGAGAATCGATACGACAAAGCGCGATGTTCTTGCGCAAAATGGGTGAGCGTGCTGCGCTTGTGACAACGCCAATCTGGGCTCGGCCTGCACGGACGCAGTCACCATGAGCTGCCGGCTCATTGCCTGCAAGCTCTAAGCCCACCAGTTGGCGTTGCGGATTGGCCTTGCGCTGAACCAGGGCCTCGCGCCCAATGAAGTCATCCTCCTTGGATTTCAAAGGTACGGTAAACCCAATGCCCGCCTCAAAGGGATCGGTCTGATCGCAAAATTCATAACCTGCGAAGATTAATCCAGCCTCTATGCGCAAAATGTCGAGCGCCTCCAGGCCAAGCGGTGTCAAGCCGTAGGGTAGGCCTGCCTCCCATACGGCATCCCACACGGCGCAGGCATCATCGGGGTGACAGAATATCTCGAAACCCAACTCGCCGGTATAGCCGGTGCGCGACACCATGACCGGGAGGCCGTGCATATCGCTAAGTCGGCCTATGGTAAAGCGAAACCAGCCGAGTTCCTCTACTGTGGGTTGTGCCGGCGGTGTCCAGATGATCTGCTTAAGAATATCCCGACTATTGGGGCCTTGAACAGCGACGTTATGTAACTGATCTGTGGATGATTTAACCAGCACTTTCAAGCCAAGTTTCTGTGCCTGTTCACGCAGCCACAAACCGCTGTAGTCATCGCCGCCGATCCAGCGGAAGTTGTCAGGGCCTAATCGCAAAGCGGTGCCGTCATCAATCATGCCGCCGTGGGGGTAGCACATGGCGGTGTATGCCACCTGCCCGATAGCCATGCGCCGCACGTTGCGGGTCAGCACTGTCTGCATCAGTGTCTCCGCGTCGGGCCCAAGCACCTCGAACTTTCGAAGCGGGGAGAGATCCATGACCACGGCTTTTTCCCGGCAGGCCCAGTACTCATCGATCGCGCCGGCGTTATTAAATATAGTGGGGAGCCAAAACCCCCGGTACTCAGTGAAATTGCGGGTGAGTTGGGCTGTGCGAGGGTGAAAACCGGTCTCGCGCGTCAGTTGGGTTTCGGCGTCTGCTGTCATTCTGTATGCAATGGCCCGTGAAAAGGCCTTCTCCGGAGTATAGATGCGGACGTGAATGTCGGTTGGGTTCCAGCCGTTGGCAGCACTGGTATCGTCCGGGCAGGCTGTCGATGCGCAGACGAGATCTGTCATGGCCCTAAGCAGGACATAGTCGCCAGGCCGTGACCAGGGCTCGTCTAAGAAAAGTACGTTGTGCTCGTCGATACCGGTGTTGTAGAAAAAGTTGACTGCCTCCCAGCCGCGGCGTGGCCTGACGCCGAAGGGCGCCATAGTCTGGTTAAGGTTGTCCGAGCAGTTCGGGTGGCCAAAGTAGCCTTGGTCCTCATAGTATTTGGCGGCACAGGCGAGCCCAAAGGTATCGTGGCGCCCACAAGTATCTTGAACGACTTCGACCAGCGGCTGCATATCGCGATCGAAGTACTTGGCATAAAGGCCCGGGCCCGGGTACCCGGCACCCACCAGGGTGCGGGTGGTGGTCATGTCGATATGGCGTTCTTGACCTCGATCGAGCGCTGCGCGGGAAAAGGCTAAAAAGTCAGAACACTCACGCCCTGCCACATCGATGATCTGGATATATTCTCCAGCATGCACGGTGTACTGACTGGCCGTGCAGCGATCGATTCGCAGCTCCAAACGCGGCTCGGCCAGTGGCTCTGGCAATGGAGGTTCGCGCAGATCCCGTTGACGGCTGCGCTGGACTTGAACCACCAACGAGGTGGGAGGCGTTTGCTCATCTACGGCCATCGACTTGCCGGGGGCGCAAACGATACAGAGCAGGTCTTTGCCCGCGGTGTAGTTCACCGCTGCGCCAGGAGGTGTTTCGGTACCGAAAAGAGGCAAGGCCTTTGCCTGGGACGGATTAATGTTACGTCGCTTTAATCCTTCAAGAAGTTGTTGAGAGCTGTCGTTCTGCACAGATATGGTTTGCTGAAAGCCTGATGCCGAAAGCGGTTCATCGTCCGATAATCCGGCGCAATCAGGTTCACCGTTTTTGTCAAAAGCGATGAGCTCGCCGGGTTGAGATCCTTCTGGGTCGATAATGGTGATTGAATCATCGTAAAAAAGCTCAAAAACGATCGAGCCGCCCCCGCGGACGGTATAGCGCTCGAGGTAGGGGTCTGCCTGCCATAGGCCGGGTTCAAGGATATGAGCCGTAGTCGCTATCAAAATATTAATCCAAACCGGAAAAAAGCGACGCTAGTAGCTAAGGCAAAAGCTGTTAAGCGCTGGCGGTCGCATTATGGGCACTGAAGTGAAAAAAAACGGCCTGATGGTTTCCATCAGGCCGTTTCCAATCATCAAAGCTAGCTGAGTCTGATCGACTTAGCCGTGCTTATTCTCAATCTCGTTTTCGTGGCGAATCGCGGAGATAATCGGGATAATGCATAGCGCTGCTGCGATTACTACCCAGATCCACACATT